>JAZKGV010000220.1:0-6111 GCA_040385725.1 Bacteroidota bacterium | reverse complement strand
AATGGAAATGGGCTTTTGCTTTTACATCGCTTGTTGTGCTGGCATTCAATATTTCAATACTTATTAAACCAACTGCTGTTACTGACAAAAAAAATACCGGGATTGAAAATATTGTCAATTCACTAAACCTCTCCGCTACAAACGATCTGTATAA
This sequence comes from Bacteroidota bacterium, assembly GCA_040385725.1. Lineage (GTDB taxonomy): Bacteria > Bacteroidota > Bacteroidia > Chitinophagales > Chitinophagaceae > Ferruginibacter. The sequence goes on along the minus strand of JAZKGV010000220.1, from coordinate 5,957 downwards.
TGAGTAAGATAAAATTATTAAGTATTGCTGTTATCGGCCTGCTGCTTACTAATGCCGGCATTATTGCTTTTCTATTACTTAAAAAACCGCCAGCACCAATAGAAGGAATGCCGCCTGAAAAAAGAGAAGGGCCAAAGAAAATTATTATTGAACGCTTACATTTTGATAAAACACAGGTAGCCGAATATGAACTGCTGATTGCCCAACACAGGAAGTTGGTAAGGGAACTAAAAGACAGCATCAGCGATACAAAAAATACGCTTTACCAATCCCTGAAAACCGACAACTTTAGTGGCAAAGATTCTTTAACAGGGCTTTTAAGTGGATTACAAAAAAGAATTGAATCGGTACACTACGATCATTTTACACAAATAAAAAAACTTTGCAGGCCGGAACAAATGGAAGCTTTTGATAAGCTCACCAATGACCTTGCTTTCTATTTTTCTACAGAGAAAAAAGGGCCGCCCCCACGCCGGGATGAATAAGCAGAGTTTTGAATAAACAAACTAAAAACTAAACTCACCGAAGGGATCAGTTAATAAAATCGTTTAAATAAAAAAAGAAAAATCTAACATGGGAAAAAAGAACTTACTGCTGATTTTTTTAATGGCTTGCTTAAGCAGTTTTGGGCAAACCAATCCTGCGATAATCAAATGGTTGCAAAACACTACACAAACAGGTTCTTATTATGCATCAGGAAACTCTACTACTATTGCCAATAATATTTTAGTTAATTGCCAGGAAGTGAGTTATTCTGCCAACTTCGCTTATATCAAAACTGCTGGTGTACCTGCTTATCCAACAGGGCCTTTCCAGGATGGCAATCCTTCCAATGCCACTAACCAGAATGCAATTTTCAGAATGCCTTTGAACCCTGTTCAAAATACCGGCACAGCAACCGCCACTAATGGCGGCAACATTGGTATTTTTATAAATGGTGTTGCTTTATTTGATTACCGTGATGGTGTGGCCTGGAATAATACTACCAATGCATTATGCGGTGGCCCGGGCAATCCGCCATGCCCCGGCGGCCCCATGGCTACACAAGCATGGAACAGGGACGCTATTGTAGCAGAAAGAGCAGGTTTTGATTGTGCCAAAGGGCATCCTGCCATGGGTAATTATCATCATCATCAAAACCCCTCTGCTTTTAAACTTGACCTGAATGTAATATCCACCATTTGTAATTTGTATGATGCAGATGGCCTTTATGCAATCGACAGCACACAGCATTCGCCGTTAATTGGTTTTGCCTATGATGGCTTTCCTATTTATGGTGCTTATGGTTATAAAAATGCAGATGGCAGTGGAGGTATTACAAGAATTAAATCAGGGTACCAGTTAAGAAATATTACCACCCGTACAAATGGCCCGGCAGTGAGTGCTACTTATCCATTGGGTTATTTCAGGGAAGATTACGAATATGTTTCTCATGCAGCACAGGAAGATTATTTAGATGTACACAATGGAAGGGTTTGTAAAACACCTGATTATACCGATGGTATTTATTGTTATTTTGCCACCGTGGATGCCAACTGGAATTCGGCTTATCCATATGTTGTTGGCCCCACCTTTTATGGCGTATCGGCCAATAGAAAAGTTGCCAGCATTACAGACGCAGTTACCATCTACACACCCATTGTATTACCAATAAACCTTTTATTTTTTACAGGCAAAATAGACAACACGACAGCCATATTAAACTGGCAAACCAACACTGAAATTAACAGCAGCCATTTTATAATTGAACGCAGCAAAGATGGTTTGCATTTTGAAAATGCCGGGAACGTTACGGCTTCAGGCAACACATCAGAAAATTCCAGCTACAGCTTTACAGATAAAAATATTTCAACAGGGAGGTTATACTATCGTCTTAAACAAGTGGACCGTGATGGAAAATTTGCTTACTCCAATATTATCGCCTTATACAAAAAAGAAAATTCATTTCACTTTACTGTATTACCCAATCCTGCTTCTGATCTGATAGCTATTCAATACAAAGGGTTATTAGAACAGGATACGGATGTGAAATTATATAACGCAGAAGGAAAACTGATGGAGCAAACTAAAATAAATAAAGGTCAGACGATCGTATATTTCAATATTGAAACTCTATATGCCGGCACATACATTGTAAAAATACAGAACAGTAATGTTAGCGAAAGCCATAAGGTAATAGTGCAGAAATAATTTTCTTTTTATAAACTGTATTGCCGGGTTTCATTCAAAAAAATAAAATGAAACCCGGTTTTTAATTTTAAACATTGTGATCAATTTAAAGTCTGCTGATTAAATTTTGCCAATGCCAAAGAAACTGTACGTTGTATTACTATTTACATTTTTCGTCTCCAATAGTTTTAGCCAAACAACAAATCTCAGAGCTGGCCTTTGGAGCGATAAAACAGTATGGAGTACAAATGTGATACCCGACAGTACCCTTGATGTTGTTCTTGATTTTGATATAATTGTGGATATTGATGCTTCCTGTAAATCGCTGCAGGTAAATGGGCATACAACCACCATCAATACCGGAGTTAATTTATATGTGAGTGAAAGCACGGGATGCAATGCTGTATCACCCAATATTATTTTTATCATTGCAGATGATTTGGGCTGGGACGTATTTGGTAATTATACCGGTATTACAGGCACAAAAGCCACCACACCTACTATCGATTCTTTAGCAAGGAATGGCATCACTTTTACTAATTATTGGGTTAACCCTTTGTGTGCACCCACCAGGGCATCTTTGCTTACAGGAAAATATGCTTTCAGAACTGGTGTAGGGGGTGTACAAGCACCGCAAACCGCCATCTTACAAAGCAACGAAACTGTTATTCAAAAATATATTAAGGACAGTACGGCTGATAAATATGCAACGGCGGTGATTGGCAAATGGCATGTAAATGCAGGCAATCAGTTAAATGCGCCTGAAAATTTTGGTGTAGGTTATTACTCCGGGATTTTTACAGGAGCAATACAAAATTATTATAACTGGACACAAACAAGTAGCGGTACTCAACAAACTATTACAACATATACCACCACTCATTTTGTTAACCAGTCAATAAGCTGGATACAGCAGCAAACCAAACCATTCTTTTTATGGCTTGCGTTTAATGCTCCACATACTCCATTTCACCGTCCCCCTTTAAATTTAATTATCAATCAATCTTTAGCAGATAACCAGGCCAGTATAAATGCAAACCCATATACTTACTACCTGGCTGCCATTGAGGCGATGGATCGGGAAATTGCACGCCTTATTTCTTCACTCACAACTGAACAAAAAGAAAACACCGTGTTTGTATTTATGGGGGATAATGGAACACCCGGGCAGGTGGCACAAGTTCCGTTTATAACCAACGGCACAAAGAATACACTTTTCCAGGGCGGCATTAATACGCCTTTGGTGGTTAGTGGTAAAAATATTACAAGAAAAAATGTTGTAGAAACGGCGATGGTGCAGGCCCCGGATATGTTTACAACTTTTGCCGATATTACAGGAGCAGGCAACGCCGATTACCAGGATGGCATCAGCATCAAGCCATTATTTACAAACACTGCAGCAGCACAAAGAACATTTGTATATAGTGAGCAGTTTGGAAATACATTAACAACAGATGATGGCTACACAATAAGAAATGCCCACTACAAATTAATTCACTTACAAAGTGGAACAGAATACTTTTATAAAATCAGCACAGACCCTTTTGAAACAATAAACCTGTTGTTAAATATTTTATCAGCAGAAGCACAACAAAACCTTGACGAACTTAGAATAATAAAAGCTGGATTCTAGTAGTAATTATCTCATCTGAATTTCTATCCTTCGCTCTTTTTATAACTACTGACAAAATCGATCACCTGCTTATTAAATTTTTCTTCTTCGTTAAATAAGAAGCTGTGCCGGATAGGTAAAATATAAAGCGGAAAATCAGTCAGTTCATTTTCAAACTTCTGCATTCTTACGCCATCTTTTTCTGTGGTAAGAATTAATTTTTCTGAAGAACGGATCTTTTCAAATTGCTTTTTTATTTCCTTCAAATCATCACTGTCGAAAATATGATGATCAGGATAACGGAGCATATCATAAGAATGAACATTACTTGACAAATATTCTTTCAACGGCCCCGGATTGGCAATGCCACACACCAATAAAATATCTGCACCATGCGTAAAGTTGATCTCTCTTTTGCTGAACAAATGGTAAGGTTGTGAATATTGAATGGCAGTGAAATAAACCGTTTGGCCTGGTGCCGGGTTCAGTTCGTTTATGATAGCTTCTTTTTCAGCATTCGTCAGATCGGCTTTGCACTTTGTTACAATAATTATTTGTGCCCGTTTAGCGCTGTACTTTATATCCCTGAGGTTACCCGAAGGCAATAGCAGGTCCCTTGTATAAAGATCCTTGCATTCTGTAAGCAAAATATTCAACCCTGCTTTTACTGACCGGTGCTGAAAGGCATCATCTAAAATAATTACTTCGGTTTCCGGCCTGTCTTGCAGCAATTGCGGAATGGCTACCAGTCTTTCCTCTCCCACTGCCACTGTTACATCGGTAAATTTTTTATGAAACTGCATGGGTTCATCACCAATTTCCAATGCGGTGGTGTTTTCATTCGCTATGCCAAAGCCTTTTGTCTTGCGCTTGTACCCACGGCTAAGCGTAGCCGTTTTAAAATCATTTTTCAGCAAGCGGATCAAATACTCCACCATGGGAGTTTTGCCGGTGCCGCCAACAGCCAGGTTGCCCACGCATATCAATGGAAAATTAAAAGGATGTGATTTGAAAATGTTTTTATCAAACAGCCAGTTGCGTAGCCATATAATACCACCATACAAAAAAGAAAGTGGCAAGAGTAAATAACGAAAGCTTTTTAGCAACACTGTGTTACAATTCAGGTGAAAAACAAAGGTAATGGTTATGAAGTTTGAAAATATCCCACAAAGCCGCTAAGTACACGGAGAATTTATAGTCAGAATACTTTGTTCCCTTCGTGCCTTTGTGGGAAAACTTTCCTACATGATAAAAATCGAAAAGATAGTAGTACCGTAACTACGCTCTGTTTTATAATGCTCAAACTTCTTATAGTTATTCCTCGGCGTATGTTCCAGCACAAACCAGCCTTTTAGTTTCAAAAGTTTTCTCTCAAAAATCTTCAGCGGTAAATCATCAATCGTTCCTAAAGCATAAGGCGGGCCGGCAAAAATAAAATCAAACTGATCGTTGCAGGTATCAATAAATTTAAACACTTCGCCTTTTACTAATTTACAATTTGGTATGCCCAGGTCTTTAGCGGTCTTTTTTATAAATTCATACATCACGGGGTCTTTCTCTACTATCGTCAGGTCTTCCACGCCCCTGCTTGCCAGTTCGTAACTGATGCAGCCGGTTCCGCCAAACAGGTCGAGTGTTTTTAAATTCTCTAAGTCAAGGTTATTTTGTAAAATATTAAACAAACCTTCTTTGGCAATATCCGTAGTGGGCCTTGTGTGGGGCATTTCTCCCGGTGGCGTAATTTTTCTGCCACCATATATACCGCTTATTATACGCATGAGGCAGCAGCAAATAAATAACTGAAATAATGAAATGGATATTTATCAATATCATCAGGGTAGGTAAACTGTGTTGGCAACGAGGCAAACTCAACATTCAAAAAATATTTGTACAACTCTGCATACAGGTTAGATGATTTATCGATCATACCATTCAGGTGAAGTACCGTTTCGTCAATGCCCGTTTCAAAAGCATCACAAAAATGCAGCAGGTAGTAAACAACATCTTCCGGTGTTTTAAACGAAAATGTTTGTATGGCCTGCAACTTACCCTCCTTTACAAGCATGGCAATAAAAGAGGTAGGGTTGAAAATACAATGTAAATGATTGCCTGCACTTTGATACATATCCGGCAATAGCGAATACAGGTGTGTGCTTACGGGCAGGGAGAACAAATA
>JAZKGV010000219.1:0-8636 GCA_040385725.1 Bacteroidota bacterium | reverse complement strand
TTTGATTTACAAGTGCAAGTTTGGAATTTTACTCACCGGAGTCAATAACCCTAAAATGTGTTTATCTGCCCTTATTAAAAGAAAAAATCACCCTGTAGGGTGATGCTGCTCATTGGTTCATTTTCGGTTTATCTTTACTGTATGACAAAGGTTGGGCTTATATCAGACACACATAGCTCCTTAGACGAAACCTATCAGATACATATAGTTATCCGGATGGCTATTGAGAGAAACATTAAGTCTATTTTTTTTCAGTGATTGTTTTTACCAGTGCTTCCAGCTTTGCAATCCTTTCTTCCTGTGATTGTATCTTGTTATCTTGTAATTGTATTTTTTGCTGCTGTTCCTGCAACCCTTTAATGGCTAGCACAGTAAAATATTGGTAATTAATGCCTAGTCTTTTTTCGCCGTCTTTCATTTCATTTTCAACCACTGCATCGGGAAAAAGTTTTTGCACATCCTGCGCCATAAAGCCGTTGCTGAAACGGTCGGCGGGTCGATTGTCTAAGTAATGATATTGATAAGCCTGCAATTGCATTACATTATTCAGCACAGCCTGCTGTGGTGTTACATCTTTTTTCAGGCGCCGGTCGCTGTTTGCTGTATAGGCGCCGGTTACATTATCAAAAGTTCCTTTTAAAGCACCATTATAGTATAGCTGAAAATCAGACACAGAAGCACCGGTAACAAACAGATCCCAATGGTTGCTGTTGTCTGCTGATTCCACACCAATACCATTTTGAATTCCTTGTTGTTTTACTTGCAAGCGACTGTCGTTACTTGCAGTCTCCGGTGTTTTGCCTATACCCACATTACCATTTGTAAGCGTCATCGCATCAACAAAACCCGGGCCCGGTCCCGTAGTTTGAAAAGTGATAGCATTGCCGGTGAGTGAAGGAAACACTTTTATTCTTCCTGCCGGCCCTGATGCTAAAGAAACATCATTATTCCTGAATTCTATTGCAGCGTAAGTAGCATCTCCAAAATCCGAGTTGCCCTCAATGATAAGCTGCGAAGCATTTTCATCCGTATTGGCATTACTGATATGTAACAAGCCTTGCGGTGTTGTACCTATACCAACGTTGCCGTTAAGACGAAGAAGCTTATTATCAAACTCGCCATATATTAATGATTTGCTGCCGGAATGTTCATTATTAATATAAAGCCTGTTAGAAACATCCGTTTCATCTCCTCCTGCATCATAGCCTATATATACATTACCACTTCCACCTTCATTGGCAGAACCTGCAAAGCTGCCAATTGCAATATTTCTACTGCCGCCAATATTATTAAGCAATGAATACCTGCCCACAGACGTATTCTCATTACCGGCATTATTGGCAGCAAGTGACAATGCCCCAATTGCCGTATTAGAACCTCCGTTTGTATTGCTTCGCATTGATTCGGCACCCATAGATACGTTTTCAGACCCACTAGTATTAGATATTAGCGAGAGGGAACCAATAGCTGTATTCGTTCCCCCGGTATTGTTAGAAGTAAGAGCCTGGTAACCGATTGCCGTGTTGAAACCAGCTGGAGATTCAATGTTATTTAAGGCCCCAACACCAAATGAAGTAGAGTATTGCGATTCATTTATGCGTCCTGCTATCGTATTGTTTCTTTTAAAAATGATATCATTATCATCTGTGGTGCCCATAAAGTTTTGCGAAGTATCGATGCCGGCATTCCCATTTGTATTCCAGCCGTTGTTGGTGGTATTGTTGTTTTTTAAAAACACCCATTTTGTAGTGCTATGGTAAGCAAAGCAGGCAGAATCGGTATTATATACTAACAGACCATTAGCCGGAGAAGCAATAGCATTCATTTGTACATCAGTTAACCTTGGTATCAATATACCCTTGTTGGTAGCTGAAACATCAAGTAATGCAGATGCGTCTGGTGTGTTGGTGCCGATGCCTACATTCTGGGAAAATGAGGAATAAGAAATGAGAAATAAGAAATAGGAAAGTACAGATAGTTTTTTCATTACAGATTAATTTAATATGGGAACAAAGAATAAAACTTTGATACAAGATAGGGAAAATATTGACGGCTTATCTTTAGTGCATGATAAGGATTGGATTAATATCAGATACACATGGCTATTTAGATGAAAATGTTATTGAACATTTTAAAAGTTGTGATGAAATATGGCATGGCGGGGATTTTGGGGAAGCAGATTTAGCAAAGAGGATAAAAGAGAAAAAGAGTTTAAAGGGAGTTTATGGAAATATTGATGGCAACGATATAAGAACTGAATTTCCTGAGCAAGTGGTTTTTATGTGTGAAGGTGTAAAAGTAATGATGAGGCATATTGGTGGTTATCCACCACGTTATAATCCTGAAACAAAAAAAGAATTATTAATTCACCAGCCACAACTTTTTATCAGCGGTCATTCGCATATTTTAAAAGTAATGTACGATGACAAACTACAATGCCTCCACATGAACCCCGGCGCTGCAGGCAAACATGGCTGGCATAAAGTAAGAACGGTTATTCGTTTTGTAATTGATGGAAAAAATATTAAAGATTGTGAAGTAATTGAATTAGGAAAAAGATGAATTAGTTTATAAGATTTAGTCCCGAAAGCTTTCGGGATAGAGAGTTTAGTTTTTCACCCAACAATTAAACAATTCAGCAATGTAGCAATTTACCCTCTCTTCAATGCTGCTGCCACCTGCTGCTTTCTTTGCCTGCTCACCGGCAATTGTGTTTTGTCTTTTAAGATCACTGAGCCTTCATTATTATACTGGTCAATAAAACTTTTATTTACCAGGTGCGATTTATGAATGCGTAAAAAATAATGCTGTAGTAAAATTTCCTCGTATTCCTTCATTGTTTTGGAACTAAGGTGTTTTCTTCCATCACTTAAAAAGAAACGGGTATAATTCCCTTCACCTTCCAACCGCACAATATTTACAGGAGAGAAAAAAACAGCACCTGCTGTAGTAGGTATTGCCAGCTTAAAGTCATCTTCTTCCTTTTTGCCGAGATTTTGCAAAAGGTTTTTGAGCAACGCATCTGTCTCTTTTTTTTGCGTACTCTTTTCAAGGTAACGGTTTACTGCACTGCGGAGTTCTTCTGCATTCAATGGTTTCAGCAAATAATCCAATGCACTGAAACGGATGGCACGAATGGCAAATTCATTAAAGGCTGTGGTAAAGATTATTTCGAAGTTGATCTTTTTTACTTCATTCAAAAATTCAAAACCATTTTTTTCCGGCATCATTATATCAAGAAAAACAAGTTGTGGCTCAAATTGCTGTAATAAGGCATGCGCTTCACCAATCTTTGTTGCCAACCGCAATTGCGTAATTTCCGGTATATGCCGCTCTATCAGCATTTGCAGCACATTGGCTGCACCGGGTTCGTCGTCTATGATCAATGCTTTTATCACAAAGTGAAATTAATAAAAAATAAAAATAAAATTGATTAAACAGGAATAAGGAGTATAACTTTTGTACCGCTATTGTCTGGCAGGTCTTCAATTACTACATCTCCATTGTGTTGTTTATCCTGTTCCAGCAACCGCAGCCGGTGCTTTACCAACTCAATCCCCTTTGATTCATGCGGTAACAATGTTTGCTGCTTTTTTAATTCTTCCGCCTCTCTTCTGCCAATGCCATTATCTGTAACTACAACACTCAAATGAAATTCATCAGGCATACTAAAGTGGATGGTGAGCCGCTTTTCTCCCTGGCGCAACGGGAGGCCATGCTTGATAGCGTTTTCAACAAATGGCTGCACCAGCATACCCGGCATTTGCAAAGCGTCTGCTTCTATCTCCACATCAATTGTTATGGCAAAAACAAAATCATTGCCCATCCTTAGTTTTTCAATCTCCAGGTAAAGCCCCAGTTGTTCTGCTTCTTCTTCCAGTGAAATAAGGCTTTGCTGAGAGGTATGCAGCACTTTACGCAGCAACGCAGAAAACTTAGAGATATACAGGTTGGCATTATCTGTATCGTTTTTTAAAGTAAACTGCTGAATACTGTTCATGGCATTAAAAATAAAATGCGGATTCATCTGCGCCCTTAATGCCGTTATTTGCCAGGTGGCGAGGTCTTTGTTCAACTTCAGTACTTCCATTTCCTTTTGCCTGCCTTTTTGTTCGGTTAACAGTTTGTCCATTTTGTCGGCGCAAAGGGATGCAATGGTGGAGAGGATATTGACATGCTTCTCAGTAAAAAAGTTCTTTTTTGAATGTTCTGTATTGATAACCCCGATCACTTCATTCTTTTGGATAATAGGCACACATAATTCGCTGAACATAATTTTTACATCGGCAGAAAAATACCTGCTGTCTTTTGATGTGTCGTGTACCAAAATGCATTCGCCTGCTTCCGCTGTAGCGCCTACAATGCCTTTTCCCCTGGGTACATTGTACACAGATTTATTCATTTCAACTGCCATATCCCCTTTTAATCCATGGCCGGCCCTCTGCATCAGTATTGTTTTGTCATCATTCCACAAATAGATCATGCACTCTTCAAAGCCAAGCTGCCCGATCAGGTTTTCAGAAATATCCCATAAAATATCATCAACTGAAGCATGTGTGGAAATACTGGTGGCAAAAAAACTAATGATCTTTTCCACTTCAAGCTGGTACTGGTAACTGTTGTTTTTTATTGTAAGCAGTTCCAGTTCTTTTTGTCTTGTAGTATTTTCTGCGGCAATTTTTTCTATACGGTTTGCCAGCAGTGATGCGATTGTGGTCAATATTTTTAAATGGCTTTGTGTATAAAAATTCTTTTTTGAATGTTCACTGTCAAGCACGCCCAATACAATATTACCTGTACTGATAGGCACACAAATTTCAGACAACCTGTGGGCATCGTCTACAATATATCTTGGGTCCATTGTGGTATCATTAATTACTTCTGCCTTGTTGTTTAATGCTACGTTCCCTACAATGCCTTTTCCTAATAGAATACTGATGGGATTTATAATTTTATTTTCTTCGGTTGTTTTAGGTCCCCATGCGGCCTTTTGTACCAACACGTTCCTTTTTTCATCTTTAAGGTAAATAACACAATCTTCAAATCCCAGTTTTGAGATACAGTTTTTTGCAACATCCCACAGCATATCGTCAATGCTATCCTGTTCATGAATAGACGTGGCAAAATAATTTGTTACTTGTTCTATCTCCAACTGGTATTGATAACTGATCGCTTTCAATTTTTCCATTTCCGTTTTTTCAGCTTCTCTTTCTGCCGCTGCCCTTTCTCTGCGTTTTATAAAAGCATAGCCAATTCCGGCAGCAAACAGCAAAGCCAGCAACCTGAACCACCAGCTTTGCCAAAACGGCGGCGCAATAATTATTTCAATTGTTTTTATTTTGTCGCTCCATATTCCATCAGCTCCGGCGGACTTTATCTTTAATACATATTTGCCTGTTCCCACATTGGTGTATGTAATGTAATTGCGGCTTCCTGCCTGTTTCCATTCTTTGTCAAACCCTTCCAGCATGTAAGCATATACAATGGCATCAGGATAAAATACCGATGGCGAAACAAAAGAAAAAGAGAAACTATTTTGCTGATAAGAGAGATTGAGTTGTTTGATAGTGTTTAATGACAAACTGCTGATGCTGTCTTTATCAAAAATTTTAAAGGCTGTGAACCACACATCCGTGGTACTTTTTTGTTTGAGTAACTGCTGAGGTTGGAAAGAAAAATATTTTTCAACAGCACCATGATAAATATTTCCATCAGCAGCAATCTGCATGGGTGCCATCAGCGTTTTGGCAGGCAGGCCATTTTTATAATTAAAATTGGCGAAACTGTTTTTGACAGGATCAAAACAACTTAACCCACTGCGGCAGGTGATCCAAAGCATTCCCTGTTTGTCTTTTACAAAACTAAAAACAGCATTGTGTTGCAATCCTTCTTTCTCTGTAAAATGCTTTGCTGTGGCAAGTGTTTTATCATCAGCATTTATTTTAAACATGCCATCGCCGGTGCCGATATAAATATTGCCACTGTTGTCCTGCTCCACAGGATACCAGAATGAAGCTGGCAAACTATTATATTTCCCCTGCTCATTGGTAAAGTGATAAAATTTTTGTGAAGCCGTTTCTAAAACAGTAATCCCTGCCCTTGCAGATAACCATAACCTTCCTTTGCTGTCTTCAAAAATTTTTTCTGCAAATAAATTATTACTAAGGATACTGGTGCTGTCCTTATCGTTGTGCCCGTAATTTGTCATATGTTGTCTTGCAGCATCCACTTTAAATAAACCTGCATCGCCGGTAGCGATGTACAAATTATTTTGTTTGTCTTCGTGGAAACAATAAATTTTTTGTGCCACACAATTTTTAAATGCAGGGTAGTTATCTGCGGCAGGAATTAATTTTTGTTTCGCTTCGTCAAAGATCAATACCCCATTCTCATGCGATGCCAGCCAGGTGATTCCGTGGTGGTCACGAAAGATGGCATTAATAATAAGCGTGCTGCCATTCTTTTGCAGAAAGGGATAAGATTGCACAGCACCTTCAGCAGAATTAAACACATACAACCCATCACCAAAATAGCTGCCTGCATATACTTTGCCTTCCGGAGAAGCATAAATAGAACGGGTGTACAATGTGCCCGGCACTGTATTGTACTTTGACGGGACAGTAACTGTATGAAACAATTGCGATGCTTTATTAAATACCCAGATGCCATCATGTTGTGTTGCCATCACCACATTCTCAGAATTAGTACCAAACGCCTTTGCCTGGAAACGGAAGAAGTTGGTTTCAGAAAAATTATCCTGTCGCAAAAAAGCAAACCTGTTTTCAGCTTTATTAAACACTGCCAGGCCACTATCCTGTGTAGCCGCCAATAAATTATTATCATCATACCTAAGTAAGGCATCAATATTATTAGATGAATAGGCAGCAGTAGAATTTTTAGAGAATATATGTTGTGTTATTTTTCCTGTTGCAATATCCAGTTCAACAAGTCCTTTACTTTTTGTAGCTGAGTAAATTTTACCATCGGCAGTTGCTACAAGCGTTGTAAGTGCATTGCCTATTTCATCAATTGAAAAACCATTGCCATGCCATTTTTTTAAAGTTGTGGTATTCGTATCGTAGCTATACAAGCCTGTTGATGCAAGCATCCACAAAACATTTTTCACTGTTGCATCCGGCACTGTTTTAACAACAATAAAATTATTTTTCAGCAGGCTATCTGCAAATTTTAATTGACTTGCTTTATTTGATTTATCAACAATAAAAACACCACTGGCCGTGCTTATCACAACTCCATCATTGTACTTATCAATAGAAAATATTGCCGTTGATTTTGTATTAAAAGAATGAGCTGTAAAAGTATCAGTATTGTAATGGTAACTGTACAGACCTTTATCGGCAGTACCAATCCATATTGCTCCATCAGCAGCTTCACACAAAGTGGTAACTGCATCCGATGCAATTGTTTGATTGTTGTTGCCGGGCTCAAAACGATGATAAACCTTGCCATCAAAACGTACCAAGCCCTGGTTACAGCCAAACCAGAGAAAGCCTTTGCTGTCTGGTAAAACTGTCCTTATATCATCATAATTACGGGAACCTTGTAATGGAACAAAATGTGGCTGAAGTATTGATTGTCCATATACACTTATGGCAAAAAAAAGCATGGCACTAATGCTGGCAAGCAGCCGCAATCGTATGGTAGTTGGTGCCATATTGTTGGATAAAAGTTGCTGGTTAAATGTAGCTAATTGTACCACATTAAAAAAACCCACTTTACTGTTGCTCTCTATAAAGGAGCGTTAGTACATTAAACTTATTAATTTCTTTTTTTTACAGAATAATTTCTTTCAATTCCTGGTTTTCCTTTTGCAGGATCTCAATCTATTTTCACGTTTTTCAATGTTTGTAATGATGGCTTGCTAATAAAAAAAAGATTACTATAATTTCATACTGTCATTTTTATTTAGCTGATCTGCATTGCCATTGTGTGGCAGATGACGGATCGCTGTGCTGCGTTAATACCACCTGGGTGGCTGAATAGCCAAAACCCGGAGATGAGGTGGAAATATAATACCCAGGTTTATCCACGCTTTCAATTGTTACTGTCCTTACGCCGTTTACTTTTGGCATTTCATGTATAAAAAACCTGTAGCCATCACCGCCGGGGTCTTCTGTTTCGCTTCCTCCCGATGTAGTACCCAGATGCACTTCCTGCCCGTTGCTGCTAAGCCCTGCAAACAGCCAGCGCTTTCTCTGCCTTTCGAACTGGATAGTGTAACATAACTCGTTGGTAAATTCAGTTCTTGCTTCTGCCACGTTAAACTCACAATACCTGTCAAGAGTTAATTGTGAAAAACTGTAAGATTTTAATACTTCAGTACGCTTCATGTTATTGCCTGCCAGTTCAAGATGGACGTATTCATCTGCAGAAGCATCTGCAGTAAAGATCCATTGATGTGGATAGGGCAATTCTAATTGACTGGGATTTACACTGCTTTTTTTACAGGAAATAAAAAAGAACAGGATGGATATGCCAATTACAATCTTTTTCATGGTGCTTGATTTTTATTGACGCAAAATATATTAAGAAGCGGCAGTATCTCTAATACTTTTATTCAACAGCAGTGTTTGCTTATTAAATGGAAATAATACCATAGGATACATTCCCTCATT
>JAZKGV010000218.1:387-10653 GCA_040385725.1 Bacteroidota bacterium | reverse complement strand
TAAAACCTTCTGATCCGTAGTCAGATGCTCTATTCAGTTGAGCTACGCAGCCATTTCCTTTAAAAGGAGGGCAAAAATAGAGATTTATTTCTTTCATCCCAACTCTTTATGCATTTTTGCCGGTAAAGAATCTCATGAAGCTAATTTTCAGGGCTGTTGGCAAGGCACATGAACCCTTTGTAAAAGAGGGCGTTGATATGTTTACCAGGCGTACCAGCAACTATTTTCCGGTGGAATGGCACCTGATACCTATGCCTAAAAACGCCGGCAGCCTGAATGAGACGGAGCTAAAAAAGAAGGAAGGCGAACTGATCTTACAGAGCCTTACAAAAGACGATTACCTGGTATTACTGGATGAAAGAGGTAAACAATTAAGCAGTGAAGGAGTGGCGCAATTTATCCAGCAGAGGGCAAATGAGAGCACAAAGAACATTGTGTTTTTAATTGGAGGCGCTTATGGTGTAAGCAATGAAATGATGCAACGGGCAAATTTCAAATGGAGTTTATCGCAGTTAGTTTTTCCACACCAGTTAGTGAGGTTGATCTTAACCGAGCAGGTGTATCGTGCCTGCAGTATTATAAAAAATGAAAAATATCATCACCAGTAACAATTATTCAACTCATGAACGAATTTTCACAGTACCCTATCACTTATTCCATCATTGCCTTTACTGTACTCATTTCGTTTGTTGCATTTAACAATGCAGACTCAAAATACAAGTTGTTGTTTTACCCATACGGAATGAATAAGCCAGATGAATATTATCGTTTTGTGAGTTATGGTTTTATACATGCAGATTATATACACCTGTTCTTTAACATGTTTACATTGTATTCTTTTGGCAGGCATGTTGAAGCATCTCTTTTTAATAAAACGCAGTATCTTATTTTTTACATCTCTGCATTAGTTGCCTCTACCATTTTTGATTTTATAAAAGAAAGGAATAATTCAAGGTATGCTGCATTGGGGGCATCAGGTGCTGTTTCTGCTGTAGTGTTTGCTACCATTATTTTCAGCCCGTGGGCAAAGAATATTGCATTGTTTGGTGTACTGGCATTGCCCAACATTGTATTTGCCGGCCTGTATATTTTTTACTGCGTATATATGGCAAAAAGGGGTAATGATAATATCGGGCACAATGCACACTTGTGGGGATCATTATACGGATTTGCATTCACAAGCATTATACATCCCGATATGATGGCAAGTTTCTTTACACAGCTTATGCATCCTTCTTTTTAACAAGCTCCAGTAGCAGCAACTGTTGTGTTTGTGCTGTGATTTTAAACCGGTTGTCAATACGCATGCCGACAATCCAGATAATTTTTTTATTCATCTCCACCACCCAGGTATTTTCTTTTTGTGGCAACGACAATTTCTGATCAATAAAAAAGCGGCTGAGCTTCTTCTTTTTATTCATGCCAAGCGGATAAAAATAATCTCCCTGCTTCCATTTACGCAGCAATAGTGGGAACTCAATATCATTTATATCTAATTGCGCCAGCAATGTGGACTGTTTTATTTTATGTTCAACAACTGTGGTACGTTTTATTTTTATTTCCCCGGCATCAAAAATTATTTCGTCATCACCGGCTTCTATTAAAATATTTTGTGCAGCAGCTGTATCGTTGGGTGCAATGATAAGCCAGTTGCGGTTTTTGATAATGCGGTGTGTGGATGATTGTATGTACTTACCTGTTTCGCTTTTCAGCAAAGCAATGGCATCCGTTACCTGATGTGATGTGAAACCAAACTCCTTAATAATTTCATATAATACAGTTTGCAACGGTTCCGTCTTTAGTAACTTCAAAACTGGAATATGAAACTCAATACCTTTTTTTTCAATTAATTTTTTCTTGTGTTGCTCAATTGCCTGTTGATAAAGTATTTCAATCTCACTAAAACGGGTCAGGTTATCTATTAAATTATTTTCAACATCAGGATATACTTTTTTTATAGAAGGCAAAAGCTGGTTACGAAAATAGTTACGGGTATATTTATCTGAGGAATTTGATGAATCTTCTACATAGGAAAGATTGCTTTGCTTTGCGAATGCAAGCAGTTCTTCTTTTCTTGCAAACAATAATGGCCTTATTAAATAAATCAGCAAATCGTGTCTTGGCTTGATGCCCTGTAATCCTTTTATTCCTGTACCCTTAAAAAAATTCATCAACAAAGTTTCAGCGCTATCGTTTGCATGATGTGCTGTAGCAATTAATATCTTTTGCTTAGTAAAATCAATTGTAGCATGCCAACCTGTTTTATCATGTCTTTCCAGTTTTTCGCCTCTAACTGTTCCATCGGTACAAATTTCTAAAAACCATTTGTACCGTAAATCCCTTGCGGCCTCCTGAATACTCTTTTTCCGTTCGGCTGCATACTTATCAGTATCAAATCTTTTCACAAAAACCTTCACTCCATACTTCTCAGCCAACTTCCTCACAAACGCCTCATCCCTTTCACTCTCTTCTCCTCTTAATTGAAAATTACAATGGGCCATTACAAAATCATAGCCGGCCTGGTGGCAAAGCTCACACAACACTACAGAATCAACACCGCCGCTTACGGCCAGCAGCAATTTATCTTTTGGTTGAAAAAGATTATTTGCAACAATATATTCTTTGAATTGATGAAGCAGCATGTTATGATATAAAAACACTGCTAAAATAAAGAGATTGAACTAAAGCGCTGAAAGTTTATCAATGATATGCTTAGATAAACTAACAATAAACAAGGCGTCAAATGCACTAATCAACATCTGTGGAAAATAATAATGCTGTTTATTTCGTTCAATTAACGAATTTCATTTCTAAACTTACCCATTGCAGGAAAATAAAGAAATAAAAGCATTGCTTCACCTGATTGATGACCCTGACGAAGAAGTGTACAACACAGTGAGCGACAGGATCATTGCATTTGGCAAAGGCATTATTCCCAACCTGGAACACTTGTGGGAACATACCAGCGACGAAACGATACAGGAACGTATCGAACTGATGATACACAAGCTGCATTTTAAAGACCTTACTGCCGACTTTGATCACTGGAAGAACGGAAGCAATGAATTGTTGCAGGGTGCTTTGCTTACAGCAAGGTATCATTACCCCGAAATACAAACCATACAAACGCTGCAGGAAATTGAAAAGATCCGCCGCAACGTATGGCTCGAACTGAACAATTACCTTACGCCGCTTGAGCAGGTAAATGTTATGAGCAGTATTTTGTATAATTATTATAAACAGATAGGCGTAGAGATCGCTTATACCCAGCCCGAAGATTTTTTTATTAATAAAACGGTAGAAACAAAAAAAGGAAATGCCATCAGTAATGGCATTTTGTATTTGGTGCTTTGCCAACTGCTTGACATACCTGTAAAGGCCATTAATATTCCCCGGCAGTTTATACTGGCATACATGGACACCAGCTATCACCTGCTGAATCCCGGCGCACACAATTCTGAAAAAATAAAATTTTATATTGATCCGCTTAACGGCCAGATATATTCTCACAAGGATGTGGAGAATTATTTCAAACGTATTTCTGTTCCGCCCACTACTTCTTACTTCAGGGAAATGAGCAACAAAGCGGTGATACAATTTTTGCTGGAAGAATTGGCCAAATGTTTTGATGATGACCTTAACCGTTACAAAATGAATGAGCTGCTTTCCATTGCTAAATTACTGGGAGAATGATCTATCATGTTGTTTCAAAAAATGCATGGCAACAGGCCTTGCAGCAGGGTTATTATGAAGCGCCTTCATTTTCTACAGAAGGATTTATCCATTGCAGCAGAAAAGAGCAAGTTGCAGGAGTATTACAGCGATATTATAAAAACGTAACCGATCTATTATTGCTGCATATTGATGAAAGCAAATTAATTGCTGAACTGAAATATGAGCTTTCCACCTCGATCAATGAAGAGTTCCCACATTTGTACGGCAGGTTGAATGTAGATGCAGTAGTGGAAGTAAGTGAAATATAATTATCCTCACAACGGAAACTCATAAAAGAAATCCTGCGCTTTTATCCACCCGTTTTTTTCATACACAGATTGGGCACGGTAATTATCAGCACCGGTTTGTAATAATAAATATGCGGCACCGCTTTCCCTGCCAAATTGTTTTGCCTGTTGCAGCAATGCCTCTCCTATTCCCTGGTTCCTTGCTGATTCAGCCACATACAGGTCGTTCAGTATCCATGATTTTTTCATTTGCAGTGATGAAAAAACGGGATATAGCTGTACAAAACCAACCGCTTCATTTTTCATAACCGCTAAAAATATTGCTGATTCATCTTTTGATAAACGCTGCTCTAAAAAATCAAATGCAGCCTGCAGGTTGGATTGCTGGTGGTAAAACACACGGTAAGCATCAAATAATAAAGCAACAGATGAAATGTCGGCAATCGTTACTCTTTTTATATCAAGCGCCATATTTAGTAATTTGGCCCATCAAAATACTTTATTTCATCAATATAAAAAAACACTTATGATAAGCTGGAGCGATTTCGAAAAAATTGAAATGAGAATTGGTACTATCACGTCAGCCGCACCATTTGAAAAAGCAACAAAGCCTGCCTACAAACTCACTATTGATTTTGGAGAGCATGGCCTTAAAAACTCTTCTGCACAAATTACAGCGCTCTACAGTCTGGAAGAATTAACTGGCAAGCAGGTAATCGCTGTTGTAAATTTTCCACCAAAACAAATCGCTAATTTTTTCAGCGAATGTTTGGTGCTGGGTGTGTATGATGAAAATAATGACGTGGTATTGCTGCAGCCGGGAAAGGAAGTGAAGAATGGGTGCAGGGTTGGATGAACCAATTGAAAATGGAAAATTGAAAGCTATTCTTTAATAAACTGTTCAAAAAAGAAACTCACCTTTTTAAAATTACTTTTATTCAAAGTAAAATAATGGTTACGGCCTTCTTTCCTGCATTCAAGGAGTTTGCTATCGCAGAGTAGTTTGATATGATGAGAACAGGTGGGTTGTGATAAGCCGGTAAGCCCCTGCACATCGCCGCAGCACACGGAGCCTTTACGGGAAATTTCCTGCAAAATGGATAAACGACAAGGATCGGCAATCGCATTCATTGCCTTTTCAATAAACCGGGCTTCACTTTTTTCGCTTGCCACTACTTCTGTATTCATGCGCCAAAGAAATTATTTTTTAGGCAAACGAACAACTGTTTGGTGATAAATAAAAATTATTTACCAACGGGGAAGCCAAATTGGGTTTGTAATACCTGCCTGAAAGTTTGTAATACTGAGATCGAGTCTGTAAATCCACTGTAGTTTGCCGAAGGTAAATAAACTGCATTAAATGCCCCGTTTCTCACAGCATCTGGAAAACGGCCGGGAAACTCCCTGTAACCATGATCGCCCTGTATTATTATAACTGTGTTGCGGCCGGCCTTTTCAAATATTTTATTTACCATTCTTTCCATCTGCCGGTTGGCATAACCAATACAACTCGTAAAATTTTTATTCGATCTTTCAAACCCGTTGTAGGCATACATATCTTTTATGCTGTTCTCCTTTCCGCTGCTGTCATATATCAATGGCGGGTGTGGCATCATAAAATGAAAGTAATTAAAAGAAGGCTGGCGCAAAGCAGGGAAACTGTCAAGAAGATGATTAAAACTTTCATCGAGATAAGCAAGATCAGTTTTTATATTCTTACTCCAGGAAGTTTTTAAAAACCCGGGATCAACATCATGTGCAGCTAAAAAGAAATCAGGCTCAAAACCATTGTACCACCTGTTAAAAAGAGTAGAAGCAGTTAAAACATTATCAATATGATAATTGAGGTTGAATTGCAGCGGCGACTTTTTTCCCTGCAAATCAAATACAGAATAATTTCTAAAAACATATCCAGAGTTTTCAAAAACAGCAGGTACTACAGTGTGTTGAATATTTTTTAGCGCCAACAATTTCTTTTGATAGTCTTCCAAGCTACTGTCGCCAATATATGACAGTGATTGCAGGCTTAAAGTAGAAGGCAATGAATAATATGTTTCCTGATATAACGAATGTGCATTGCCGGCTACATAAAAACCTTTACGCTTAAGAAAAGTATCCATTGCTGCATTATCATAACCCAGGTA
This sequence comes from Bacteroidota bacterium, assembly GCA_040385725.1. Lineage (GTDB taxonomy): Bacteria > Bacteroidota > Bacteroidia > Chitinophagales > Chitinophagaceae > Ferruginibacter. Next base: position 4,547 of record JAZKGV010000218.1, on the reverse strand, counting down.
TTTTTTTAATACAATATCTGAAGGATACATATCAAACAATAGAAAAAATACGGATGGTTTTTCAGCGTTTGTAAATTTTCTTGTTTCACTGGAAGAAACAACATACTTTTTTTCCGCTTTATTAAATAAAAAAAATATTCCCGTATCATATACCAGCAATATCAAAAAATATAAAGCCCAAAAGGTAAGAAGTTTTTTTACCAGCCCTTCGCTAAGCCGGTAACAAATAAATATGATCGTTGTACACAAAATAAGAAAGGCAAGTATTGATCCTGCCCCGACAGTAGCAAGAGAACCCATATTTCCAACTGATACAAATGTATCAATGACAGCACCAAAAAATAAAAAAACAAAGAGCACTGTGATAAATGCAAGTGTAAAACGTTGTTCATTCTTGCTAAGCCTGCGGCCGGCAAAAAAAAGCACTGCAGTTACTATTACATACAGCAAAAACTGCTTTACTGAACGAATGGGTTCGATAAAATAATAAAGTTCTAAACAATAGTGGGTAAAGTAATATGCAATCAATAAAAAGGGAAGAAGTAAAATGCTTTTGTTGTTCATTTTGCTTTGACTGTAAAATGCATCAGCACACGGCCGTTTGAAAACCTGTGCTGTTTCTTTAAAATGAGCTTTTCTTCAAAAGAATGCATCATTCATAAATCAAAAAACTAAGGTATGGTATTTATAGGTTAAATGATTTGCCTTGGCCTGTAAAACGATCATAAACAATCCCTCATGCTGAATAAAAACTTTTCCGGGTAAAGTTTTTTATAGACTTTTACTGGCAATACAGCAGTTGCTGCTTATCTAAACACCGAACCGGCATGCTCTTTAATTCATTTGAATTTCTTATCTTCTTCCCGGTTGTTGCCATACTTTTTTATTTGCTGCCGCATAAAGCAAGGTGGGTTATGCTGCTGGCAGCAAGCTGTATATTTTATTGCTACTTCATTCCTGCTTACCTGCTCATACTTATCTTTCTCATCCTGGTTGATTATTTTGCTGCCATACTCATTGAGCAATCACAGCAAAAGAAAAAATGGCTTGTCTGCAGCATCATTGCCAATATAGGCATACTGGCAGTATTCAAATACTATAACTTCTTTGCTACAAACATTAACAGCGGAAACGGGCACCTCCCGTTATTAAATTTAATTCTGCCCATTGGCTTGTCATTCCACACTTTCCAGGCAATGAGTTATACGATTGAAGTGTACAGGGGAAATTATAAAGCCGAAAGGCACTTAGGAATATATGCCTTGTACGTTCTTTTTTATCCTCAACTGGTGGCAGGGCCCATTGAAAGACCAAGCAATATATTACCCCAGTTAAAATCAAAAATAAAATTCAGTCCACAAAATCTGCTTGATGGTGTAAGGCTGATGCTCTGGGGCTTTTTTAAAAAATTGGTGATCGCTGATAAAGCAGCCATCTATGTTGCCATTGTTTACAATCATCCAAATGAATACCACTTTCTGAATGTCATTATCGCCATCTTGCTTTTTAGCCTGCAGATATATTGTGATTTCTCCGGCTATACTGATATTGCCCGTGGTGCTGCCCGTACTATGGGATATGAACTGATGATAAACTTTAACCGGCCATTCTTTTCCAAAAGCATACGGGAATTCTGGCGGCGGTGGCATATATCCCTTTCATCCTGGTTCAGGGATTATGTATATATACCTGTTGGCGGAAGCAAGGGCTCAAAACAAAAAACAGTACTTGCCTTGCTTATTGTATTTGCTTTAAGCGGTTTCTGGCATGGGGCAGGTTTTAATTTTATTATCTGGGGGTTGCTGCATGCTTTGTTTGTAATTGTATCCTTTCTTTTATTTAGCAAAACAAAAAACTTTGGCTTTATCGGTTTAATTATTAGCAACCTGTTAGTTGCATACGCTTTTGTATTTTTTAGAAACAACTCTGTAAGCCATGCCATTGAAATTATATTGTCGTCTGTAAACTTTTCGCCACCTGCTGCCTTTCAATATGGCATTCGCTCCTTTTATGATGAGCCAGGTATAGGAGCTTCCAGCATGTTAGTATTGCTTTTCTTAATAGCTTTCCTGTTTTTCTATGAATATAAAACAGATGCTTCGCTCACCCGTATGAACAAGTATATGCTTAGCGATATTGCCTGGTTTGTTTTTGTAACAATAAGCATACTTTTCTTTGGTGTGTTTACAAATGAAACGTTTATCTATTTCCAGTTTTAAAATGAAAAAACTTATCATCATATTTCTTTCTGTACTTATCGCCATACTGGTGGCAGGAAGAATAGCTGATACCTGTTATAAAAAATACTGGTGGCCTTTTTTTGAAAAACTGGATGTGGTAATTAAAGACAGCAGTTATTACGATGGTATTTATACAGGCGATTCAAGGGCACATTTTGGTATCAACCCATACTATATTGACTCCTTAACGGGACTTAATACATACAATACCGGCATGGGCGGTGCCACCATTAACGAGATCCATTTTCTTTCGCAACAGTATATGAATAACCATCGGCCACCAAAGTTTGCTGTTATTTCTGTTGGCTATTCAGACATTCTTTCTGCCAATAAGTTTTTTGAAAATCCCTGTTACTATTTTTTTTACAGCAGCGACACAGCAGTTGATAACAGTTTGCAACGGCTGCACTATCACACACAATTGTATAAGGTGCTTCCCTTTTTAAAATACACAGCTTTTGATGACTTTAATAAATTTTCAATACTGGAAAATTTAAAAGGAAAAACAATATTAAAGCAAGGCGGCACTGCTTACAAAGGTTTTATAAACAACAGAACCAATACCTTTAATATACAGCAGATAGATAGTTATACACCAAAAGACATCAATATTGACAGTGCAATAGCAGTACTGAAACAAACCATTGCATTATTTACCAGCCACAATACTTTGCCAATATTGGTGTATCCGCCTGTAACGCATAGCAATAAAAAAACAAAAGCCCCGGTAGAAATAAAAATTGATGCTGCTGTTTCGTTGCTTGCAGGTGAATATAAAATACCATTACTGCATTTTGATAACGACAGTGATTTTACAAATGACCTGTTTACTGACCAGTGGCACCTTAATTTAAAAGGCACCGTTTTATATTCTAAAAAAATAGGTGCAAGCATAAAAAATATACTGCAGTAACAGGCAGGCAATACTGTATGACAAACTTTATAGAACAAGAACCAACATCAACAGGCAGCGTCAAAGCGCCCTACTTCAAAAATCTTGATGCACTAAGGTTCTTTTCTTTTTTAAGCGTTTTTTTAACGCACACCATAAAATTTCCTGGCACTGATAATTCTTTTTTTGAGGTATTAATACAAATAATACAGATGAATTATCTCTCCGTGCCCTTTTTCTTTTCCTTATCCAGTTTTCTTATTACATACCGTTTATTAATGGAGAGGGAAAAGGAAAACAAAATACGTTTATTGAATTTCTATAAGAACCGGATATTAAGGATCTGGCCTGCGTATTTCATTATTATTATCATTGGATTTATATTGTTCCCATCATTGGCAGCAATATTTCATTTGGAGCCACCTACACTTCCTTCCATACTCCCATTTCTTTTCTTTTATGTAAACTTTTATATTATAGAGCACGGAAATCTTTTTACTTTTTCGCTGTTGATCCTGTGGTCGATCTCAATAGAAGAACAGTTCTATATTGTATGGGGTATGCTTATGGCAATTATTTCAAAAAAAATAATGGTGATGATCACCCTCTTCTTTCTGCTTTTTGTCAGTGTTGCTTTCAGCTATTACTATCTCCATATACACCCAAAAGCAACCAGCAAACTTTTTTTGCATAGCTTTTTTGTATTACAGAATTTTTGTGCAGGTGCATTAGCCGCCATTTCCTATAAGCAAAAAAAACGTTTTGTTTTACCAGGCGGTATCAAACGCATTGTTTTTGGTTCAGCATATTTTATACTGCCGGTTTGTTATCTCTTTACAGATGATTTTGTATTGCGTAATATCATTAAAAGCGCCTGCTATGGCCTCATTATTTATGACCAGTGCTTTAATGAACAACCGCTTTTTAATGCAGGCAGGTCAATTTTCATTAATTACTTAGGCAAAATTTCTTACGGCCTGTATTTATACCATGCTGCCATTATAGTTATACTGCAGGCAATGTTTCAT
>JAZKGV010000218.1:0-377 GCA_040385725.1 Bacteroidota bacterium | reverse complement strand
TGCACAAGATCATATTTCATTTTGGCAAAGCCTGCTGCAAAGTTTTACAACGCTCATTATTACTGTGATAGTTGCCCATCTTAGTTACAGGTATATCGAATCAAAATTCCTTGCGCTGAAATCAGGATAAAAAAAGTGGGATGCCTTTCAGCATCCCACTTACATATTAAACAGTAATGATCATCGCATTAAATACATCTTACCATATCCTGCTTTAAAGAATTTATCTGTAGTATCTCCTTCTGGTTTGTACTTATCCAATGATTTTCCATTGAGGTTGGTGATAACCCTGTAGAGATAAACACCGTTGCCCAGTTTAGAACCGTAAGCATCTGTTCCATCCCATTTAAACTCTGTAATGTTGGTACCAATATGCA
>JAZKGV010000217.1:0-3220 GCA_040385725.1 Bacteroidota bacterium | reverse complement strand
CCTGCATTGCAAAATAGCGAAAGGAATTTTTATACCACTTCAGGTTGCGGTGTTTGTGGCAAGGCCAGTATTGATGCTGTAAAAATTAATTCCAGGTTTACAGAATCAATACATTTTGTGGTTGATGCTGATGTGCTCTACTCTCTACAGCATGAATTACTAAAACAACAGCAATTATTTGAAAGCACAGGAGGTTTACATGCCGCTGCATTATTTTCTTTGAATGGGCAATTTGAATTATTAAAAGAAGATGTTGGCAGGCACAATGCATTAGATAAATTGATCGGCCAGGCTTTTTTACAGGAACAATTGCCTTTATACAATAAAATCCTGCTCCTTAGTGGCAGGGCCAGTTTTGAATTGATACAAAAAGCTGCCATGGCAGGTATAAAAATGATTGCGGCTATTGGCGCTCCATCAACATTAGCGGCGGAATTGGCCATTGAAAATGATATTACACTTATTGGTTTCCTGCGACAAAGCACAATGAATATTTATTGTGGAAGCCAACGTATAAAATAGCATAAATGAAACTAAGGATAAAAGGAAATTCAATAAGATTAAGGTTATCAAAACCGGAAGTCGAAATGCTTTCCTCAGCAGGTATAATAAAAGAGCAAACTGATTTTGCAGGCAACTCCTTTGTATATTGTTTAAAAAAAGATACAACAGGCGAATTGAAAGCCAGCTTTACTAATAATCAACTGGTTGTTTTTATTCCCGGTGAATTTGTACATGATTGGCCCGGGAATAATATTGTTGGCATAGATAACAAACTTGTTGATGGTAGTTTACCTCAACTATACATCCTTGTGGAAAAAGATTTTAAGTGCATAGATGATACAACCGAAGACCAATCCGATAATTATGACAATCCCAAAACCTGTTGATAGTGCCAAAAGAAAACAAACAAAACAACGGGGCAGAAAATCCTGAAGAACTAACAGGATTAAAACGTGGCAAAATAAAAAAAGTAGCTGCCGGTATTCCTGCGGTGGTTAACAGTTTACAACAGGTTTTTGGTGAAGCAGGAATAATAAGAGGTAGCAAGGCATTATTGAAACTAAACCAGAAAGACGGCTTTGCCTGCCCCAGTTGTGCATGGCCCGACCCTGATGATGAACGCAGCGGTTTTGCAGAGTATTGTGAGAATGGTGCCAAAGCAGTTGCAGAAGAGGCAACAACAAAAAAACTGGAAGCCAATTTTTTTGCAAAACATTCTGTACAGGAACTGGCAGCATTAACCGATTATGAAATTGGAAGAAAAGGCCGAATAGCACAGCCAATGTATTTACCAAAAGGGGCAACGCATTATCAACCCATTTTGTGGAAAGATGCTTTTGAAAAAGTGGCTGAACAATTGAATGCACTCTCCTCTCCTGGCGAAGCTATCTTTTATACCAGCGGCCGCACCAGCAACGAAGCCGCATTTTTATACCAATTATTTGTGAGGGAATATGGCACTAATAATTTACCCGACTGCAGCAATATGTGCCACGAAAGCAGTGGTACTGCATTGAATGAAACATTGGGCATTGGTAAAGGTTCTGTTACGCTTGATGATTTTAATAAAGCTGAAGTTATCATCATCATGGGGCAAAATCCCGGCACCAATCACCCACGGATGCTGACCGCTTTGCAAAAAGCAAAAGCAAATGGCGCTGTTATCATCTCTATTAATCCTTTACCAGAAACAGGATTGATGGGTTTCAGCCATCCGCAAACATTTAAAGGATTATTACAGATCAATACCGCACTCACCGATATTTTTCTGCAGGTAAAAATTAATGGCGATATGGCCTTGCTGCAGGCGATAGAATATTTGTTATTGCAGGAAGAAAAAAATGATCCGGGCAAAGTGTTCGATACAGATTTTATAGATCAACATACAGAAGGTTATACTTCATTTATCAATCACATTGAGCAATCAGATATTGTACAGTTGGCAAATACAGCAGGCATTGCAATGGAACAAATAAAGGAAACAGTTGCTGTTTTAAAAGAGAAAAGTAAAATAATTGTGTGCTGGGCAATGGGATTAACACAACATAAAAATGCAGTAGATACCATTAAAGAAATTGTAAACCTGTTGTTGCTTAAAGGTAGTATTAGTAAACCCGGAGCCGGCACTTGTCCTGTACGTGGCCACAGCAATGTGCAGGGCGACAGAACGATGGGCATTTATGAAAAACCATCCGAAGCTTTTCTTGAAAGTATTAAACGCAATTTCAATTTTACGCCGCCGAAGGCACATGGTTACGACACTGTAGAAGCCATTAATGCCATGCAAAATGAAAAGGCTACAATATTTTTTGCCATGGGTGGAAACTTTTTATCTGCCACACCTGATACATTGTATACGGCTGCTGCATTGCGTAAATGTAAACTCACGGTGCAGGTGAGCACCAAACTTAACCGCAGCCACTTAGTGCATGGCGAAGAGGCATTGATACTTCCCTGTCTTGGTAGAAGCGATAAAGATGTAATGAATAACGACAACCAGTTTGTAAGTTGTGAGAATTCAATGGGTGTGGTACAAAGCTCTAAAGGGAGGCTGGAGCCTGTTAGTAAACATTTATTGAGTGAGCCAGCTATTGTTTGTCGTTTAGCAAAAGCAGTATTGAAAGATAAAAGTAAAGTGAACTGGGATAAATATTTACAGCACTACGATCATATCCGCAATGATATAGAAAAAACAATACCGGGTTTTGAACAGTATAATGAAAAAGTTCGACAACCCGGCGGTTTTTATTTACCCAATGCCAATAGAAAAGGGATGTTTGATACGGATAGCAAGAAGGCGCAGTTCTCTATCTCAAATATTGAAACGACACAACTTACAAGTGATGAACTTTTAATGATGACGATAAGAAGCCACGACCAGTTTAATACTACTATCTACGGTCTTGATGACCGCTACCGTGGTATCTATAACGAGCGAAGAGTGATACTGATGAACCAGGCAGATATAAATACAAGAGGTTTAAAAGATGGTGATGTTGTTGATATTTATAATCATACCGGCGGCATTGAAAGAGTGGCACATACATTTATTATTATTGCTTATCCCATTCCTGCCGGTTGTGCTGCTACATATTTTCCTGAAACTAATGTGCTGGTGCCTATTACGAGTGTGGCAGATAAGAGTAATACACCGGTATCAAAAGGAGTAATTATAAAAATTATAAAAGCAACAAGAAATAATAATTCGTCTTACCAA
>JAZKGV010000216.1:5626-9395 GCA_040385725.1 Bacteroidota bacterium | reverse complement strand
GTTGAATTGATATACACCCTGGAAGAAGATAAATAGGTAAGCGAATTAAATGTACACTCATTCAATACCTGCTTTAATTTACAAACATGTGCATCTACAGTTTCAAAAGGTTTTGTTCTGAAATCGGCAGTTAAACCAATACAATAAATTACATCGCCTAAATCCCTGTTTGTAATAACTTCATTACGTTCCGGTGCAAAGTATTGAGTGTTTTGTTCTTTCAATTTTTTCATAATTGAAGAACCTATAAACCCAGATGCACCCAATACTGTTATCATCTATTGCCTGTATTTGAGGATTTTTAAAGGGTTGCCACCACAAACAGCATAAGCCTCCACTATGCCCGCTACTACACTACCGGCTGCAATAACAGCACCCTGCTTAATTACTGCACCATCTAAAATAACTACACCTGCACCAATCCATACATCATCCTCAATTATTATTCCGCCTTTGCTTTCTTTAAACCGTTGTTCTTTGATCAATTTATCTCTTCGTATATACTCATGATTGACAGCGGCAAAAGTGCAATTGGCAGCTATTAGCACATGCTTTCCAATTTCAATACCATTGCCGGAGTATAAAACACAACCAGCGTTTATATAACTGCCCTCCCCAATATTTATGTCTCCAATGCCTCCTGTAAACTTAATTTTTACAAAAGCATCAATCATAACACCATCAGCAACGGTTAGCTTGCTGCCTTTAGCTGAAGTTTCAATATCAGCTAAACCTGAGATATTTGCTTTTGGTGATATACTGTTCATCTTAAAAACTATGTACTGCTGGTATAGGAACTACAAATTGTCCACCCCACTCTCTTATATAACTCAACTGCTGTGTTATTTCATCCTTTAAATTCCACGGAAGTATAATTACATAATCCGGTTTGGCATCTTTCAAATACTGTTCATTCATCACAGGAATATGGCTGGCAGGTAAAAATTTGTTTTGTTTGTGTGGATTAGCATCTACTACAAAATTGATCAAATCATTTTTTACGCCACAGAAGTTCAGCAAAGTATTTCCTTTTGCCGCTGCTCCATAAGCAGCAACTTTTTTACCTGCATTTTTTTGTTGTATTAAGAAAGAGAGTAAATCTAATTTTACCCTCATTGCCTTTTCCTGGAAACCGTTGTAATAAGCCAGGCCATTCATTCCTTTTGATGCTTCCATATCTAGCACCAATTTTACATTGGCGCTTATTTCTTTTGTAGTATCTTCTTTATGTTTTGCATAAATCCTCAACGAGCCGCCATGTGTTGGCACTTGGTCAACATCAAACATTTCCAATCCCTGTGACTCAAAAATTTGTTTTACTGTAGTAAAAGAGAGGTAAGAAAAATGTTCATGATAGATCGTATCAAACTGGTTGTTATCCACCAACTGCATCAGGTGAGGAAACTCCATGGTAACAACACCATTCTCTTTTAATATCACTTTCATGCCAGCAACAAAGTCAACTATATCTGGTACATGCGCCAGTACATTATTGCCCAATAACAAATCAGCTTTAATATTCTTTGCAACTAATTCCTTTGCCAATCGAACGCCAAAAAAATCAACAACTGAATTAACCCCTTTTCCTTTTGCAGCTTCTGCAGTATTGGCAGTTGGTTCAATGCCTAAAACAGGAATATTATTCTGATGAAAATATTGCAACAGGTAACCATCATTAGAAGCCACTTCAATCACTAATGAATCTTTTGTATAACCAAATCGTTTGGTCATCATCTCGGTGTAAGCTTTCGCATGTTTCAGCCAGCTTGTACTGTATGATGAGAAATAAAGATAGTTGCTGTCGAAGATGGCATTCGATTTTTTATATTCATCCACTTGTACTAAAAAACATTTATGACAGGTATATACCTTCAGCGGATAAAATGTTTCAGGCTCATTCAACTGCTCAGCAGTTAAAAAAGAATTAGACGCTGGTGAATTCACCAGGTCAATAAAAGCATGTGTAAGTTCCGTTTTACAAAATCTGCATTGCATAGTTAAATTCCTTTGAAATTTACATCCAGTAACGAATGGTTATTATCTCTTTCCGAAACATTTATCACCGGCAACGGCCATTGAATATTCAATACTTCATCATTATATCTGAATCCACCTTCCACTCCCGGCTGATAAAATTCAGAATGATGATAGATGAGTTCTGTATTTTCTTCCAGTGTTTGAAACCCGTGGGCAAAACCCTCCGGGATATAGATCATTTGTTTGTTTGTTGCTGATAATTCTGCTACCACATAATGTAAAAAAGTTGGCGAATCTTTACGTATATCAACAATTACATCCAGCACTGCACCAGCAACACAACGCACCATTTTTATTTCACTGAATGGTGGATGCTGAAAATGCATTCCCCTCACCGTTCCTTTTTCCTTTGTAAAAGAATGATTCATCTGCACCCATTCCTTATGATGGCCAATTTTTGCAAATTCATTTTTACAGTATGTTCTTGCAAACCATCCACGGTCATCACTAAACGGCTTTAATGAAATGATATAACTTCCTTTGAGTGCTGTTTCTGTAAACGTCATTGCTGGTAGTTATTTATCTGTTGCAATGTAAAACCATACACATCAGCAGGTGATTGTTTATACCAGTCAATCGTCCATTCAATTGCTTCTTTACTATTCAGCTTAGGTTGCCAGCCCAAAACTTTTATTGCTTTTTCAATAGATAGTTTCAGCAAACCGGCTTCATGTGGTTGTGCTGCATCATATCCATCGATCCATTCTCCGCTTCCCCAACAATGAATAGCGGTTTCAACCAACTCTTTCACCGGCACATGGTCATTGGCCAATGGGCCAAAATTATAAGCGCCTGAATATGCAACAGCATCTTTATCTGCTAACATTCCAACTAACAAATATCCACTCAATGGTTCCAGCACATGCTGCCATGGGCGCACTGCATGAGGATTTCTTACAAATATTTTTTCGCTGCTTTTCAATGCCCTCACAATATCAGGGATTATTCTGTCTTTGCTCCAGTCTCCACCACCAATTACATTGCCAGCCCTTGCGCTGATGATTGTCTTTTGATGTTTGCTGTATGCTTTACTATTAAAAAATGAATTACGGAAAGAACTGATCACAATTTCTGTAGCTGCTTTGCTGGCGCTGTATGGATCATAACCGCCGAGCCTGTCATCTTCTTTATACAAATAGTCCGCCTCGATATTCTCATACACTTTGTCGGTGGTGATAACCGCAACTGTACATTTCTTATCCAGCTTATTTACTGCTTCCAATAAATTAGCTGTACCAACTGCATTTACTTCAAATGTTTCTGATGGAATTTGATAACTCTTTCTTACCAGGGCCTGCGCAGCCAAATGAAAAATAAGATCAGGTTTAAAATCAAGTATCTCTTTTTCCAGCAACTCCTTATTTCTTATATCTCCAGCCACATGCTGAAATGAAAATTTATCCTTTACAATATTGAACAACCCATTTTCATCTTCCGGTGCCAGGGCAAAACCTTTTATATCAGCACCCAATAAATGCAGCCAGGTAATAAACCATGCGCCTTTAAAACCGGTATGGCCTGTTACAAAAATTTTTTTGCCTTTATAATAATTGAAAAAATGCTCTTTCATTACCAGGTTTTCCATTTTGCTTTGCCAGTTTGCCAAAGCTGTTCCAGTTCAATTTTATCTCTCAGTGCATCCATTGGTTTCCAAAAACCTGTATGGCGGTAAGCAGACAACTGCCCATCTTCTGCCAGCTTTTCCAATGGTTCATCTTCCCACATCATATCA
>JAZKGV010000216.1:3435-5616 GCA_040385725.1 Bacteroidota bacterium | reverse complement strand
TTGATCGTTGGTTAGATTTTCAAGAGGGTCTTCTTCCCACATCATATTGCTCATATCTGTTTCCAGGTATTTAAAAACAGAAGGCTTCAATACAAAAAAACCACCATTGATCCATTTGCTTTCATCCTTTGCTTTTTCCCGGAAAGAAGTTACGGTTCCTGTTTCATTCAAATCCATACCTCCAAATCTTGCATCCATTTGTACCGCAGTAACTGTTGCTATTTTATTACTCTTTTTATGATGCTCCACCAATGCCTTAATATCTACATCGCCTACCCCATCACCGTATGTCAGCATAAAATCTTCATCACCTACATATTTTTTTACCTGCTGCAGCCGGCCCGCTGTTTTTGTGTTAGGACCAGTTTCCACCAATGTTACTTTAAAAACTTCCGAGTTAGCTCCATGAACTTCCATCTTGTTACTTGAAAGGTCAACCGTAATATCAGCATTGTGCAAAAAGTAATTCATAAAGTATTCCTTTATGATATAGCCTTTATAACCAAGGCATACTACAAAATCATTGTAGCCAAAATGGCTATATATCTTCATGATATGCCAAAGCACAGGCTTGCCACCTATTTCCACCATTGGCTTTGGCCTCACATCTGTTTCTTCTGATATTCTTGTTCCGAGCCCGCCTGCAAAAATTACAACTTTCATTGGCTGTTAAATAACGTTTACAATAGCGGCAAAAGTAGTTGATTTTAGTAAAAGGTATTCAGGGTTTTTAGATATGAAATTGATTTTTGGAGTACTAACCAGCTTAAAAATTAGGATGCTCAAATGTTGAGTACTGGCTCCTGCTATTTTTGCAGATGGCAAAGAAGATGGCGTGGGCTTATTAGAATTATTAATAAGATTTTTTCATAAAAAATAAATTAATCGACAATTCCTATAAAAATAGTATCATTGTCTTCTTTAATAACCTTAATAATTACAATTATGAAGTTTCCTGCATTTATCATCAGTATTGGAATTTTAGCCGTAGCGCTTATGACAAACAGCAGCTGCAAGAAAGAAACTGTAACTGTAACCGTAACAGACACTGTCACAGTTTGCCCTCCTGTTTGCAAAATAACTGGTTCTTACTCCGGTACATCTACACCATCCGTTGGACCTAACTCAACATTGGTTTATGATTTTAACGACAACAATTTTACTACTGGTCATGAGGTTGTTGGAGGCCCTATTACTACATTGGGGGGTTATCGTAATACCTGCGACAGTGTCTTTATTTCGTCTTATTATCATGGCAACAATAGTTATTATCTTTTAGAAGGCAAGTTGCTTAATGGGGGAAACACTATTAGTGGGTCTTTCACGAATCTAACCACTCCTACTGATTTTGGTACTTTCACTATTTCAAAATAAAAAGCCTGCTATAGGAGGCTTAAATGGTATTTCAAATAAATGATTAAAAGGGTTGTCTCAAAATGAGTTAACAATTTTAACATTACGTAGATAATTAATACTGGCTAAGGAGTATAATAGAACAAGATTAGCGTTCATTAATTTATACTACAACCAATATTTAAAGAGTATCAGCAAAATCAGTTTGTTGCAGCCTTGATCACAAATCATAAAAATACCTGGTCCTGTTCACTTTTATATCTCTCAGCAAATTAGATTTGGGGCTGATAATGATAGAGAAAAATTTGTATCTCCCCACTGGTGATGCGGTGATAGACATTTGCCAGCAATGCATTTCCCTTGCTATGCTTAAAGAAACAACGCCCAGCTGTTTTGTAGTAAAATTATAAGTACCGCTTAGCGAAATCTGCCATTTAGGGGTAAGGGCAAGGCTTCCGCTAAAATTGCCATCTGAACTAAAAGTATTTTTAAACCCATTTTTTAGCGTGTCGTACCTGCTTGAAAAACGCAATGAATACCCAAACTGCACTGACCAGGGAATACTGAAGTCGGTATAATCTGCCGGATTATTACTGATATAAGCCGCTTCCTGCTGCTCTTCTGTTAAAGGCATACCGGTGATAGGGTTTACTGCATTATTAAGGGATTGCTTTTTTTGTGTCTGGGCTTTTTCATCGCCGCCTCGGAGGCGGTCGGAGTCATCGTCCACTGGATCATGGCCTTCGCGCCCATCGGGGTTTACGCGCTGATCCTGCCGGTGGTCTACCTAACCGGCTTCGGACTCTTCGCGAACTTGGGGAAATACAT
>JAZKGV010000216.1:0-3425 GCA_040385725.1 Bacteroidota bacterium | reverse complement strand
CGTGAATATTTTATCTTTCCACACCAGGTTTTTTATCCTTCGGCCGGTGGTATCGTATTGATAAGGATCGAGTGTTCCGCCAAAGGTGATATTGATCTTATCAAACAAATTTGTTCTTGCTGTAAGGCTGAGGTTTGACAGTTGGAAGGAATCTGCTAAAAAATTGTATGAACCGTTTATGCTAAGCCCATCGAGCAGGCTTATTTTTTTATCTGAGGCTTCGGTAGTATCTTTTTTATTCCGCACTTTCATTTGTACGTTATTATCCAGGCTAAAACTGATGCCCCCAAAACTTCCTGCACCATAGGGTGAGTTAATGTTGCCTTCATAAGCGTTATAAGTTTTGAAATTAAGAAGGCTATCTGTTTGCACTGTGCGGTAATATTGCCCATTCATATCAGGCTTATAACTGATGCCGAAACTCGGCCTTATCTCATGCCTGATGGCTTTTACTTTTGACTCTTTGCTAAAACCATACATACCAAATATCCTGGTGGATGCGCTAAGGCTGTAAGACATTTCCCTTGCTGTATAGAACCCTTTTTTAATAGCCGTATCCAGTTTCTTTTCGCCTTCGTTCCATTGATAAGCCACTTTTCGCTGGTACCATGTTTCGGTATAAGATACACCAGGTGATACCTGTACTACACCCAACGAAGGTAAGGCCAACGTAATGGGTACGCTATGCCTGGCGCCCCATGTCATATTTTTTGTTATTTGTGTAAATACCGGCCGCTTATCGTTTATGGGATTGTCTGTGCCATCATAAAAGTTGGTTTGATTAAGAAAAACCGTGTTTAAAGCAACCCCGATATTTTCATACCAGTTAAGTGTGCCGGCAGCTTCCTTTCTCCTCAATGGATAAATGGTGTTCATGTTAAAATTCATCGAAGGGAGTGTGATGCTTACCTGTTTGGTGATACTGTTTTGGTTGTGGTTTGCCTGCAGGCTTACATTAAATGGTTTGTCCTTCCACACTTTTGCATAATTGATGGAAGAGGTAAGTATATTGTTGAAATTCCTGTTGGGATTATTAGGTGTGTTTGCATCAAAGCTGGTACTGCCTGCATCTACATTAGCGCTGAAGGTAACACCCGGCCTTGCCTTGCTGTCCATGCTGTGTGTCCATCTTATTTTAAAACTTTTGTTTACAGCATAGTCAGGGTCTTTGTTATCAAAACCAATTTTCAGGTGCTGTATATCTAAATTAAAATTACCGGTGTACCGGTATCGCCGGTAATAGCGGGGGCTCACACTGAGTGTCCATCCACCGTACGAATAAAAAGTACCCCTTGTCACTACATCCCAGTTGTCGCTTATTACTTTATAATAACCCAGGTTTTCCAATGCAATGCCATACTGATCGTTAGCAGTAAAAGTGGGCGTCATTAAACCAGAATGCCTGCCCTGGAACATAGGATAAATACCAAAAGGAAGTATGATGGGTAACGGCACACCTTCAAACTCAGGATGTACCGGCCCGGTTACGGCAAATTTTTTATTGATAAATTTTATCTTCTTACTTACAAAAGCAAAATGTGGCGTATCAAGGTTACAGGTAGTTATCCTTGCTTTAAATGCAAAGAAGGAACTGGAGTCTATTTTTTTTATTCTCTCCCCATATACATACATTTCATCCTGTTTGGTATAAGTGCCTTTACTTAAACCCTTACCTGTTTTTGGATTAAACGCAATACTGTCGCTCACTGTTAAAAGATCAGCTTGTTTAAATGCCGGCGAGGCAATTACCCTGCCCGTACTGTCTTTTAAATGTACGGCAGTTATCATGTTGTTCTTTTGGTCATACGTGATACCGGGCGCTACTAATTCAGTTTCTTCATATTTGGCATTTGTTTTTTTGCCATACAGTGTAATTTTTTTTGCAGGTACATCCATTACCATCGAATCATCTGCATGGTAAAAAATGGGCGCATTCAAAGAGTCTTTAGAATATTTTGCAGTGATGGTATCAATTGTAATAACAGGTGTGTCTTTTTTTTGACCCAGGTTAATGCTGGTGCTGTCTTTAAGTAGTATGCTGTCGGCTGGTGCAAATTTTATGGTAGTATCGGTAATAGCAGCGGAATCTTTCCTGGCAGGTTTTTGTTTTATATTTTTACCCGCAGGTGGTTTCTGCTGTGCATGCAATTTGCCGCCAGCCAGCACCGTTACCAATAAAAAGGCAACGAAGGCTACAGGCGCTGAAATATATTTTAGCTTAACTTTGTGGATATTCATCATTGCAGTTGCCGCAAATGTAAATATATTAGCAGCAAGATGGTGTGAATGAAACCTTATAAAAATTACTAACCCCTGGTAAACCATTTTTAATTTATGCGTAATATCCTGTTATCCGTTGTTGTTTTCATGGCAGGTTCTGCTATGGCCCAAACACCAAAGTATCTCAAAACTATTATTGTAGATGCAGGCCATGGCGGCAAAGATTATGGCGCACATGGGGGCTATGAAGGCGGCCTCAAATCCTACGAAAAAAATGTAACACTTGCCATCAGCAATAAATTGATAGCAGAGTTACGCAAGCAATTGCCTGAAGTAAAAGTGGTGCCTACCCGTACCACAGATATATATCAATCTCCCCCTGAAAAAGCAGACATAGCCAATAATAATAAAGGAGACCTTTTTATTTGCGTACATGCCGATGCGGTGGCTTTGCAAACAGGCCGCAGGCAAATAGGCACAAGGCAGGAAACAAGGTATAAAGTAAAAGGAAAGGGCAAGAAGAAAAAGAAAACCCCTTATACAGTTACCGTACCAGTGTATGAATATTATAAAATACCAAGCAAACGCACCGGTACCAGTGTATGGTTGTTTGCTGCACATAAAACAGGTTCTAAAACAGATGCCATTCTTAAAAATGAAGCAGAACATGTGGATGAAGAAATAGAAATAGGCTCTGGTGCAGATAGCGCCCTGAATGAAATTGACTTCAGTGGCCCCGAATACCGGATGATGGCGCAGGTACATGCAAAACGCTACCAGGAAAAAAGTATTAAGCTTGCTGACTTTATAAATGAAGAGATAGCAGAAACTGACAGGCCGGCATTAGGAACACTTCAAAGGGCAAAAGGTATCTGGGTATTGCAGGCAACCAATATGCCTGCAGTATTGGTGGAAACAGGCTTTATCACCAACTACAATGATGAACGCTATCTTAACAGCGATAAAGGACAGCAGGAAATTGCAGAATGTATAACCAGGGCAGTAAAACAATACAAGGCACAATTAGAAAAAGGCAATCTTACGGCGCCGTCAGCCACTGGCGACAGTACAAAAAAGGAAGAAGCCAAAGTATTGAAAGAAGCTAAAGGCAGTAAGGTTACTGCATCAAACCGTAAGTAATGAATTATTAATTATTGATAATTGGGATTACTTTTTTTGCAGCCTTGTCTCTTTGATTCCTTGCT
>JAZKGV010000215.1:0-18797 GCA_040385725.1 Bacteroidota bacterium | reverse complement strand
TGACAGATTCTGGCTCATTTAAAAAATTGATATAGTATAAACGAGTGCCTGCAAAATCAGTTTTACAGGGCTGCATGCATTTGCTTCAACACACCAAGGTTCCTTTTTACCCAACTCACATTGCCTTTCTCCCATTTATATTTTTTTACGATAACTTCTTCCATCATGTTATAGGCTTTCATTGCCTGTTCCTTATTATAGAAACATGCAAACCAGTTATCAGCCAGTTCAGCTTCTTTTACCATAAAAATACCACCGCCATACCATTTAAGGCAGGTAGGAAAACCATAAAAAGAAATGATATCACTCCTTCTTTCCAGGTTGTCTTTATAAAAAAGTATGTAAAAATGAAGACAGTCTTTCAGTCTTTTTTTTATTTGCTCGTCTGTTTCTGAACTCCTGGGCCTTATCCGCCACCGGTTGTTATCAACATAATAAGGATCATCTTTTTTATTGCTGTATATTTTCCCACTGGCGGAAAATTTTAGTTGTGTTATACTATTGGTACCACTATTAATTACGATCATATCCTCCGGGCCGATAGCCGCTATTTTGTACTCATCTGTTGAACTGTTAATGGTGTTTAAGTAAAATGTTTTCTTGCTATCGTTATACGTCCACCGTCCATGCTCCAGGTAATTCCTTACATTTCTTGTAAACGTATAATCATCAAAGAAATAAAAACACCGGTAAGGAAACATACCTTCAGCTTCGTTGTTATCCCTCAAAACATCCTGGTCATCTTCCATTACCCAACCCTGGCAAAGTAATCGTTGAATATTTTTTTCACGGGACAGATCAACCAGGAGATTGCTGCTGCTAACCTGCTCTTGCACTATTGGTTCTTCCACCAGGCTGTCTAGAGGTACCGGAATTATGGTATGGTCTTTATTGCTTTCGTTGCTGCAGGCAGCAAACAAACACAACATTAAAAAAGTGAGTATGACGGTCGCTCTTGTCATTGCAGGTTACTTATGAAACCGTCCAGGTGGTTAACCCATATTTTGTAAAGGAATAATTTTTTACTTCGCCGCCAAAGCTGTTTAATTTTTCAACTACCGCATACCTTGTATTGCCAGGGCAATAGAATATCATAAAACCGCCGCCGCCAGCACCACTTATCTTTCCGCCTGTAGCACCCGCTTTTTTAGCAGCATTATAAATCTCCTCGATCATATTGTTGCTGATATTATGCGCCATTTTTCTTTTTTGCTGAAACCCAAAATCAAGTATCTCTCCAAAATCATTCAACTTTCCTTTCAGCAATGCTTCTTTCATCATTCTTGATTGTTCCTTCAATTGATGCATGGCTTCAATACTTTTCTCATTTTTATCATTCACATTTTTTACCTGCTCTTTGATAATGGCTGCACTCTCTCTTGATGAATCAGTAAAATATAAAACCAAATTGTTGCCTAACTCATGCATATACTCAGGCCTTATACGAAGTGGGTTGACAATTACTTTATCATCATCATAAAACTCCATAAAGTTTACGCCACCAAATGTAGCGGCATACTGGTCTTGCTTTCCTCCGGCCAATTGCAGGTCTTCCCTTTCAATTTGATATGCTAAATGTGCAATATCATAATCACCCAATGGCAACTTCAGCATTTCAACAAAAGCACCAAGAATAGCCACCACCAATGTAGATGAGGTACCCAAACCAGAACCGGCAGGAGCATCCACATGAGTTGACAAGCGAAAACCCTTTACAGAGAAACTAAAATCTTTTTGAATGCGGTTGTAAACACCTTTCAGCAGATCAAGATGGCCGTTAACCGGCAAACTGGTTGCAAATTCAAACCGTTGCTGTTCTTTTCTATCAAGCGTTTCCACAATTATTTCATTGGTATCAAGCAACTCAATACTTGCATTGGCAGAAAGAGAGATAGTGGCATTTAAAATAGCGCCGCCATACATATCGCTGTACGGGCTCACATCTGTGCCGCCGCCTGCAAGGCCGATACGAAGGGGTGCTTTACTTCTATAAATCATGGCTGTAAATTAGGGGTTTTTCTTAGTACTCAGTACTGAGCACTAAGTACTGAGATTTGCCATTTCAAAAATAGCCTCTGTCATCTTTTTCCAACTGTATTTTTTCTTTTCTTCAACCAGGTAAGGTAAAAAAGAGTCATTGCCTTTTTCAAAATACTCAACAATTTTTTCTGCAATTGCTTTAGCATTCGGTTCTGCGATCAATCCAACTTTTCCTTCTGGCACCAAAGAAGGCAGGCCGCCAACATTGGTAACGATCATCGGCACTTCAAAATGATAAGCTAAAGGAGTAACGCCGCTTTGTGTGGCATTACGGTAAGGCTGCACCACCACATCAGCAGCACACAGGTAATACTTCACTTCGCTATCCGGTATAAAATCTGTTCTCAAAATAAGTTGGTCTTTTATTCCGAGCAATTCAATCTGTTCATCGTATTGCTTTCTGTCTTCGTAAAATTCTCCTGCCACTAAAAGTTTATACGATTTACCTTTCAATTCTTTCATTGCATCAAATAAAATATCAAGCCCTTTATACTTTCTTATAAAGCCAAAGAACAGTAATATTTTCTCGTCATTATTAATGCCTAAATGCCTTCTTGCTTCTTCTTTACTTATCTTCTCTCCAAAATTATCATACAGCGGGTGTGGTACAAATTTCGCCGGTTTGCTGCCGGTAAACGTTGGCAGATCCGTCAACACTTTTTCACTCATCGTGATAAAAGCATCAATTGGTTTTACAAAGTATTTTGTAAAAGGAATATCGCCGGGACGTTTTTCATGCGGAATGATATTATCAGCAATGCAAACAACCTTTGTATGTTTATTTTTTTTTACCCTGAGTAAAATGGTTCCAAGGCAAGGCCCCATAAATGGCAACCAATATCTCACCACAATAATGTCGGGCCGCAAATTTTTTAATTCATTGCCAACACTCATCCAGTTAAATGGGTTGATCGAATTGATACATACTTTTATTGGAATATCTTTTGGTGCCGGTTCGGTTGAATACTGTGTAGTACCGGGAAAAAGAAAACCGGGATATTGTAAAGAGAAAGTATAAATTCTTGTGGTGCACCCCTGGGATATAAATTCTCTTGCCAGCCTTTCATCATAAGAAGCTAATCCACCACGAAGTGGGTGTGCCGGGCCGATGATGACAACTGATTTATTCATGAATGAGTTACAATCCTAATTTTTTTTCAATCAGATAGAAGTTCCTGTCACTTGCATTTCTTGCAATCATCTCTCCTAAAAATCCTGCTAAAAAAAGTTGTGTACCAACAACTATAGAAATAAGGCCAATATAAAACAGCGGCCTGTCTGTCATGTTAAACCCGGCAAAGAAAAATTTCTCTACAAATAAATATATCCAGATACAGAAACCAGCGAAGAAAACGATACTGCCCCACAAACCAAAAATATGCATGGGCCTTTTTCCAAACTTGCCCATGAACATAATAGAAAACAGGTCAAGAAACCCATTTACAAAACGGTTCCAGCCAAATTTGGTAACCCCATACTTTCTTGCCCGGTGTTCCACTACTTTCTCCCCTACTTTTCTAAACCCAGCCCACTTTGCCAGCAACGGAATGTAACGGTGCATTTCGCCATACACTTCAATACTCTTTACCAATTTATTTTTATATGCCTTTAATCCGCAATTAAAATCATGCAATTTTATTCCACTGGCCCGGCTTGCGGCAGCATTAAATAATTTGGATGGCAAATTTTTTGTGAGTGCATTATCATAGCGTTTCTTTTTCCACCCGCTCACCATATCAAATCCGTCTTCCAGGATCATTTTTCTTAACCCCGGAATTTCATCGGGGCTGTCCTGCATATCTGCATCCATTGTAATTACCACATCGCCTTTTGCCGCTTTAAAACCTTCGTTCAATGCAGCGCTCTTGCCATAATTCCGCTGAAATTTTATTCCACGTATACAATTATTTCTTTGTGCAAGCCCTTCAATCACCTGCCAGGAATTGTCGTTACTGCCATCATCTATCATTATCACTTCATAACTGTACTGGTTAGCCGTCATCACACGTTCTATCCATGCAGCCAGTTCGGGCAGCGATTCATCTTCATTAAACAGCGGAATTACAATTGATATGTCCATAGCCCCTATCCCCTAAAGTGGGACGATTATGTTTTGTTATAAATTATTGTTACAAACTTTTATTCATTATTAAACTTTGTGATGTCACCCCCGAAAATTTTCGGGATAAATCTTATCCCTGATTCTTGATTTTTTTTGTCTGCATCAGTATTGCACTTGTTAAAGCAGTTACAATGGCACCAATTACAAGATAACCAAATATTGCGCCCATAAGAAGTACCGGCATAAAACTCTTCTTAGCCATAGCAATCTTATCTTCTATTTCGGATGGAGTACTGTTGCCTCCCTTAATAAGATCGGCTTTGTAAGCAGCAGCCATCTGTTCTTTCATTTCAGGATGCATCAACAAAAAACCTGCTGTAAAGAGCACCATAAGTAAGGTTACAACTATAAAACACTTAAATCCCTGGGAAAAATAACCGCCAAATTTAGTATCTGTAGATGCTGCCTTTGAAAAATCAATTAACGTCCAGAGGATTCCAGCTACATACAAGCTGTATGTAATGTACTGCAGGTTGTTGGTAAAACTGCCCCGTATATTGTAAATAAGAAATGAGTTTACAATCATTGCTGCGCCGGTGATCAAACCTTTCTGTGTGGCAGTAAAATTCCTCATGTTAGTTAAAGTAAGCTTTTGTGCCATTTATAATACCAACCACTTTCCCTTTTAGTTGTTTGCCAATAAAAGCGGAGTTTTTTGATTTTGAGGCGATCATTGTTTCATCAAATACATACTCTTCATTTGGATTGAACAAAGTAATGCTTGCTAAAGCACCTTCTTCAATAACAGGAACGGGCAGCCCAAATATTTTTCTTGGCGCAATACTAAACCTTTCTACTGTATCAGCTATTGACCATTGACCATTGACCATTGACCAAACTGAGCCAAACAAACTTTCCAACCCCACCATTCCATTCTTTGCATACTCAAATTCACAAACCTTGTTATCGTAGTTGTGGGGAATATGGTGTGAAGCTATACAATCTATGGTGCCATCCAGTAAACCTTTCAGCAGTGCTTCTTTGTTTTCTATATTCCGCAAGGGTGGATTTACTTTCAGGTTGGTATCATAAGTCCTCAGATCCTCATCACTAAAAAACAAATGATATGGCGTAACTGAACAGGTTACTTTTATTCCACCTTGTTTTGCCCGTTTGATATACTCTACACTTTTTGCCGTAGTAACGCCGGTGAAATGCAATTTACTGTCAGCATAACGGGCAAGTTTAATATCTCTTGCCACAATCAACTCTTCAGCCATTGCAGGTTTTCCAGGTAAACCAAGTTGTGTTGAAACAATTCCTTCATTCATCAAACCACCCGGAGCAATACTTCTGTCATCAGGAATTTGTATGACTGTGCCATCAAAAGTTTTTACATACTGCAGTGCTTTTATCAACAACCCACTGTTTTGAATAGCATTGATACCATCGCCAAAAGCAATAGCACCGCTTTGCTGCATATCATACATCTCTGCCAACTCATTACCTTCTGCATTTTTTGTTACAGCGCCAATGGGGTAAATATTAACCGGCAGCGACTTTGCCTTTTGCACAATGTATTCCACCTGCGATTTTGCATGCACTACCGGGTTGGTATTCGGTAATATCATTACTTCAGTAAAACCACCAGCGGCTGCGGCATTAGCGCCTGTTTCCAGCGTTTCCCTGTATTCAAGGCCGGGGTCGCAAAAGTGTGAGAAGATATCCATCCAACCTATACTCACATGCATTCCGGGCCGTTGAATAAGTGTAGCGTCCTTATCTGTAATACCATCGCCGATTTTAGCAATTATGCCGTTATCAATAAGAATATCTTTTGTGAGCCCGTTAAAAGGAGAAGAGGAAGAAACTATGGTGGCTTGTTTTATTAAGACCTTCATGTAAAAAAAGTTGCGCTAAGATAATGGAACTTGCCCTTTTTAGAATTGAATTTTTCAATTACTTTTGCCGCCCCTCTCACCTCAGGGTGATTATAATGAAATTTCGGGATGTAGCGCAGCCCGGTAGCGCACACGTCTGGGGGGCGTGGGGTCGCAAGTTCGAATCTTGTCATCCCGACATATCTTAAAGGCTTACAAGTATGTAAGCCTTTACTTTTTTTATTTCGTCTTTGCTGAAAAGTAATTATTCATATTCTCCATTAACACCACAATCCGGTTCAACAAGTCTTTATTCATGGTTCCATGTTCGATAGCGCTTAAATGATTGGGGCCTGCAAATAACTCCTCTGGCTTTAAGCCCAACGCATCAGCAATATCCTCCATGCGGTGAAGTGTAAGCTGGGCAATATCATTTTCTATCTGGCTTAATGCAGCAGGCGTGATGCCGATTTTACCTGCCAGTTCATGTTGCTTTATACCTTTTAAATCCCTCCACATGCGGATATGCTGACCGATCCTCATGCGGTAGGCAGCTTTGGGTTTCAGGTATTTTCTCATTACAAATGAATGGTTTTAGGTTTTACCGGGCATTAAACTTAAAAATATTATCGCAGCACTTAATATTATTAAGTGCTAAATATTTGAAAAAATATTGGAAGCCGTCAAATTTGTAAGCTTGTCCCTTTAATTCATTCAGCATGTTTTTTCTGCCATCACATACTGCAAGGATATTTATACTGTTGCTTTTATTAAGCCATAGCAACGTAGCTTTTTGCCAGCCGGAAGAAGACAGCACTGTGGAAGAAGAAACAGATACAACTGAAATAGCTACCCCACAAACACAAAGGCCTGAATTATTCACCAGCGGTTTTATTGATGTATTTAACAGTGGACAGGTAAATGCCTCTGCAAGATTTTTACGGTTGAATATTGGAGAACCGGGGAAATTTTCAATACCACTCTCTTTTTACTCGGGCGTTTCTTCCAATAATTTTCAAAGCCAGGCCGCAGGGACCTTTAACCCAAAACTAAACGGGCAATTGGTTATTGATTATATCAATCCTTTGAGTGGCCTTATTAATATATCCAGTGAATCCATTTTGTTTTTTAAGAAAACACAAAAAATAACAAAGCCGGGTTTTACTTATCAAATTGGCGAACGCCTGCTTACGGGTTATCGTACTATTTATGAAAGCGAAGATGAACATAGCGCTGCAACTGAATCGGTACAGCCAATAAACTTCTTTAATACATTCGCCAGCGTAGGTTTGTATTTTCAAACGGGTGCCTGGGAAAAGAATAAGAAAGAGGATAACCAAGTGGGATTATTCTGGTTAAGTTTTCGTTTTATTTCCTGTTATACATCAGCAAAACAAATAAAAAAGATTTTACCTGATATAGAAACGAATGGAATTTATTACGGTTACTCGTTTGGATTTGGTGTAGAGATAACAAGCGTGGTAAACATCCGGGTGGTATATTATAAATATATCAAGCAGCCGGAGATAGATTATTATCCCTCCATCTGCCAGTTTTCATTTAACTACAGCCTGAAAAATTAATTGGAAGCTACAAAGAACATGTAGCTTAAAGCAATAAATACTACTGCAATGATCACAATAGCTGTAATACCGGAAATTCTTAACCGGTTAAGCATACTCAGGATAAGACCTGTAGCCATCAGCAGCAGCCCCAGCCATACGAGATTGATATAAGGGAATACATACGCTTTGAGTGTAACAAAGTCAATCATCCTGTCTGATTCTTTTATGCCTATCTGTATCTTTCCGCTGGCAGGATCAACTGTGGCAAAACGCAGGTAAAGGTTCTGTGCATACACGGTATCATCAAGTGGTGTGAGCTTGATACTGTCTGTCCCTGTCTTTACTAAAAAAGGATCTTCTCTTTCCACCATTAAAACAGGTTCTGCATGATACTGTGTACTGTCCTGGGCAAACACAGTAATATCAGCAGCCAAACTCATTTGCAGGTTGCCGGGTGTGCTCCTGTGATGGTTTTTATTAGGCCCATTATAAACAATAAAGCCTTTTGAATAAAATGCAGTGTCTCCTCTTTCTAATTCATACATTTTAAACATGCCGGTATCAATATTGTTCTCCGGATTCAACGCATAAGAAATATAAGTGAACACGTCATGTGTTAAATATCTTTTTGTATCGGGGTTACTGCTCATGTTATTATCCTTCATGAGATACACATCAGGGCTTAATACAAAAGATTCCGTAACGTCTTTTGTCTTTTCATTCCTGCGTTGAAAAAGCAAGTGGTAAAATTTCCTGCCTTTTTCATGGCCTGTACTGTCATTAAGATAAGTAACGCCGTACTCACCCATTCTTGTTTGTACATGCCTGATGAGATTGATATTCTCAGCGGCATTGTCCTGTTGCTTTGTCAAAGGGTCGATACCCATCGGTATAGCAAAAGCCTTATATCGCTCTTCGCTGATGATCTTTTTATTGCCTGCAGAAATAAGCATACCGGCAATCATTAGCCCAAAACCTAAATGCGCTATGGAACCTCCGGCTGCTTTCAGGTTCCCATTCAATCCTGCTTTTATATACACTGCATTTGCCACCACGGCATAAATAGTTGCAAATAATGCTACGTAAATGGCAATCAAAAAGCCGGGGCCTTTTTTATCATATAATATGGGATAAAATATGGCCAGCAATACAGTAATAACAGCAGCTATCATTGTAGGTAAGGCAATCTTTTTGGCAAACTCTTTCCCTGCTGTGTTTTTGTATTTAAAGTATTGTGTAATGGCTGTGAGCAAGCCAATTATCACTGCCACCAGCACCATCACTTTGTTGTATGAGAATTCAACATCTTCAGAAGGCGCCCATTTTGTTCCAAATACAGAATTGATAACCGGTAAAGATGTTTTACCAATGATAAAAAGTGAAGAAAGGAATAAAACCAGTGAACCAATAAACATCCAGAACTCTCTTGAATTGGTCTCTTCTTCCTTTGCTACAGCAGGAATATTTTTATAGCGTACAGCAAACAGTAATAATGAACTGAGTGTAAAGAACAACAGGAAAGAAAGAATTAAAATATTCATTGCTTTTCCTGCTTCCGTAAAAGCATGAACAGAAGTATCCCCTAAAATTCCCGTTCTTGTTAAAAAAGTTGAATAAAGTACAAACAGGAAAGAGAGCATCATAAACATATAACTCCCACGAAGTGAATGGCCTGTTGCTTTATAAATGACCATTGTATGCAAGCCTGCCACCATTATCAGCCACGGCACCAGTGAAGCATTCTCTACAGGGTCCCATGCCCAATAGCCACCGAATGATAAGGATTCGTAAGCCCATTTGCCCCCCATCATAATGCCAACACCAAACACTGCTGCACCAAACAATGTATAAGGCAATGCAGGCTTTACCCAATCGCCAAATTTTTTACTTTGTAAACCTGCATACGCATACGCAAAAGGAACTATCGTGGAGGCAAAGCCTAAAAATAAAACAGGTGGGTGAATTACCATCCAGTAATTACGCAGTAAAACATTTAATCCCACTCCATCCTTTATCAAACTTAAATATTCCGGTCTGCTGAAAATAGGTGCCTGTATTTCATCCCTTGTTAGTACAAATGGGCTGTTCCCTATTTTTATCCCTCCCAAATGCACACCCATTATCATCATTGCCAAAAATAATTGTGCCGTACTCAAAACTGTCATTACCGGTGCTTCAAACTCTTTTGCTTTTTTTATTAAAACCAATCCAAGCACACAATGCCATATCGACCACAAAAGAAAACTACCGCTCTGGTCTTCCCAGATACAGGCCAGCAGGTATTTAAATTCCAATTCTTTTGATGTGTGTTTATAAGCGTAGAGGTATTCTAAATAATGATTGGAGCAAATGAAGAAGATGCAGGCAAACACCGCCAACACAGAAACTGTTTGTACATAAAAATAGATCCTTGCAAGTTTTATCCAGGATACTTTTTCTTCGATACCATTTTTAACCGAAGCCGTTACATAAGAAATGGTGGCAAGCAGCGAACAGATAAAAGCCAGTAACACGAAGAAGTGGCCCAACTGGCCGGGGAGTAAATGTTCGCCGTCAAA
Source organism: Bacteroidota bacterium (assembly GCA_040385725.1). GTDB lineage: Bacteria > Bacteroidota > Bacteroidia > Chitinophagales > Chitinophagaceae > Ferruginibacter. The sequence goes on along the minus strand of JAZKGV010000215.1, from coordinate 8,692 downwards.
TTTCATTTAAAGATATTAATGATTGTATATGGATTGAATATGATGGTATGATTTGTATGACTGCTGTAATGTTGTTCTTTTACCTCTTTGCTATTTTGCCTCTTTGCCTATTGCTAATTGTTCACTGTCTTTTCCAGTTCCTTCTTATCATCCTTGTATTTACTGGGGCATTTCAATAATATGTCTTTACATTCAAACACATCGCCTTCCATTTTTCCTTTCAGCACTACCCTTTCACTCTGTTCAAGTTCTGTTGGCTTGGTATTATGATATACCACTTTTGTTCTGCCGCCAAGGCTATCCACTGCCGTAAAAGAAAGATAATTAGGATTATTAGCCGGGTCATATTCAATGGGTGCCGTTTTATCCAGTTTGGCTATCAGGTGTACAAATTTGCCCTGCTTTTGCTTTGCAGAATTGATAGTATCATAGGTTGAAAAATCAGACGACAGCATGAGCAGCGCCCCAATTGCCAGTGCGATGGCCACCAACATTACAATATGTGTTTTTTTCATAGCCCTTGTTTTGCGGTGCAAATTTAAGGCAATTCATCCGCAGGGTTTGTATTTATTCAATCGTAATAAAATATACCGGGCAACCGTTGTATATAAAAACGAGTCACATTTTTTGGCAAATGCTTTCCGGCAAAAAAAATTAACCCTTTGTTGTGGGTAATTTTTGTAAAAATGGTTGCATGGTTCTGTACAACAGTCTATCTTTGCAGCCGTTTTGCCAAAACCATTATGGCAACCCACTTGTTAAGTAAGTACTATTATGACCGATCTTTCAAAATTTGATCCCAATTCAGTTGGCAACCCCAACAACAACATTTTTGGATTACCCTTCACAGAAGAAGATGCCCGTTTAGTGATTGTACCTGTTCCATGGGAAGTTACCGTAAGCTATACCGCTGGTACTGCCCGTGCCCCGGAGCATATATTTCACGCCAGCCTGCAGGTTGACCTTTTTGACCCTGAATACCGGGATGCCTGGAAGCAGGGTTTTTATATGAAGGAATGTGATAAGAAAGTGCTGATGAAAAGCGACTATCTCCGCAGGGAAGCTGAGCTTTACATTAAATATATATCGGAAGGGGAAGATGTGAATGATAACAAGTTCATGTGCAAAACGCTGAAAGAGGTAAATGCTGGCGGCCCTTTTTTGAATAACTGGGTATATGAACAAACAAAAGACCTGTTGGATGCCGGGAAACTGGTAGGGCTTTTAGGTGGCGACCACAGTACGCCTCTTGGTTTCTTTAAAGCCATTGCAGAAAAACATGGCGACTTTGGCATTTTGCAGATAGATGCCCATTGCGATTTGAGAGTAGGTTATGAAGATTTTAAATATTCTCATGCTTCTATAATGTATAATGCGCTGGAAGAAATTCCGCAGTTGCAAAAACTGGTGCAGGTTGGTATAAGGGATTATTGCGAAGAAGAATTTGAATATATACAAAACAGCAATGGCCGGGTGATCACTTTCTTTGATAAAGACATTAAAGAAGCCCAATACGAAGGCATTACCTGGCAAACTATTGTTGACAGGATAATACAGGACCTTCCTCAAAAAGTATTTATCAGTTTTGATATTGACGGGCTTGACCCCAAACTTTGCCCACATACCGGTACACCAGTACAGGGCGGTTTTGAAACAGAACAGATCTTCTATCTTTTTAAAAAACTGATGCAAAGCGGCCGCCAGTTGGTTGGTTTTGACTTGAACGAAGTAGGTGTAAGCCAGGATGAATGGGATGAAAATGTGGGTGCAAGGTGTTTGTTCAAACTATGCAATATGCTTGTAACTGCTAATCCACCTGTTACTGCAAAAACAGAGAACGCCGATGTACTTGTTCAGGATCAAGGCTGATGCTGCTGATATAGATGTGCCGACAGTAAGATCGCTGTTGAGTTTTGCTATTTTAATGCTGATGCTTTATCGTAACGAAAACATTTTTTCCATAAACATTGCAGTAGCTGTCATCATTCTTATTGCCGACTTGTTTGCAGAAACTCTTCTTGTAAAATTTAAGATCAATTTATTGTGGATAGTTGGTGCTGCAGCCATACTGTTTGTTATTGCCACTAAAGCACTGCCATTTGCCGCATTAATTATGATTATTGCCTTAGTAGTTAAATACTCCTACATAGAACCAACAGTTGAAATAACAGAAAAAGGCGTACAGGTAAAAAAAACGTACAATAATAAAAAGCACAGTTGGAACAGTTTCAATAATCTCGTTTTAAAAGACAACCTGCTTACGCTTGATTTTAAAAATAATAAAGTACTGCAATTGGAAGTGGAGGAGAAAGAGAATTTTGATGAAAAAAGATTTAATGAATTTTGTGGAACAAGGATTCATGAATAAGCTCCTTTATTAAATTCAGCTAGTCATTGGCAACGATACATAAAAAGAAGTGCCTTTACCCTTTCCTTCACTTTTTGCATATAGATCCCCATTGTGCAGCGCCACCAGCATTTTAGAAATAGAAAGCCCCAGCCCGTTTGATTTTTCCTTACCGGTAGGTAACGAACTCATCCTTGCATATTTAATAAAAAGATTTTTTGTATCTGTTTCGTTAAGTCCCTGCCCGGTATCATGAAAACCAATTTCAATATTATCGTTTTTCATGCAGGTTGATATCCTGATAACCGATCCGGGAAAAGAAAATTTAACTGCATTACTAAGTAAGTTTTCAAATACTTCTGTGATCTTCTTTACATCAACATTTACTGTTATTTCTTTATCATATTCTGTTATTACAGTCTGGCGCTTATTTTTTACCAGCATCTGGAAATTCCCTATAATATTACCCAGTAAATTATTTAAACTCACAGTTTCAATCTGTAAAAAAAGATTTTCATCTTCAATCCTTGATATGTCAAGCACCATATCTAACCTGTCCTTCATACTATGAGAATTCCTGGAAATAACATCATTTAATTCTGACACGCCGGAGATCTCAGTCTCTGTCTTAACTAATTCCACTGCCATTATAATAGAAGAAACAAAATTTTTAAGGTCATGCATAGTCCTGTTCATGTACTCCACCTGTATCTGCATGGCTTTTTTAGCTGCCGCCCTTGATTCGAGCCGCTCTACAATTATTACAGAAAGTTCTTCCAGGAATTTTAACTGGTCGGTTGTTGCCTTACGGGGTTTATCGTCAATAACGCAGATGCTGCCTATCTTAAATCCTTCTGGTGTAATTAATGGAGCCGCAGCATAAAAACGAATGCCTTCCGGTGCTTTGATCATTGGGCTTTCCTTCAGGTAAACATCCTGGTGTGTATCTTCTATAACAACCGGTTCCCCCTTTATTACCGGAAGCACAAAAAGACTATCCCTGTCTACAACCTCAATTTCCTTTTGAGAACTTAAATTGGATTTAAAATAAACCCTGTCAGCATCTACAAAATTGATAATGGCATTGGGAACATTAAAGATGGAAGCCGCAAGTTTTGCAATACGGTCAAATGTATCTTCGGCATAAGTATCAAGAATGTCATACTTATATAACTTCTCAATTCTTGCAGTATCATTGGATAATAAAACAGGAATTGGAGTATGTTGAGACATGAAAAAAATTAAATTCCTTGAAAGGTAGCTTATTTCCTTGTCATTGCTTTGATAGATACGCTGATCAAACAGATCAGAATGGATTTAGCAGATAAAAATCCGTTTCATCCGTGCTCCTATCCATCTAAATAATTTAAAAATTGATGAATTGCAGCAGATAAACGATTTTTGCAGCGTTCATTCACAACACGGCAATTAGCTATTAAAGTAGTTGATTGCTAAAAAGCAAGAAGCTGTTTTATGCAAAGTCCGTTTATACTTTATTCCGATGGCAAGGGGAATATTTTTGAAGACACATCGCTGTATGTAACCGGCCGAAGCGGTTGGGATGCTATGCCTATTCCCGAAGACGAATGGATAGAATTACCTGAAGGAGGTAATTTGTATGAACTACCGGGCCGCCGTGGTATTGGTATTGATGTGGAAACAGGCGACATGCGTTTATGTGAAAAAGGCTGGGCTGTAGCTGCCTTTATTCCGCCAGCACATACAGGTTTATATATTGCTGCGTATGAAACAGCGCCTGATGCACCTACGCTTCCATTGTTTTGTTATACAGCCGCTGGCTGGCTCGATGATAAATTTTATGTGCCTGCTGTTCGTATTGAGCAGGATGTTCGCCAGGAATCAGCTGGCTATGATGATCTAGCTATCGCTGATGGTGCTAAACATTTGCTAGAAAATTATCCTCACAACCGTTTGGTGCAGCACCTGATGAATAATTGCTGCAATACTTATCATTGCCCTGCTGCAAGAAATCTTTCCTTAGGGAGATGGGAATGTCCTATACCTTCTTCACCTGCCTGCAATGCAAACTGTATTGGTTGCATCAGTTTTCAACCGCAGGACGAGACAATAGTAAGTACACAGGACCGGCTAACGTTTAAGCCCACCGCAGAAGAGATAGTAGAGTTTACAGTACCGCACCTGGAAACAGCGCCTTATCCAATCGTAAGTTTTGGACAAGGCTGTGAAGGTGAGCCATTACTGATGTGGGAAACGATCCGTGAAAGTATTATTGAAATAAGAAAACATACCAGCAAAGGAAGCATCAATATCAACACCAACGGAAGCAAACCCGATGCAGTAAAAGCTTTGTGTGAAGCCGGGCTCAACAGCATGAGGGTAAGCACCAATAGCGCAAGAGAAAAAATTTATACGCCCTATTACCGTCCTAATAATTATAAGTTTGAAGACCTGTTTGAGAGCATGAAGATCATGAGAAGCTATGGCGGCTGGACAAGCATCAACTACTTTGTTTTTCCCGGCATGACGGACAGCGTGGAAGAATATGAAGCCTTAAGAAAACTGATAAGGGAAACCGACCTCTGTATGATACAATGGCGCAATTTTAATATTGACCCTGATTGGTATCTCGGTAAGATTGGTGTTGGCGATACCGGTGAATGTATGGGTATCAAACAAATGATGGAGCTGATCCGTGAAGAATTTCCGAATTTAAAGTTTGGCTATTTTAATCCATCGATGGAAAGGATGAAGGGAAATTATGAAGAGGATTTTGCACATCGATAAGCAATTATAAAACCACCATGAAGCAGCTTCGGTTTTCCCTAAGTTTAATATTTTTTTCTATCTTGACTTCTGCATTATTTGCACAAGACAAACAACTCATATTAACTAAACAACAGGCAATTGAAGATTTTGATTGGTTAAGATTCTCATTGGAGTATTGTCATCCAAGACTGTATAAATATGAGGACAAAAAAACTGTTGATGCAAGATTTGATAGCTTACGTAGTTTAATTGGCAATGAAATTACTGGATTAGACTTTTTAAGCTTCGTTAGTAAAATGAATGCTTCGATTCATTGCGGACATCTTTATACCATTCCGCAAAACGAATTAGAGAAAGAGGTTCTTGAAAAGAAGGTAGTTCCTTTTTACATCAAACTGATAGATAACAAAATTTATATTGTCAATAATTGCAGTAATAATTCCATTTCAAACGGCTCTGAAATATTGTCTATTAATGGGAAAAGCATTTCTGAAATCCTTTCGACTATTTTAACAGGTATCTCCGCCGATGGATATATTCTAACCAGGAAACTACGCCTGATAGAAAGATATTTCTTTTACAACTTTAATGGATTTGACTATTATTACCATTTATATGTAGACAGGAGCAACAACTTCCAAATCGAATATATCGACTACAAAACACAACAAAAGGACAGTACTAGGGTAAATGGTATAACGATTAATGAAAGACAGGATACTCTGTTTTCAAGATATAAAATTGATGAATCAAAATGGTTCAATACACCTTCGCCTGCTTTTGAAATAAATAAAGCGGACAACTATGCTAGATTAACGATCTCACGTTCTTTTTTCAACGAACAAATCGACCCAAACTTCGATTCATTATTGGCAAAAGCATTCAGACGTTTAAAAAAAGAAAGAATATTGAACCTGATTGTTGACCTTAGGAACAATGAAGGAGGAAGTGAACACCAGGAAGCCGAATTAATGTCGTATTTATATAACAAACCTTTCAAATTATATCAAAATATTTACGTTAGCAGGTTGGATTACAGACCACTGAAACCAATAATATTTGCTTCTGAAAAAGATACAACAAAGTTGCTTGACAAAAATGAGGATGAATGGATGAGAAAAATTTCAGATAATTTATGGGTAAACAATTATGAATACTATGAAGGGCTTCAATTGCACCCTCCCAAAAAAGATGTTTTTCAAGGTAATCTTTACGTAATTATGAATGGTAATTCTTTTTCAAGCACTTCAGCATTGATTGCAAACATAAAAAACACAACCAAAGCCGTATTTATAGGCGAAGAAAGTGGCGGACTATATGAAGGTCCAACAGGCGGACAAACTATCCCTATTATTTTACCAAACAGCAAAATAATGATTAGAATATCACCAAACATCAATTTGGGATATATGTATCAAAAACATCCAATTGGCAGAGGTGTATTGCCAGGTTATCCAATAACCTATACAATTGCAGACATATTGTACAATAGAGATCCGGAGCTAGAACAAGCAAAAAGAATGATTTCCGATAAAAAAATAATTACTAAATAAACTTTATGATTTCATTTTGAACCCACAACATTCTTTTAAGTATTTTCATCTCCCAAAACATCATTTATGAAATACTTAATCACTCTACTAGCAACCCTTTCCTTTTTCTATTGCAAAGCCCAAACAAAAAATTTTATCGACCAGCCTTATATATCAGTTAATGGCTACGCCGATACATTTGTCACACCAAATGAAATTTTCATCAAAATAACACTATCAGAAAAAGATTCCAAAGACAGGGTTTCGGTAGAAGAGCAGGAAGCGAAACTGGTGAAAGGCCTCACTGCACTAGGCATTAATACAGAAACCAATTTATCTGTTTTTGATTTTGGCAGTAACTACCGCTTTTATTTTTTAAAGAAAAAAGACATCATCAAAACAAAACAATACACACTAAAAGTTACTGATGCAGTAATGGTGGGTAAAGTATTTATGATGCTGGAAGAAAATGACATGTCAAATGCTGTAATAGACAGGGTTGATCATTCAAACCTGGAAAATATCCAAAACCAGGCAAGGATAAAAGCAGTTGAAAATGCAAGGGATAAAGCTGTGGCAATGTCAACTGTATTAAAGCAATCAATCGGGCATGCTATTCATATTTCCGATAATGAAGGCTCCGACAATACCAACAGAAGATACGAAGGGGCTGAAAGACTTTTATTAAGATCAGTAGATAAATACAAGTATGACACACCAAAACTTGATTTTGAAAAAATAAAAGTAGCTGCAACAGTTTCTGTTCAGTTTGTTTTAAAATAAATTGAGATCTCAATAAAAAACCGTCTCGTCATAAATGACGAGACGGTTTTTTATTATACAATTTTGTACTGATTAAAATGGAAGATCATCCGCCGCATCACTCATTGCATTGGCTACTGCCGCAGGTGCCGGAGCTTGTTGTGCTGCAGGTTTTGGTGCTGCATAAGCATTGCTGTTTCCACCAGCCTGGTTGTCAGCATTATTTTTACTGCCAAGCAACTGTATATTTTGCACCCTCATTCTTAAAGTAGCCGCAGCCTGGTTGTCTTTATTTATATAAGCATCTGCTTCCGGTGAACCTTCAGCATATACAGTGGTGCCCTTTGTTAAGTAAGGTGCTATGGCAGTACGGTCGCTCCAGTAAGCACACTCTACCCATGTAGTTCTTTCTTTTAAATTGCCCTGTGAATCTTTAAACCGCTCTGTGTGTGCCACACTGAAGTTGATAACTGATTTCCCGTTCACTTCTTTTACAATGCAATCTTTACCCAGATTGCCAATTACCTGTAACTTGATCATAATCGTGTTTTTAATGTTTAATGGATGTATCTGAATGTGTGAAATTATGAAAGGTTATTTGGGAGTTATTGATAAGTTATACACGGTGGCCGGAGGCCGGCAATAAGTTATCAGTGATTAGTGATCAGTTTAAGAACCCAGCCAATCTTCGCAAACCAATCACTGATAACTGATCACTAATTTTTAGTTCATCTTCTTCTTCAGCGAACTCACCTGGTTTTGTAAATTATTCACCATGCTGGCCAATGAATCCATATCCCATCTTTGTTGTTGCGCCACTTTACTCAATACCATTTGTGCATGCCACAGTTCCACCACATCTTCTGCATTCACCTGGTAAGGCTGGTATTGTGGGTTATCACTCACCAGCGTGAACTTATTTTTTGCTTTATTGCTTTTTACTATTCTTTTATATACAATACCTTCATTACGGCTCACCACTATATAAGCCTGGTTATTTTTCACCTCTTCTTTGTCATCCACTTTTTCGCCAACTATAATACTGCCGCTGGGTGTTGGCATCATACTGTCGCCAATAATTTCAAAAGCCCTGTAGTTGCCACCGCTGAGCATTGGCAAGGTAAAAGTGTTAAGCTCATCAATAAACTCACTGTCGGCATAGCCAGCCAAATAACCTGCCGCTGCTTTTACCGGCACAAAATGAATGACGTTTCTTTCAACAGTCATCATTTTTTGCATACGGCGTTTTGCTAAGTAAGAACCGCCGGTATCACTCATATCTTTCAGCATTAATTCATCCAAT
>JAZKGV010000214.1:15210-22812 GCA_040385725.1 Bacteroidota bacterium | reverse complement strand
CCGGCCAATAGTATTGTTAGCATAAATGGGCTATCCAGGCCCGGTATTGTCTCCATCATTAATAATAACGGCAGCACACTGTTTACTACCAATGCAACCGGCTCTTCTGTTACGTTTGATATTTCACAACTTGCCGCAGGCCTGTATATTGTACGCTACAATTGTGAAGGAAACAGCTTTAATAAAAAATTGATTGTGCGGCATTGATGAAGATTGTCATTTATACAAATGCTGCATTTTTACGCTAACTGGATGAAGCCATTGCTGTTACTTAATAATTAGCTATGGGGTATGCTTTTTTGCAAAGCTTTTACCCATTCCAATACAACAGCAATAAAAATAAAAAGGCCGGCACCATTTAATAAGGTTACCTTACACACATACGGGCTACTGATTCCTTCAACATCACTTCTGCCTCTAAGTACCTGCATACCTCATTTGGTATTTTTTTATTGAATAAAAAACAGATCATGCAACAAGAAAGTATTGTACACTTCGTGGGTTTTATCACCGATATGAATACCGAAGAATTTGCCGCAGAATGGGACGGTTATGCCCAAACATTGAAGATCAATAAAACAAAGGCAGTACTATACAAACAAATAAAAGCTGGAAAAAACAGTTATGGCTACATTGCTAAATTTGAATTGCCTGAAGAAGATTTTCAGTTACCATCTATAAATGAGCGTAAGCCCAGCAGTGTTTCCGAATCAAGGATAAGGGCGTTGCAATTGGGTGGTTATACGGCGGTAAAGCAAGAACAGGTTTACAACAACAGGGATAATAATACCACTATTATAACATTTGTTCAGCACAATGAAAACGACATGGTTTATTACCGTGATCTGCCCTTATACAGCCAGTTGAGTATTCACCAGGCGTATTATGAAAACAGCAACTATGGATATATAATGGAATTTATTGTGCCGGAGCAAGATGCAGAAACATTGCTGCAGCATATAGAAAAAAGGCATTTGGCAACTGCCGGCCTGTACAGCGTCACCCTACAGAATAAACGTAATCGCCTGGCAACTTCAATTTAATTCTCTTATTATACCGTATAAACTACATACCTAAGGATTTCATTTCTTACAATCAAATCATTTTCCCTCGAATAATCTGGCAGTTCTTCAAACTGGCACACTAATTACAGAGCAGGCTTTTGTTTGAAATATACAGGAAATGTATATTTGTTGCCCTGCACCCTTTATGTGTTACATAAACCTTGCTGCAATGATGAAAAAAATATTCCTGTATTGTCTTTTAACAAATACCTGTTTAGTTGTTTATGCACAACAGGGCGTGGGCATCAACACTACTAACGTTGAAGCAAGTGCCATGCTTGAAGTGAAAGCAACAAACAAAGGCATACTACCACCGAGAATTGCCTTAACAAGTATTACTGATGTAGCAACTATCAATTCGCCTGCTACTGGTTTAGTAGTGTACAATACCGCAACTGCCGGAACAACTCCCAACAATGTTACACCCGGCTATTATTTTTTTACAGGTGCAAACTGGTTGAAGATCGGAACAAAAGGTAATAACGCAGGCGACATGCAATACTGGAATGGAAAGCAATGGGTGGTATTGCCTGCAGGTTTGCACAACCAGGAATTGTCTATCTGCAATGCTGTACCCACCTGGGGCAACTGTCCTGGCAATTCTGCATTGCCAACTGTAATAACTAGTGACATTGCAAGTGTAGAAGGAATTATTACAACCTGTATAGGCAATGTAACAGCCTCTGGCGGAACTACAGTTTTAGCAAGAGGTATTTGTTACAGCAGGGTGGCCAATCCAACAATTGCAGATAGTACCATTTTAGATGACAGCAGCGGCACAGGGGTTTTTGTAAGCCAGACACTGCACATGGCAGAAAATACAAATTATCATGTAAGGGCTTTTGCCACGAACGCAACTGGTACAGCTTATGGTGCTGACCTGCCATTTACAACCAGCAGTGTAACACCACCGGTTGTACGAACTATCCAGCCGTTTGGCATCAGTTCCACTACTGCTTATACAGGAGTTTTCCTGGTTAGTAATGGTGGTGCACCGCTTATTGCTACTGGGGTTGATTATGATTTTTTTACGCCGCCAAACCAATTTCACATTAATTTACCCGGCACTTTTACAACACTGGACAGTGTTCCATTGCAACTAACCAATTTAACACCAAATACGTTATATCATGTTAGAGCGTATGGAGCCCATAACGGGTATACCAATATTGCACATGGAACCACATATAGTTTTACCACATTACCAGCAGGATATTTTGCCGCCATTTACATGTTTGATGCCCTCAAAACAAATTCAGGTCTTACTGACCCAAGCCCCGTGCCCGTAGTAACAGGGCTTGACTTTAGCGCCTGCAAAGCCGTTGGAGCAGGTATGCCTTCTTTACATTCAACTACCAATGCTGCCTTTTCACTTACCGGCTGGACATTAGGCGCAACCAATGGCTCTAATACATTTCCGCTGGAGGATACCGCCAGCAGGTATTTTGAATTTACACTCACCCCAAAACCAGGAATGAGCCTTACCGTTAGTGCAGTCAAATTCAAATGGCAACGTTCAGGTACCGGTCCAAGACAGGTTTTTGTAAGAAGCAGTATTGACAATTTTGCTAACAACCTGCCGGCAAGCATCAGCCCGGCAAACGGTAATTTATCAACGGTATCTTTTAACAAAATTCAAATGAACGATACAGCAACTGAAGGACAGAATGGCTCTACTATTACACTTAGCGGAGCCAGCTATACTGATATTACAACACCTGTTACATTCCGCATTTATGGCATCAATGCGGAAGACAGCAATGGTATATTCAGTATTGACAATGTTGTTTTCAATGGTATCGTAAACTAAAAAAATAATCCTGCTAACAGGAAAAAAATATCAAAATTTTTCAACATGAGAAAAGTATTATTTTCTTTTTGCTTACTCTTATCAACGGCCTTTTCATTTGCTCAAAATACCGGTATTGGAACCAACACGCCCCATGCCAGTGCAGCGCTGGATATTACAGCTGCCAATAAAGGGCTGCTTCCACCAAGGGTAGCATTAACAGGTATTAATGATGTGAGCACCATTGCCACACCTGCCACAGGTTTGCTTGTGTATAATACTGCCAATGCAGGTACTGCTCCAAATAATGTAGTGCCTGGATATTATTATTACACCGGTCAGGCATGGTTAAGATTGAGCCAGGCTGCCAATGCTCCCGGAGATATGCAATACTGGAATGGCACACAGTGGGTTACTTTACCTGCCGGTGCATCCGGAAAAACACTCACACTTTGTAATGGTGTTCCTACATGGGGGCCTTGTGTTGTAGTGGTATTGGCAACCGTTAGTACAAGTTCAGTTTCCGGTATTACAGGCAGTACTGCAACAGGCGGAGGAAATGTAAGCACTGATGGTGGCGGAACCATTACTGCAAGAGGGCTCTGTTATGATCTTAACCCCAACCCTACTATTGCAAATAATGTTGTAACTGCCACTGGAGAAACCGGCAGCTTTACTTCTACGATGACCAACCTGGGGCCTTCTGCAACATATTATGTGAGGGCTTTTGCAACCAATACTGCCGGCACTGCTTATGGCAACGAGGTAAGTTTTACAACCAATGCGATAACGTTCCCCACAATCATCACTACAGCCGCCACCAGTATCAGCTCAACATCTGCTGTCTGTGGTGGTCAAATTACCAATGATGGCGGCGACCCAATGATCCAAAACTCCATTGTTTATGGAACTACTCATAATCCCACAACTGCCGATAATTATTTATCTACTACAAGCATTGGCGAAGGCAGTTATTCCATTCCTGTAACAGGCCTTTTACCAAACACTACTTATTATGTAAGGGCTTATACGGGCAATTCTTTTATCGGGCCAACCTATGCTGCAGAGATCAGCTTTACTACATTGGCTGAAGGTTTTTTTGCAGCAACATATAATTTTGATTCTGTAAAAACAACATCAGGCCTTGTTGATCCAACACCATTGCCTGTGGTGAACGGAATTGGTTTTGGCACTTTTTCAGGTGTTGGTGCCGGGGCGCCTTCATTAAACTCTACTGCTGCTTTCCGTTTTTCACTTACTGACTGGACGTTGGGTGCAACCAATGGCTCCAATACATTCACCTCTGCAACAGATAGTACTGGTAAATATTTTGAGGTGATCATTACTCCAGACCAGGGAAGAACAATAAATCTTTCTTCACTCAATTTCCGTTTGCAACGTTCTGGTACCGGGGTAAGACAGGCATTTGTACGTAGCAGTGTTGATGGCTTTATCAATAATCTTGCAGTCAGCATTCATCCTGCTAATGCCGCTTTATCAATAGCAGCCACCAATAAATTCCAGGTTACTGATAATACAAATCCGCAAGACGGCTGTACGATTACGTTAGGAGGCGCTGGCTTTAGCGGAATTAGTACGCCGGTAACTTTCCGTTTTTATGGTATTAACGCTGAAGCATCCGGTGGTACATTCAGTATAGATAATGTAGTGTTTAATGGACAGGTATTTTAAATAGCTGTGTTAAAAAGCCACATAGGAACATGATCAATAAGAGGCAGTTCAGGCTGGGTTTTAGGGAAAAAGTGCATTTATGTACCCATCACTTCTTTAGCTTCCAGCAGTTTTTTTAATGCCTGCAATACTTTTTTCCAGTTTTCAATTGAGTGATCCCTGGTTTTTTCATCCGGAATATTTTCCTGTATAATGGTTACTGTTGCTTTGCCATCTTTCCCACCGATACGATAGGTAAGGGTAACATAATTTTCCGGCTTGTCTTCTATGCCACTCATGCTGCTCCAATAAGTGTATTGCAACATCTCTTCCTTATTGTAAGCCAGCACTGTTCCTTTGTCCTCATATTTTTTCCCCTGCCATTCGCCGCTAAAAATAATTGGGGCACCCGGTTCCCATGTTGTAGACAAATCGGTTCCAAAAAAATATTCTTTTACTATTTCCGGTTTTGTGAGTGCTTCCCACAGTGTTGATAGTTGAGTATGTATTACGGTGGAAACTTCTGCGATGATATTACTTTTCATGATAAAACAATTTTTCTGCATAGCCGCAAATTATCTGCCAGTAAAAATTCTGATGAAACAGTGGCAGTCTTTTTAAATTAAAATATTGCCTTATGACCCACATTAGCAAAGATATGAGGAACAATGAGTGGCATTATTATTGGCATATCTATAAAAGCATTTGTTGATTTACAAAATTATATTTTGCTGGTAAAGAACATTAAAAGACTATTGTTTAAAATAACACACTGGGAAACCTGGCATTACCTTGCCAAGTATATTCCCATTGCACCGGTATGGTTATGGTATTGTATACGTGCCCGTTCCTTCTGGTTCTTTACTACCTCCAACCCTACCATTACTTTTGGCGGCTTTGAAGGCGAAACAAAAAGAGAGATGTATGAACAGTTGCCATTACAGCTTTATCCCAAAAGCATTTATATATCGTTCACATCTTTGTTTGATGATGTGGAAGAAGAGGTAAAAAAAAACTGCATTTATTATCCGCTGGTTGTAAAACCTGACGCTGGTATGATGGGTTTTATGTTCAGGAAAATACATAACAGCAGCGAATTAAAACAATACCACAAAAGCATGCCTGCTGATTACATTATTCAGCAATTGATCGATTATCCATTGGAAGTAAGTGTTTTTTACTACCGCTTCCCCGGGCAGTTGACAGGTACCATTACCGGTTTTATAAAAAAAGAATTTTTACAAGTTACAGGTGATGGTGTTTCAACCCTTGCCATGCTTATTGGTAATTATGACAGGGCTACCTGGAGGCTGGAAGAATTACAATCAAAACATGCAGACAGGTTACAGGAAGTTATCCCGTCAGGCTCGCAATACATTCTTTCGCATGCCTTAAATCTTAGCCGTGGCAGCAAACTCGTAAGCCTCGAAAACGAAAAAGATGAAAAGTTGCTGAAAGTATTTGATGCCATCAGCCTGCACACAAAATATTTTTATTATGGCAGGTATGATATCAAATGTGCTTCTGTTGAAGCGTTAAAAGAAGGAAAAGATTTTTGTATTTTAGAATACAATGGTTGTGGTGCAGAGCCCCATCATATTTATGGCAACGGCAACAACATATTTCAGGCTTACGGCATTGTATTAAAACACTGGAAGGTTTTGTACGAGATATCAACCATCAATCACCGCAGGGGCATACCTTACTGGAGCTACCGCAAGGGAAGGGATTTTTTAAGAAATGCAAAAAAGCATTTTAGAATGCTGAAGCAACTGGATATCGCCACCAGTGTATAAAAATAGGAGCCATAGTGTTTTTCTAACTTTTATTTGATGTGGAGGAGTTGGTTTATATACTAAGAAGGCGGAGCAATCTGGTTTTTGGCTACCCTTTCAAAATGTATTAATGTTGGGTAATTATATTTTTCAATTGCAGCTTTAATGACATTCAAACAAAAAATACACTTATGCTACCTGCAGCTTGCCAATGAAAAAGTGCAGCACCTGCAACAAATACTGGCAGACCTTAAAGAAAGCGGCAGCAACGAAACAAAAAGCACTGCAGGCGATAAACATGAAACCGCATTAGCAATGCTGCAAATTGAACAGGAACAAAAAAGAGAACAACTAAAAGAAGCACAGTTACAAAAAGCCGCCATAGAAAAAATCGATCCTGCCATTGTTGCATCAAGTATTATAAACGGCAGCCTTATCAAAACAAATAAGGGTTATTTGTTTATAAGTGCAGCCTTTGGCAAAGCTATCGTGGATGGATTTGCTGTTATCGCATTATCCCCACAATCACCATTAGGAAAACAATTGATGGGGCTTGCAGTTGGCAGCGCCGTTGTTGTTAATAAAAACAAGTATGAGATCGAAAGTATAGAATAAACAAACTCTATGTTTTGAGAGTGGCGATCAAGGGAAGTGAAATAATAAATGCTCCAGGTGTTTCTTCAATTATAACTTCCGGCTGGCCCAGTAAAAGATATTTTTCCCTGATATTGTTGAGGCCTATTTTAGAAGAATCAACAGGTGTGTTTTTTTTCTGCAGGTTATTCTTAACAGTAAGCCAACCATTTACATCCGTTGTTATTTCAACCAGCAGTGGTTTGTCTTTCAAAACTGCATTGTGTTTTACAGCATTCTCCACCAGCAACTGCAGCGTAAGTGGTGGAAGCAGGTGATTGGTAAACTGTTCATCAACTGTTACTCTTATCTCAAACCCATTTCCATACCTGGTTGTAAGTAAATGGCCATACGATTCAATAAACCTTAGTTCGGCAGACAGCGGCACCAGTTCGTCTTCGTTGTTTCGTAACAGGTAGCGGTACACCCGGCTCATCTCATCAATAAATTTTTCTGCCCTTTCTTTGTCCTCATGTATCAGCGATGAAAGTATGTTGATGCTATTGAACAAAAAATGAGGGTTAACCTGGTTTTTTAAACTGTCGAACTGTGTTTGAAGATTGGCTTTTTTTAACTGTTCAGCCTCTTGTATATTTTCCTTCCATTTGCTAAAAGTGTAAATACCTTCATTAAAGGCAATACCGATAACATCTGCAACAAAACCTGCAAG
>JAZKGV010000214.1:11786-15200 GCA_040385725.1 Bacteroidota bacterium | reverse complement strand
CACAGAAGACTCTGTGCCTGGAGCAGAGCCGGCCAACCTATCAACCGGTAAAAAAGAAATAAAGAAACTATAAAGACAGGCGTAATAAAGAAGATGATCAATATCCAGTTAACAATACGATGGTATGTCTTTTCATACGAAGGATACTTTTTTCTCATCACATTACTGATGGCCACCTGCGATTGAGACAACAAAAACGACAAAACAAAACTGATAACAGTGGCGGCGGCAAATACTTTTATGCTGCCAAAGTAAGCCTCTCCAAAAAAAATATAGTTAAGCGAAAGCACAAAAGCAGGCACCAGCAAAATGGTAAGCAGTATAAATGCAGGTTTGTTATTTTTCATGAGCGCCGGTTTGCATATCGTGATGGTATGTAAGTGGTATGGTTACCATAAATTCATCCGGTGTTTCATTCACAGCAAAGCCAGGTAAACTGAATTTAGCCTCGAGTGCAAGCAGTCTTTTACCGCCTGTTGATACGGATATCTTTTTCTGCCGTAAAGTATTTTTTACTGTGATGGTATCATTATTATTGGTTTCAATCTTTATGTGCAGTGGCAACTCTTTCAAAGTAGTATTATGCTGAAATACATTTTCCAGCAACAGTTGCAGTGTAAGCGGGGGCAGCAGGTAGTCATTGTATTTTTCCGATACTGTTACCTGCATGGCAACCGCTTTTCCATAACGCACCTGTTGCAGGTAGAAATAAGAATGTATAAAAGCCACCTCCTGCTGCAGCGTTACCATCTCGAAATGATTTGACTTTAACATGTAGCGGTACACTTTACTCATTTCATTTAAAAATTCATCCGCCTTTTCTGTGTCTTCAGACACCAGCGTGGAAAGCGAACTGAGTGCATTAAAAAGGAAATGAGGGTTCACTTTTGTTTTGAGGCTGTCAAACTGTTGTTGCAATTGTTCTTTCTTAAGTGACTCATTTTGCACCAGCGTTTTTTTCATCTGGTCAAATACATACATTGCCATGTATATGGAACCAATGACCATGTTTATAACAAGTACTACTAAAGCAATGGTACGAACAAGTGTAAACGTTACTTCAAAGCGAAGCATAGGTACCAGTTGGTAAAAAAAAACTGCTGCCAGAATAAAGAACATTGCATTGATAAAACTTGCAAGACTTGTATAGAGATTTCTTTTTAAAGTATCCGAATACAGGGGAAATTTTTTGCCAATATACCTACCAATTCCAGACATGGTATTGTGTAATAATAAAATGAATGGGAAAATTGCCAGCGTTGCAATAAAAAATAATTTACCATCATTAAAGTAACGATTGCCCAAAAAAAGCCAGTTAAATAATATACAGGCAGGGCCATTTGTAAATACAAAAAGCAGCAGTTCTTTTTTGTGGTTGTATGTTGATTTAAAAAATGCAGCCATGCGGTTGGTTTGCTGCCTAAATATAGTAATTGGTGCTCAAGGGTTATACGGTAACGCAATCATTTTGACCAATTAGTTAATGAATTGAGGAAAAGACTGTATGGACTGCAGCGCATCTGGATATACAAACACCCTTTCTAAAAAAAAAAATGCGTAGTTAAATAACTACACATATATTTGTAGCCAAATAACTACATAATGAATTTAAGAAGAGATGTTTTTCAAGCCATCGCAGATCCTACAAGAAGGGCAATACTCCTGCTGGTTGCATCGCAATCCCTTACTGCTGGTGCCATTGCCGGCAATTTCGATTCGGCCAGGCCCACGATTTCAAAACACCTGCAGATACTTACTGAATGTGAGTTGTTGCAACAGGAGCAAACCGGCAGAGAGATATACTATCACATCAATGCAAAAAAAATGAAAGCGATAGCTGACTTTATTGAACCATTCCGCCAGATGTGGGATAGCCGGTTTAACAAACTTGAAAGTGTAATGAAAAAATACAAACCAAATAAATAGCTTGATATGGAACTAAAAACCAAGATACACGCCGAAGATGGCAAACAGGAATTAGTGATAACAAGGGAATTTGATCTGCCGTTGGAACTATTGTTCAAGGCATATATGGAACCTGAAATAGTGGAACAGTGGATGGGAACAAAAGTGCTGAAACTTGAAAATAAAAAGCACGGCGGTTACCAATTTGAAACTACCGATCCCAAAGGAAACAAACATTTGTTCAGTGGTACCATACATACGTTTGAAATGAACCAGCAGATCATCCGGACTTTTGAAATGGAAAATACACCCTTCCCTGTGCAGCTTGAGTTTTTAATTTTTGAAAATCTGTCTGATGAAACCAGTAAACTTATAATGCATATTATATACAAATCTGTAGAACTGAGGGACCAGCTGCTGAAACTTCCTTTTGCACAGGGCATCAATATGGCACATAACCGGATACAGGAAATTGTTTCTACATTAAAATAATACAAAATGACAAAACGAAATAAGATCATTTACTGGGTCGCAACCGCATGGCTTGCTTTAGGTATGTTATCTACCGGCATCGTTCAGTTAATAAAAATGAAAGAAGAAAAAGAATTGATGATACACCTCGGTTACCCAGAGTATTTTTTGATAATCATTGGAGCCTGGAAGATCCTGGGAGTGATCGCCGTTCTTATACCTAAATTTCCTTTGCTGAAAGAATGGGCGTATGCAGGTTTTTTCTTTACCATGTCGGGAGCTATTGTTTCTCATTTGATCTGTGGCGACGCAGCAAAAGAATTTTTTGGGCCAACATTACTATTGCTTCTTACTATTGTATCCTGGTATTTCAGGCCTTTGACCAGGAAAACTATTAAAACGAATTAATAATGAATAGTATAAATCCAAAAGCTGACTTTTTCTTTTCCAAAGCCACGCAATGGCAGGAGGAATATGAGCTGTTAAGAAAGATCACTCTTGATTGCGGCCTTAGGGAAGAATTAAAATGGGGCTGTCCCTGCTACACATTTGAGAATAGTAATATTGTATTAATACATGGATTTAAAGAGTATTGTGCCTTACTGTTTTTTAAAGGTGCATTATTACATGATGCAAAAGGCATACTGATACAACAAACAGCAAATGTGCAGGCAGCACGGCAGATCCGGTTTACCAGTGTAAAGGAAATAGTGAAACTAAAAACTACAGTAAAAGCTTATATACACGAAGCCATTGAAATAGAGAAGGCAGGATTGAAAGTGCAATTAAAAAAAGCAACCGAATTTGCCATTGCAGAAGAGTTTCAAAATCGATTAAATAAAAATGTGGCTTTGAAGAAAGCATTTTATGCACTAACGCCGGGAAGACAAAGAGCCTACCTGCTTCATTTCTCTCAACCCAAACAATCGCAAACCCGTGAAGCAAGAGTTGAAAAATGTATTCCGCAAATTCTAAAAGGAAAGGGGTTAAATGATTAACTTTATCTTTTAATTTCCTTTAATCACTTATGCCTTGTTT
>JAZKGV010000214.1:0-11776 GCA_040385725.1 Bacteroidota bacterium | reverse complement strand
CTTCATACCTCTTATCCCGTTGTGCAGAACGGTTAAATCCATTTGGTAAATACCAGGCCTGGGTAAAAGCATTCCTTGTTTTTTTTATATCATTAATAAGTTTAAAGGCCATTTCACAAACTGATTCATCTAAAACTTTAGTAACAGATAGTGTTGTAATCCTGCCAGATACAGCCAATCAAAAAATCTATAAAAGCAAACAACTTGTAAAAGGGTTTTATCTTAATAAAGATGAATTTTTCAATAACAGGCCGTCAATAAAAAGGAATTTTTCCGTAACAGAAAGAACAACTTCCGCCAAATATAAAGCTGCAGGAATACTACCGGTGAAGTATGTGCTTGCAGAAGGTGAAGCGCCAATACAAGATAAGATATGGGGTTTCTGCGATGGATCAAATGTATATGCCTATTCCCAAGCAGGGCTCAGTTCGAATATCAACTTCTGGAAACTGGATTGTATCGGCCCTCATCCTTTTTATGTTTTCCCCCTGGGTAATGATTGGGTTGATATATCAAATCCTATAAGTTTCACTGTTGATATGCTATCGCTGGCAGCCGGCCCTTCTTACGAAATTTTTATGTTGAATAAAAAAGGGAAATTCAAAAAAGTATATTCAGAAGACCTCCTTGAACTTTTTGAGGAAGAGCCCGATATACAATACGACTTTAAACATGCGCTGGGCGGTGATATTTATGAACCCAACCTCAACCGTAGCGGCATTACAAGAATATATCTCAAAAAATTTAATGAACGATTGATAGAAAATGAAAGATTGTGATCTTTCCTCTTCTTTACCTGCTAGCAATATTAACTTTCCAATGGCAGTTTCAACTGTGTAAACCCTTAATTTTAAATTCCTGTTTTATAAAACAACAGGCACCGCAGTTTGAAGATCCATCCCTTTCTTTTATTGTTTTTAGCCTGCATCATTACAGGCGCATCTGCCAATGCACAATTGATTACCGGCTATTGGAAAGGAAAGATAGACCGGAAAAATGTGGAGCTTAAAATAATCAAGCACGGCGACAGTATTACCGGCACCAGTTACTATTACGAATCACCCAATAATTACAGCAGGTACAGCATAAAAGGGTATTTTGACAGCAGGGATAATAGCGTGGTATGGTGGGATGATGTATTGGTGGAAGAAAAAAACAGTAAAAGGTTTTTGCATGGAAAAACGGTAGCGCCTTATTTTTCAACAGCAGATTTTAATTGTCCCGGTGGCGACAAAATGTACCTTGATGGAAAGGCAGCTTTAAAAGACAAAGAAGAGCAAAACCGGCCGGTAGCGCTGCAAAATTCTGATACGCATACATTCAATGATGAATGGGATTATGTAATTGATAATTACACCCTTGGTGCCAATGACCCGGACTTGATAGACAGTATTGGCAAACTGGCTTTTACCAAACCACTGCCTGTTGAACCAACAGTAGCAGAAGCGCCATCTCCCAAAACAGCAACGGTAACTGCGGTGCCTAAAAAGAAGTTGCCCGTTCCTGTTATTAAAAAGGAGCCGTCCGTAAAACCAATGCCTGCACCGGTTAAAGAACCGGTGGCTGTTGCAGCTTTAACCAATGAACAAAAATTTATTACCCGCCGCAGGCAGTTAATGCAGGAGATTACCATCAGTGGCGACTCAATCGAACTGCGTTTTTATGACAATGCTGAAGTGGATGGAGATTCAATCGCTATTTTCCTGAATAACAAATTGCTGTACGAACATGTACGCCTTTCCGACAAGCCTTATACAATTAAGCTGGCTGTTACCAACCTGGAAGAATCAAATGAACTGGTAATGGTAGCGGAAAACCTCGGTTCCATTCCGCCCAATACCTCCCTGATGGTGGCGGTAGTGGAAGAAAAACATTATGAGGCAAGGTTGGAAAGCACGGAACAAAGCAGTGCTGTTATCCGGTTTGTGAAAAAGTAATCACTGAAAAGAACTAAGCCAGCAAGCAGGCAATTTGTATTATCTTTAAAACTGCTAAAAACCTAAATTAATTATATGGAAGGCTTTCCATTTACGATCTCCGGTTTTGTTATATTAGTGCTGGTTATCATTTCGGGTATCTGGCTTTATAATTTTTCTAAAAAAAGAAAATGAAGTTGGTGTGCTATACTCCCGGCTAAGCCGGAATTTGCCTGTATATTATATCAATCATATTTCAATGCATCATATCCCAGCAGCCTGCGCCATAAAGCTATCTGTCCTATGCAATTAGCTTCCCGGTAAATGATAAAAGTAACCAGTTCGTAAAAGGTCATTTTCATTCCACCCATATCTAATTCGCTATCAAGTTTTTCATCACTAACGTTCACAAGTAACTTATTCAGTATTGGGGAGATCATTTCCCAATCATTTTTAAACCCGGCCAATGATGGATAACGTACGCCATCCTGTATTCCCTTATTATCTTTAAATAAATCATGGGCTGCCTGTTGATGATGAACGCCCAGCATACCCGCCAGCTCAAACCTTTGCTGTACGAGGCTTCCTGTAAGCCAGGCAATATGATTAGCTTTTGTATTAAGCCTGTTATGTGCACTGTCATCAGTAATATCAACCAATGCTTTTGGCAAAAAACCAGTATGCAGATCATATAAGGCAACAAGAGAAAGCATCCTGTTGGTTGTTGTTGTTTCCATATTTATATTTTTATCCGTTGTAAAGATTACTTTTAAAAAATACCCGGGTCAAAAATGATGCCTTTTATTATACAAAACTGAATATACGTTTTCACATGTATGAATTTATTTAAATGTGTGTTTCTATAGTTTGGTCGGTACATAAAGTCGAGTTATTGACAAAAATATCATTTGGTGAGATTATTGGTATAATTAACTGATGCACTTCTTACCAGGTGTATTTTAAACAGGATTATACACAAGAAATATTCGAAACCGAAATGAAAATGATCAATAAATTAAGGCTTAAACTTATAGATAAGATAGGTGGATTAAATATTTATGATACGCTGGAAGAATATAAAAAAGATCAATACCTGCCTTCTAATCAATTAGATATTAAAAGAAGGAAAAAGCTGGACGAACTTTTTGAGTTTGCAAAACAATCAACTTCTTACTACGACGGGTTTTCCTGTTATGAAGAAGTTCCTGAGTTGAATAAAAAGATGGTAACGCATGATCCTGCGGCCTTTATTTCAAGCCTCTACAAAAATAAACGGGTAAAAAAATCCACAAGTGGTTCCACTGGCAATCCTTTTTCATATTACACATCTGTTAACGGCCAATCAAATTTATGGGCAGGCCTGTTGCTTTCCTGGGAAAGTGCAGGATATCAATTTGGTGAAAAAGTAGCTTTTATTGCCGGTAATGCTTTAATAAAAAAAAGCATTCAACATAAAATATTCTACAGGTTGATGAATATAGATCTTTACCCGGTAGCAGTATTGAACAACACAATTATAAAAGACTACATTGAAAAGATAAGGAACAGGAATACTGCTGTTCTTTATGGATATGCCACGGCTGTTAATGCAATAGCAGATCATATTCGTGAAAATAATGTTACTCCCCCATCCTCTTTAAAAGCCATCGTTTGCACATCTGAAATGCTTACTGATAGCCTGAGGAACAATATCGAAAAGGCATTTGGTGTAAAAGTATTTAACCAATATGGATGCAATGAAGCAGGCGTTTCAGCATTTGAATGCGAACAACATAATCTTCATATTATAAGCAGCCGTTCGGTATTTGAAACAGGTAAAAATGGCAATTTCATCAGTACCGACCTTGCAAACGAAGCCCAGATACTTATGAAATATGATACAGGAGATCTGGTAGAATTATCTGATGAAACCTGTGCATGTGGGAGAAGTTACCCGGTAATAAAAAAAATTATAGGCAGAACTGCGGATGTTATTGTTGACAGGGCACACAAAAAAGTTCATACTACCTTTTTTACCCATTTACTTCAGCGTAATTCCTCGATAAAGCAGTTCCAGGTGGTATATGATAAAATATCCATTAATTTAAACCTGGCGGTGGATCAAAATTTTACTAAGGCAGACCATACGAAATACATAAACGCTATGAAAAATTATCTTGATTTTGAAAATTATGAGATAACGATCAATAATGTATTTCATACCAGTAAAAACCTGAAACATTCATTCGTTGTAGACCAAAGAAACAGTTTTGAGAATGTACAGCAACCTGCTAAAAAAATATTGGATATTAATGGGTAGGAATGACCGGTACTGGAGAATTTTAATACAAGTGAAGCATATAATGCTTTGATAAGCGTGCCGAAGAATTGGTCAATGCTTATAACTTCAACAGGCACCTATCAGTTTTTCAAACCACAAACCAGCAATTCGGTTTGTGGAAAGTAACCCTGGCTTAAGATGCACTGGTACTACTTTGCAGTAAACTAAAAATACCTTACCGGCCTGATAAACCTTACAGTAGCCTTTGCACCGCTACCCTGGTTGTTAGTTATTAAACCAAAATCCTGCACCCAGGCAAAATTTGCATCTACTTCACTTGAAGACCAGTATTTAGAGGGTTGAAAACCACCGACAATAGTACGGTTATTATATAACTTATTCAGTTCAGCTTTAGTTGGCAGTACCCAGTCATCGTATCCATTCAGCAATAAGTCATAACAAAGCTTTGCCGCATAATTTCCATCACCCTGGTTTAGTACAATGGCATTGGTATTGGCGGTGCCTGCACCTATTGTGGTATCAGTTACACCGGTAGCAGTAAGAATACCATTATACCAATATGCAGTAGTGGCCAGGTCAGTTGTTGCCGCAATAATACCATGTTGAACATTTGGGTCGTAGCCTGCATCCATCTCTGTTAGAATGTAGGCTATAATTCCACCCTGGTACAAGTCACCGGTGTCAATAGGTTTTGGCTGGCCGCAGAATACAGCTTGCCAGTACCCATAGATATATGCTTCGATACATTTTGTGGTGGTATTGAATACCTGTAACCCTTCAACAGGGTTAGCAATACTATCCCTTTGAGCTGTAGTAACCCTTGGTGGCAAAAAGCCTTTTGTTGTTGATGATAAGTCGAGCAGGGCCGATGGCTCCGGCGTATTGGTACCGATACCCACCGTTTGTGCAGTAGCTGTAATTATTGAAAATGCCAATAGAATTGACAAGAAGGTTTTTTGCATGGCCTGTAGAGTTAACAGCAATAAAAATACTTAATTATAAGTAATCGCTACAGCTTTACCTGGTTCCATTTGTTATACCGTAATATTCCTTTCCATTTTATTTTAGAGAAACACCTGTACTAAACGAAGATGCCTGCTCTTTTTTTATTGTAGAGCAGGCATCTTATTATTAAGAGAGGTGAATTATTTAGTCAGGTCTCTTAATGATTTTATTTCATCATGCGCTTCTAACAGCATTGCTTTTTGATCGCTGATAATTTCCCTCAAAAATTCCGGAAGCTCTTCATTCTCCAGTGCGTTATCATACGCTTTTTGTGCAGCATCTTCACCACCTTCGCAGGAAGCTAAGATAGCATGCCTGTCTTTGCCAGTGAACAAAGCCTTCACGTCCATCCATGCTCTGTACAATTTTCCACTCGTCATGGTACCCTCTGCCATGTCTTCACCAAGTGCCTGCACTTCTGTGCCCAATTGGTTCCTGAAATCACG
Organism: Bacteroidota bacterium; assembly: GCA_040385725.1. Lineage (GTDB taxonomy): Bacteria > Bacteroidota > Bacteroidia > Chitinophagales > Chitinophagaceae > Ferruginibacter. The sequence continues at coordinate 6,128 of JAZKGV010000214.1, read as the reverse complement.
GCTCTGGTCTATCAAAGTTTGAAAAAGTACATGTAGATCCAGGTTCTCCGTATCGGTACCAGATTTTAATTCTTCTAATGCTTTTTCGTAACCTGCAATGCGATCATTATTGATAAGCACCAGGTCGTTCAAAATGTTTTTTGTTGATGTTGTTGCTGTTTGCATAATTATAATTTTCAGATAGTAACTATAAACACGTGCCAGATTATTTATACTATAATCTATACCGGCTTCGGGTAACAATGAGGTTTATTTACCTCAGCAAAGGCCATTATTTTTTACAGTTTTAAACAGGTTTGTAATGGTGCAGCGTTTTGTATGGGATTGACGCAATGCTGCCAGGTTTCTTTTGACGGGTTCCTTATTGTTACTTTGCTGTAACAAATAATTTTAAAATGCAGCGACAACATGGTACAGACCAGGAGACTTACGAGGAGAGAATAGCAGGGATGTGAAGATGAAGAATGAAATAAACATTTTATTCCCTGTCAGTATTTTGTTTAGGGTTTGGCAGCTTGCCCCTTTTATAAATGATCAACCCGTTTAAAAAATTACGCAATACCTGGTCCCCTGCTTCCACATACCCCGGATGGTCTTCGTTTCTGAAAAGATCACCAAGTGCTCCTTTTGAAATTTCAAAATCGGCCAGCTTTAATATTTCTACAATATCATCGTTCTTTAAAGAAAGTGCTACACGGAGTTTTTTAAGTATGTCGTTGTTGGTAAGCATAGTAATTATTTTGCCGATAAATGTAGTGATTTGTTTTCCCTTTTTAAATTCTCTCATTTAATTACTCCATTCCTTTGGCAAACGTCTGCTTTTGCTTTATAGGCTATCACATCTTTCTTACTGCATTATATTGGGAAGAGTGAGTGTAAATAATTTATTGGCTCTTTTATTAACCAGCACGAGCGTACGGTTGCACCAATGGGCGAAAAATAGCCATGTGAAAGGCTTTGCACACTGGTTGTTGGCAGGCAAATAACGGCTCCCGGAATTGTTCCGATTTTTAAGAACACTAATAAAACAGAGAAGTTAATCTTCTTCCTCACCTCTTACAGTATACACTGCAATAACACCTCCGCTGCCATACGGCATAGTACCGGCAAAGGGCGCTTTGATAACTTTGATCATAGCAATATCCACAGAAGGAATGGTGTTGATGAATGAAGAGGATACCGGTATCTCATCTAAATATACAGTTGCCCGTTGATTGCGGATATAAGGAATAGCAGTACCTGTACTGGAAGTGTAGATATTTAATCCTGCCACACGGCCCTGCAGCCAGTAAAGAATATTTCCATATGCCCGGGCGGCAGGATCATTTTCAAGGTCCAATATAGTTCCATCACTAGTTTTAAAAAGTGCTGAACAATATTCTTCATTCAGGTACTCCTGCCTTGTAATTGGCTTTGGACCACTATATCTCTGTGCCAGTACAAAGCAACTAAGAAACAGCGACAACAGCAGTAATACTTGCTTTTTCATAAAATACTTTTGTTACATCAAGGTACGAAAACTGCTGTTAGCAGGGCGTTAAAGAATAACAGTAAATGACGCTTTTCCTAAATGGTGGAACATTTCAATTAATAATCCCGGGAATTGGTTGCAGGAAAGTTTTAAATAGAGCATATACGTTAACCCTGACCTGGTATTACAGGTCCATAATGCATTTTGTTGCCAACCTGTTTACCCGGAAATAAAATATCCGAAGCTGTTTCATACCCTTCATCTGAGATGGTGATCAATCTTTTTTTTGCGCTGGCCTTCTGCATAAGATAAAGTGTGATGGCGACACCTCCGATGGCTGCAAGCAGGAAGATCTTTGTACTATTTTTCATGTGTATTTTTATTTTTTTTTTACAAAGCCGGCAGACCTTTGTCAACGGCGGATATTTTATAATACAATTCAAAAAGCATTCCACGTCTCGTCTTCACAGGCAATAATTTTAAATTAAGCTTTTCCTCTGCCAGGGATCATATCTTCATAAACCTTTAGGGTTTGTAACAGTTATGGCTTTGATGGGTGTGGAAATGGTTTGTGGAGACACGAAGCACTTCTAAAGAAAAATACTACAGAAATTTACAAGTCTCATTTTATATGCATAGAAGAAATGCATGAACCAAATAAGGGATGCTCTTCGTTCCTGAAAAGGTAACATAGGGGTTCCTTTTGAAATTTCGTTAATCAGGATTCTTGTACCCACCCAAACCGTATACGGACCAATTACAAGAGATTATTTACACTATTTCCAGTAATTATTTCAAAATTATAGGTTGGTGAAACTATTTAAGATATAATCCTGTCTATGCAAGTGATAGTTTTTTTACGATTTTAGAGAATGATTCTTTATCCCATTGTTTCTACGGTGGGATTTTTTTATTTGGGGTTGCCTTATCATAACTTCTCTATGAAAAAACTTTTATTAATTTCAAATGGAATTAGCTGGGTAATAATTTGAATCACTCATATTCCGGTAGGCTGATTGTTACCAACATAAAAAAGGGCTGCATAAAAATGCTGCCCGATCAAATCCAATATATTTTGAAAAACCTTCTGACAGCATTGCAAAGCACAGTCCAGATTATGTTGGGAGTTGTAAACAGGTTGTAAATAGAGAGCCATTTAGATTAGGCTATTTCTTTATCCCTTAAAATTTTATAATTCATCAACTGCTACAATAGGGAACAGTTGGGCATTTTAAAAATTTCCCCACAAGTAATGTTGTGGAAACGAATCTACGAAAAATGAAGTAGTATATCCTTCGATATAGTTAATAGACCTACATAACAAGGCGAACCGGTTTGGCATATGCTTTGAATTTACTTCTATGGTAGTATCCATTAATCATCATTTAAATTCATTTATCATGGGAAATCTTTTGTACACAATCGCAGTAATACTCATTATCATTTGGGCAGTTGGCTTTCTTGGCTTTCATGCAGGATCAATTATTCATGCTTTACTGGTAATAGGCATAATATTATTTGTAGTACAGCTACTTACAGGGCGAAAGGCTTAATACAATAATGCCATTCATCGCCCCCTTACCGGGGGCTTTTTTAAAATCAATTTTAAAATCGTATTTTATGGATAAAAAAATATTAGTAGCATCTGCCTTTGCCGCAGGGGCAGCCGCCATTTTTTATTGGGTAAAAAGAAACAGAAAAGTTGTGAGCCAGGTATCCGGGGATTTAACAAAGCCATCACGGCATCTTACCAATGCTTTTGTTAAAGCTAAACAGAATGTAATATCAAATGTTTCGGAAAGGCTATAACTGTTTTATTGATAGTAAGCCCGGTACTGTTGGTAACGGGCTTGTTATTCACTTAATAGAATATTTATGGTAATAAAACCCTTCTATTGGGTGCCCCCACCCATCATCTTTCAACCCAGGTGAAAACCTTGTACGAAAAAAGCCACTCAAAAGAAACCCATTCGCTTAAACGGTTCTGACAACTCATCAATATATATTTTTTCGAACAGCACATGGCGTTAAGGAATTATTACAAACTAGCTAATCCAAAAACCTGGCTATTTGAAGGGCAACAAAGTAATGAACACTACAGCAGCCGTTCTGCACAATTAATATTTAAAGCAGCGTATAAAAAATTAGGGTTACCTGCACAGTGTAGTTTTTACAGCCTGCGGCACAGCTATGCCACACATCTTTTAGAAAATGGAACCGATATAGCATATATTCAAAAACTACTTGGGCATAAAGATATTAATACCACACTCCGCTATACACAGGTAAGCAACCGTGATATTGGAAAAATTGAATGCCCATTGGATAAAATACTGAGAAAGAAAGGCAATTAAAACTTTCGTTTTTTATGTTGTTGGTACATTGAATAATAAATTATACGAAAGTTGGCAGTTTCGTATTTAATATTGTTTTTTATATATAAATTTATCAACCAACTCAATACAAAGGTTTTAAAAAATGAAAATTTAGACTTTCGTATATTTATGAGTTAGCGGTCAGGCTATGACTACCGTAGATTCTAACAAGCCAAATACGACAGAATGTTAAATAGAACTTTCACACCTTTTCCAATTTTGACAACGGAAAAGCTTACTCTGAGGCAACTGGCAATTAGTGACGAACAAGAAATTTTCACTTTGCGTTCTGACAGTGAAATAAATAAGTACCTTGACAGACAAATAAGCAATACTATTGATGATGCAAGGAATTTTATAATTAAGGTTAATGAGAATATCAATAAAAATGTCTCTCTATATTGGGCAATAACTTTGAGTGACAGAAATATATTGGTTGGGACTATTTGTCTTTATGGCTTTTCAGATGAAAATGACAACTGTGAAATCGGTTATGAACTTTTGACAAATTTTCAAGGACAAGGAATAATGAAGGAAGCTGTTGAAAAAGTTATTGACTATGCATTCAATACAATTAAAGTTCAAAAAATTGAAGCATTCCTTCATAGAGATAATCAGAGTTCTATAAACCTGTTGGAGAAATTGTCGTTTAGAAACTCAAATAAACCTGATGAGACAAATCCTGAATTAATATGTTACCATTTGACAAATTCAAGTGACAATCTTAAATGAAGACTCACCGAAAAAACCCGAACCGCTAACAAAAGGTTTTGGCAATGCTAAACGACACAAAACCCTTTAAATAATTTAAAATATGAATAACTATGACCTTTGCGCAAGCAATTTTGTTAGGCTTTTCATGAACCCTTTCGCTTGCAGATAATCAACTCCTGATCATTTTTGTCTGATATTTCTGTTGGGCGCAAACCAGGAGGTGCGACTACAATCTTCAGCGAATCCCCGTTCAGCTCATAACCAATACTCACAGGGGTGGGATTTGTAAGCGTATCCTCTGACCGAATAATAATCAACCTGGGGTTGCCGGTAGTGTCCAACCTGAACGAATACTTCATCTCCTTCCCGGTCTCGTCTGTAAAGCTAATTGTATCACGTTTGAAGACATACAGGAAAAACACATCCTTTTGGATGCCGTTCAGGCTTTCTGTTTGTCCCAGCCAGGCTCCTTGTATGTTTTCCATATCCGTTGATGTTGCCGCATCCCCGGCGTCGCCACACGACAAAGCGCAAACGAGTACCAATATATTGAGGAAGATCTTCATAATGTTTTATTACCAAAACGCATAACTAAGTGAAAAGTTACAAAATCGCAGTGTATCTGTTTAAATTATAAAACTCATTGAATAAGGTATTCCGAACATATCGATTTTGCCAAATACTGCAAATGAAAAAGTAGATGACCCTATAGCAATGTTAAAGTAATACGAAATAGATAATAAAATAAAGTAAATTCAAATCGGCAAAGAGCAAACAACTCACAAGATAAAATGGAGGTGATACTACATCTAGCCTGACAACACAGCACACAACATTGCATTGGCAAATGGCGGGGGCGACGAATAGATTCTCAACCTTTTGTTCGCTACTCAACTTCAGTTTCGGCAGACGAATAACGCCGAGCGATAGAATAAACAAAGAGCTTTTGTATCTTTAATCAGCAGCGGCACTTGGCAGACGGAACCCAGAATACCTCCACATCGCCAATGCTTTAACGTTGTGTGAAATTTAAACAAACAGTTCGTTTATGAAAGTGATAAACATTTCTATCTTTTTAATATTGATAGTTTCATGCAATTCAGAAGAGAAAAGTGGCCAAAGTAAGAAATCAAAGGAATCGACACCACAAGCGTCATCACTAATAAATTGCTACCAGTATGCAACCCAATCTGATACTGTTACTTTGAAATTAATTCATGTCGGGAAATCAATTACTGGAACTTTGGTCTACAGTTTAAAAGAAAAAGACAAAAATATGGGAACCGTCCAAGGCTTTATGAGAGGCAATATTTTTGTAGCAGACTACACATTTTTATCAGAAGGAGTGCAATCGATCAGGCAGATAGCATTTAAATTAGAAGGGAATTCTTTTATAGAAGGGACAGGAGATAGTTTTGAACAAAACGGGAAAATTATTTTTAAGAACTTAGACTCCTTGACTTTTAGTGCGTCGATTAAACTGCCTGAAATAGCGTGTCGCTGAAACTTCACACAACATGAACTGTGCAAAAAACCAAACAAAAACTAACCTTTTTTTATGGTTTAGC
>JAZKGV010000213.1:15137-31106 GCA_040385725.1 Bacteroidota bacterium | reverse complement strand
TATGGATATTTTGCTCCCTGTGGAAGTAAAAGCGAATATGATTCCCAGTTTTTTATAGTGCTGTCTTTTATCAAAGGAGTATACAGGGAAGTTTCATCAATTGGTTTATTATTGAAATTAACGATCAATTTTGCTGTAGTTAATTGTCCCGTCATTTCTTTGGCAAATTGTTTATCAACAACCCATATCTCACGTCTCGGACTTTCTCTTGTGAGAAAACCTGACCGCATAAGCGAATCCCAATCCTTACCCATGTGTACGCTTGAAAAAAAACTGTCTGGCGTGTTTGCATCAAGGTCGTGAATGTTTTTATAGGCCTTAACAACAACAAAATCATAATCTCTTGTATAGGTTGAAGAAGTTTCTACCCAATATACAGCGCAGCTGATCATGTTGCCTGCATTCACAACTGCCTGGTGAATTGGCCGGAAGATCTCATTTTCAGCTTTTATATATTGATGATGTAAGGCTGGTAAAGGTTTTACATAAAAAAGAACAAGATATACTTTGTCCTGATCGCTTTTTTGGCCGTATGCAGAATGTTGTATGGCAACAAGGAGAGTACTGAGAATAAAGGCAATCTTTATACTTTTCATGATATGAAAATTTTAGATATTGATTGTTGGCAATGGAGAAAATTTAAAAATTGTACAAGGCTCTGCATTGATTGGTAGTATACGAATCTCTTTACATTTTGTAACTTTTTGAATTAAAAGTATGAATTTCCCAACCTAATTATTATTCAGCTAAAGCATAAAAATGTTGATTTTTTACACAGTTCATGTGAGCGGCATTTACTTTTATCTCAAAGGCAACTAAATTCAAGAAAAAATATTGCCCACTACTGCAAATAATAAAGCAATTGCTATCATCATGAAAGCCATCTTAATTCCCAGCATGTTATAACCCTCCTTCGCAGTCAAACCATTGTTAGCTCTTAAAGAGATTGACAGCCAAAAACCCAATGTGCCGTCATACAAACCCAAAATACCATTCGTTAATAAGGCCAAAGGCAATCCGAATTGGTTAGAAGTAAGATATCCTATAGTTGTATAAACTGAAAATGAAAGAATGCTCAAATAACTGTATTTGAAATTCATCTTTCGTGATGCAATTGCACCAATAGTATCAATTAAAGTAATTCCTAAAAGCCCAAGGCATAAAAACAATATCAGGCTTGAGTAACTCATAAGCATTTTGTAGAAAGCTAAATCTACACCCTTTTAAATAATGAAGTCTGAGTATTATCACCGACGTTCAAATATAGCAACTCTGATACATTTAAATATTCATTATTACTGGGAATATGCACCACTAAAATCAATCTTCACTTTTAAAAAAACTCAATCAACTCCACATTACAAGTTCCGACGTAAAGCCGGAACCCCGATTTTACATCGGGAAGATGTGATGCCCATGAGTTCAATAAAACCCTGCTAACATAAAATTCATACCCAAAAATTGCCTCCCACCCCGTATCTTTGCCGCCGTTTTAAAAATTATGATAAGTGTAAATAACGTTACCCTTGCGTACGGTAAAAGGGTGCTTTTCGACGAAGTAAATATCAATTTTACAAAAGGTAACTGCTACGGTATTATTGGCGCCAATGGTGCCGGTAAATCCACCTTTTTAAAAATACTCAGTGGCGAAATTGAACCCAACAAGGGAACGGTTTCCATCACTCCCGGCGAACGCATGGCGGTGCTGAACCAGAACCACTTTGCCTTTGATGAAGTGAGTGTGCTGCATACAGTAATGATGGGCCACAAAAAAATGTGGGACCTGATGATAGAGAAAGACGCCATTTACATGAAGGAGGATTTCAGCGAAGCAGATGGTATTAAAGCTGGTGAACTGGAACATGACTTTGGTGAAATGGGCGGTTATACAGCAGAAAGCGATGCCGCACAAATGCTGAACGAACTGGGTGTGAAGGAAGACATGCACCAGCAATTGATGAAAGATATTCCTGCCAATATTAAAGTAAGAGTGTTACTGGCGCAGGCCATTTTTGGTAATCCTGATATTTTATTGCTGGATGAACCTACCAATAACCTTGATGTGGAAACCATCAAATGGCTGGAGAACTTTTTAGCTGATTACGAAAACATAGTGTTGGTAGTGAGCCATGACCGTCACTTTTTAGATGCAGTGTGTACGCATGTGTCCGATGTGGACAAGCAAAAAATAAAGACCTATACCGGTAACTATACTTTCTGGTATGAGAGTTCGCAGTTGGCAGCAAGACAGGCGAGTGATAAGAACAAGAAGATGGAAGAGAAGAAGAAGGACCTGCTTGAATTTATTGCCCGTTTTAGTGCGAATGCTTCTAAAAGTAAACAGGCTACCTCAAGAAAGAAAGCGTTGGATAAACTGGTGTTTGAAGATATCACGGCGAGTAACAGGAAATACCCTGGTATCATCTTTAAGCCAGACAGGGAAGTAGGTAACCAGATATTGAATATACAGAAACTGAGAAAAGCAGTGGATGGAAAAACGTTGTTCAGCGATATCACTTTTGATATTGTAAAGGGACAAAAGATCGGTATACTCAGCCGCAACCCGATGGCCATTACTACTTTTTTTGAAGTGATCAATGGAAAGGTAAAAGCAGACCATGGTACCTATGAATGGGGCAGTACCATCACTTCTGCTTATTTGCCAAATGACAATACCGAGTTTTTTGAAAAGAGTGATAACCTGATGGATTGGCTTCGCCAATTTGTGCCGCCTAATACCAAAGAAACAGTGGATGAAGATTTTCTCCGTGGCTTTCTGGGCAAGATGTTGTTTAGTGGTGATGAAATAAGAAAGCAGACGAATGTATTAAGTGGTGGTGAAAAAGTACGCTGCATGGTGAGCAAGATGATGTTGCAGAATCCAAATCTTATTATGCTGGATGAACCTACCAACCACCTTGACCTGGAAAGTATTACTGCGTTCAACGATGGTTGTATCGCATTCCCTGGTATTGTGCTCATTGCAACACATGATCACCAGTTTATGCAAACTACTGTTGACCGTATTATAGAATTGACTCCTAAAGGTGCTATTGACCGCTTGATGACTTACGATGAATACATTGAAGATGTGAGGGTAAAAGAATTAAAAGAAGAAATGTATGGTGATTATGCGGCTGTAAAATAATTTATCCCGCAACCTTTTTTGTACTGTGCAAGTCTTGAATAAAATTATTTGGCATGGTATTTTTCCATGTACTTAAAAAACCACAAGTATGAGAAAGGCAATTTATTTAACCGTATTAGTTACGGTACTTACTGTAGCAACTGTATCTGCACAAAAAAGCAGGAGTTATTCATCGCAAAGTTACACTACCGCATTGGGTGTAAAATTTTATCCTGGGGCTATTTCGTTAAAACATTTTGTAAATGGCAATAATGCCCTGGAAGGCCTTGCCTATTTTTGGGATAGGGGTTTCCGTATCACCGGCTTGTATGAAATACATGGTGATATAGGTGGGGCACCCGGCCTCAAATGGTATATAGGCCCCGGCGCACACGTAGGCTTCTACAATAATAAATGGGGTGGTGGAAGCACCGTTGGTATAGATGGTGTATTGGGGCTTGATTATAAGATCAATTCTGCACCGATCAATTTATCGCTTGACTGGCAGCCATCATTTGAGTTTGGCGACAGGTACAAAGGCTTTGCCGGTAACTGGGGAGGCTTTGCAATCCGCTATACTTTTTAAGTAACAAAAAATATTAATAGAATCCCGTCCGTTGGCTAACGGACGGGATTTTATTATCAGCCTTTCACAGGCCTGTCTGCCGACAGGCAGGCTGAGGCAACAAAGCAACAAAACCAGCCTGGCTTGTTAAAAGTGGGGCGTTGCCATTAACGATGTGTATGTTTTTCCACAGTAAAATGAGATTATATTTGCACACTTTGATCAGATGAAGAATACGCTCGTAAACACCATTGATTTTTTTTATCCGCCGTTTAAAAGGATAATGCCATTGCAAACATTTCGCTATGCTGCCTGTGGTGGCGGTAATATGGTGCTGGGTTTTCTTATTTTTACTACCGTATTTCACCTGATAGCGGCACAGCAGAATACAGGATTAGTGTTGGGTTGTTTTAAAGTGGTACATACAAGGATAAATGATGCTGATGTACTGATGATGGATCTTGATACTGTCGCTTTTAAAGTACACAGTTTTGCTTTGTCCTGTTCATCCTCTGTTGTTTTTGTGATGGGTTTTCTCCTGAATAAATACGTGGTTTTTACCGGCTCTTATCTAAGAGGAAGGATACAGTTGTTCCGCTACTTCCTGGCATCCGTTTCCAGTTTTTCTATCAATTACTTTTTATTACAGGCATTGGTGTTGTTCCTGCATGTTCATCCGGTATTGGCGCAGGTAATTGTAACGGCTATTGTGGTTACGATAAGTTACTTTATGCAGCAGTATTTTACATTTAAAGTAAAACAAAAGCAATAACATAAAAAAAATATCCCGACAACATCGGGATATTCAGTTTTTTAATGGGAATTATTTGTTGAAGTGGTTTAGCCTTTCTCTCCTTTCTCCTTTAAATATTGTTCAACAGCCTTTGCTGAAACACCTACTTTGGCAATTGCCTGTGTAAGCATTTCGGTTGAAACACCAAACTTGCTGCACCAGTACTCCAGTTCGTATTTTTCAAAAGCTTTTTGGTATTCTTCCCATGTTTTCGGTTGCGGATGTAAAAACTCATTTTCTTGGTTGTGGTTCATGGTAAGTAATTACGGCTTAAAATAAAACATTTTATTTCAAAAAACAGCTTTCACCACTATAAAAAATTAAGCCCATGTTATATCAGCATCGTTGAGTGTTGCAATAAAATCACCGGCAACAGTATTACCAGCCTTTATCATTTCTTTCATCGCAACCGGATCAAAATTCAATCCGCCGGGGCCGCCATTTAACGGGGCGGTTGGCCGGAAGGTGAAAATTTTTACTGCCGATTTATCCTCATACGGGCTTTCACGGCCACGTATGGTAAAGAAATCTTTTACCTGGTCGCTGCTGATGCCATTGCGTATCATTTTCTTTTTTACAGCATCAATATATTGCAGCGCCTCGTTGTATTGTGCAGGAATGATAAGGTCATTCTTTCCTACATCATCAGTAAAAATATCGATCGTCTTTCTTAGTATGGAGAAAAGGTCTTTTAATTCTGTTGGGTCTTTTGCTGTTTCTTCGGGTGATAACAGGATAACAAATATTTCTGTAGCGCCATTATCAATCGCCATTTCAATGCCTGCATACTCCCTTACACCGCCATCTACAAACTGAAAATTTGGGTCAGGCTCTCCCGGTATGTTCTTGTTTACTTTTATTGGCTGCATAAAAACAGGCTGGCAGGCCGATGCTAAAACTGCCTTGCGGAAATGATCGGCGTTTTCTGTCTTTCTCACTTCGTACCTCACTTTTGTATTAGCATCATGAGCGGTGGTAAACACAACCAACTGTTCTGTTTGCAGGCATACGGTAGTAAGGAATATTTTTTTACCGGTGGCTTTTATTGAATCATATACAGCATCGGTATAATTTTTTTCCAATAATGCCTTTAACGGGCTGCCATCAAAAATAGCCACATCATTTATCCTGTCGCCAAGCCTGCCCGTTAATATGATGTCCTTTGTTGTTTGTTCGGTATATAATTTTTCCAGCAATTTCATTTCACCAACAGATACATAAGGTACAATGAGTGAACCGGTACTGGTGCCAACTAAAATATCAAAATCAAGATTGGGAAATTCATTGAATAATTTTTTTAAAACACCTACAGCAAAAGCTCCCTTGGAGCCACCGCCGCTGATAACTAATGCCCTGCTCATAAAAATATTTTTAAAGATTATAGTTCTGGTATTTTTTTCACTTTGCTGATGCGGATACCGAGTGTGTTTTGAAACCACCAGGTATTAAGGTTGTAATCCCGGTGTGCAGTAAGTCCAAGCACAATTTTATTACCGATATCAAGATTGATCCCGCCGCCAAGCAAACGTTCTTTACCCGTGCCCCAGAGATGGTCAATATTAATATGTGCATTGCCGCCTGTGCCAAAAACACCCAGCTTAAATGTTTTTAGTTTAAATGAAAGGGTAGGCCCAAATGCCGCCTGGAATTTTTTGCCGGTATAATATCCGTCTGCAATAACGCCGGCTCTTATTTTATTTTTTACCAACGTGTATTGAGGAATTAATTGTATGCCGCCAACATATCCATCTGGCGCATTGCTAAAATTGGTTACCATGCCATTGTGCAGTTTGAGGTGCATGATAAACTCTTTGGGAAATTCATTGTCACTTTGTGCTGAAAGCCTTGTTGAAAAGAAGAGCAGTAGTAAGGGGATTAGCTTCTTCATGGAACAGTTGTTTTAGAATATAAATATAAAACGGAAAGTTCCTTTTTGCAAGCGCTGATTTAATTAGGGTAGCCGTTACCGGAAAATTACGGTGCCTAATTGCTGTGTTAGTTCTATTTCAGCTTTTTTTAAATGCTGATGTACCTGTAGTAAATTTAATTGTTCTTCTGCGGTATGGTATTTTTCAAGGTCACGCTGGTTTTCTTCGATCATGCGTTTTATTTTACGCAGCTTAAGATAGTTTACAGTTGAGAATACTTCTTCTTTAAAGAGATCATCACGGGTATTTATTTTCCCTTCGTAAAATTCTTTCCAGTTTGGGCTTAATTCATACGGCTCATCCATCAGCCCCACAACCAATGTACTCATCTCAAGGTCTTCATTGTATAAAAATGTTTTGGGTGTTGGTTCAAGGCCCTCATCATAATAAGTTTTGTATGCTTTCATTACCCAGAGCAGTTTTTTATTATCAACCAATTCTTCAAAATTATTTTCTTCTGCCTGTTCAAAAATGTAATCAGCAATTTTTTGTTCTTCGTTCCATTGCCTTAATCCAAATTCAAGCAGGCTTCTTATCATAGCCCTTTCCTGCAGTTCATCCCTGTTAAACAATAATAAAGTACCATCATCTTCCACCGCAGGAATATCTGCACCATCAACTGCCGGTTGCTCCCTGCTTATCCTGTTTTCTTCCTTCGTTATTTTATCACGGATGAATTTATTCACCAGGGTATGCAGCCCACCTTCTTCGATCTTTAATAATTCTGAACATTGTTTTATGTAATCCTGTTGCTTGGTAAAATCTTCTGCCTTGTTAATTTTTGAAATGGTTTCTGCCACCTGGTTTACCAATGCGGCTTTCTTTGCAGAATCATTGCCTGCATCTTTTAATGAAACACTTAATTGAAAAAGGATGAAATCTTTTTTATTGGCAGTAACAAATTCACGGAAAGCATTGGCACCTACTTTATTTACATAACTGTCAGGATCTTCACCATCAGGTATCAATACCAGCTTAACATTCAATCCTGCTTCAAATGCAAGGTCCATTCCACGAAGGGCGGCTTTGATACCAGCACTATCGCCATCGTATATGATAGTAAGATTGTCGGTATATTTTTTTACCAAACGTAACTGGTCAGGCGTAAGCGATGTACCACCACTTGCCACTACATTTTCCACGCCTGCCTGGTGCAGCGATACCACATCTGTATAGCCTTCCACCAGCAAACATTCATCTGCTTTATCAATTGCCTGTCTTGCAAAATAACTGCCGTATAAAATTTTACTCTTTACATAAATTTCATTCTCCGGCGTATTGATATACTTTGGTGCTTTATCATTTGTCTTTAAGATCCTGGCACCAAAGCCAAGCACTTTGCCGCTTTGATTGTGTATAGGAAAAATTATCCTGCCACGATAATTGTCAACCAGTTTTTCATCCCGTATGGCAACAAGACCGGTCTTTAATAAAAGATCCTGGTTGTATTGTGCATCGATGGCTGCGTTGGCAAAAGCATCCCTTGCTTCAGGATTAAAACCCAACTGGAATTTTTTTATAGTTTCTTCGCTAAAGCCACGGTGTTCCAGGTAGGTTAAACCAATATTTCTGCCCTCTTCGGAATTAAATAAATGATCGCTGAAAAATTTTTGTGCAAAATTGTTGATGATGTATAAACTGTCGGCTGATTGTTGCTGAATTTTTTGTTCAGGGCTTAGTTCACTCTCTTCGATCTCTACATTGTACTTATTGGCCAGCCAGCGTAGTGCCTCTACATAGCTGTACTTCTCTAATTCCATCAAAAAGCTGATGCTGTTGCCGCTTTTTCCACAACCAAAACATTTGTACAACTCTTTTGAAGGCGATACGGTGAACGACGGTGTTTTCTCGTTGTGAAAAGGGCAGAGGCCTAGGTAATTGGCACCCCTTTTTTTCAGCTTTACATACGAGCCCACGATCTCCACCACGTCAATGCGGCTGAGTATCTGCTGTATGGTATTTTGAGAAATCATGGATTGCAAATGTATGTAATGCCGCCTCTGTTTTGTTATAATTTTGCAAGTTTGCTTCTTTGCCGCCTTGCCAATTGTAACTGGCACGGTTTATGAAAAATCGGGGTGGTTTTGGTTCAAATTAACATACAAACCAATACCTTTAACGCCTAAAATTTTATAAGCGATGAAGAAAACACTTTTACTTGCCATACTGGCTTCTTTTTCTGGTTTTGCAATGGCACAGGACTTAGATGAAGTAACTAAACTGGCTTATCTTAATCAACATGCAAAAGCCAAGGAAGCAGTTGACAAATACCTGGCGGTTGAAAAAAATGCCAAAAAGCCGGAAGGCTGGTATTGGAAAGCTTATATAACAGATATGCTTTCAAAAGATTCTACTAAAAGTTTTGAGGAAAACAGTGCCACAAAAGCAGAGTCGTTTGAGCTTATAAAAAAATACAGGCAAATGGACCCCAAGGCACCACTGCTGGAGGATGATAAAAATGCAGTGATCTATGACCTTTATTTGGGTTTCGGTTCAGAGATCGCAATAAAAGCGTACCAGGCAAAAAACCTGAATACTTCTTTTGATAATTTTAAAAAAGCGCTTGAAGTACAGGAGTATAGTGTAAAGAATAATCTTGTTTTTAGCAACAGCTACAAGTTTCCTGAGCTGGATACGCTTTTTACCCAATACGCAGGGATTGTAGGTGCTGAAGCAAAAAGAGCGGATGAAGCCGCACCCTTCCATAAAAAAATTGTAGATGCCGGCCTCGGTGGCGACACTTATGCAGATTCGTATAATTTTTTAGTGGATTATTACAGAACTAAAAAAGACCAGGCGGCTTTTGATGATATCATTGCAAAAGCAAAAAAACTCTATCCTAAAAATGATAAATACTGGACAGCAGTTGAAATTGAAATGGCAACAGATGGTATAGCCAAGCCTGCTGTATTCCAGAAGTATGAAGAATTGACCACAAAAAATCCAACCAGCTACGATCTCTCTTACCGCTACGCTGCAGAGCTTTTTAATTATCTTAATTCTGATGAATCAAAAGGGATAAACACAGCAGAATATAGAACAAAATTGATTGAAAGGCTAAAAAAGACCATTGCCCTGGAATCAACATTTGAAGCTAACTTTTTGGCAGCCGTTGTGTTGTACAATAACTCATTTGACATAGCTGATGAAGCCAATAAGATCAAAGGTGTAAAACCAGAAGACCAGAAAAAGAAGAAGGCATTGCTGGCAGAAGCTCAACAGGCATTAACTGATGTGATTCCTTTTGGGGAAAATGGGGTGAAAGCTTTTTCGTCTTTATCAAAAAAATCAATGACAGAAAAAGGTAACTATAAAAAATTGGTGACTATTATGAAAAATATTTTTGATGAAAAGAAAAATACAGCGAAAGTTGCGGAGTATAGTAAATTGTTGAAAGAAGCGGAATAATTATTGCTGAAATAAATTTATAAAGGGCAGCATCATTTGCTGCCCTTTGTTTTATAATTTAATTGCTACATTGCTGTATGGTTAAATTGTTGGAGAGCCTGATAAAGTATGAACGCTGGGAAAAACAAATGGCCTAACCATGCAACCATTAACAATGCATCCATTAAACCATACACACATTAAACTGATTGAATGCCCCCGTGATGCTATGCAGGGGTGGAAACATTTTATACCTACACAACAAAAGATCGATTATATCAACGCCTTGCTGCAGGTGGGTTTTGATACCATTGATTTTGGAAGTTTTGTTTCTCCAAAAGCCATTCCCCAAATGGCTGATACGGCTGAAGTGCTGAAAGGGCTTGATACTACAAACACAAAAAGTAAACTGCTTGCCATTGTTGCCAATGTTCGTGGTGCAGAAGAAGCAGTGCTGCATGATGCTATCACTTATTTAGGTTTTCCATTCTCTGTGTCACCCACATTTCAAATGCGGAATACCAACAGTACAATGGAAGCATCGTTTGAAAGGGTGGAAGAGATATACAACCTCTGTATCAAAAACCAAAAACAACTGGTAGTGTATATCTCAATGGGTTTTGGTAATCCTTATGGCGATGAATACAATGAAGCAATAGTAATGCATTGGGTAGATAAAATGATACAAATGGGCATTGACATTATTTCAATGGCAGATACGGTTGGATTGGCTACACCTCAACAGGTATCATCTATAATAAAAGTATTAGTGCCAAAATATCCGGCAGCAGAAATAGGAGTTCACCTTCATTCAACACCCATTAACTGGAAACAAAAAGTAAACGCTGCTTTAGAAGCTGGCTGCTACCGTTTTGATGGCGCTTTAAAAGGGATTGGTGGCTGCCCAATGGCCGATGATGAACTGGTGGGGAATACGGATACAGAATTAATGATCCCGTACTTTGCTTCATTAAAAAAAATAAATGGTCTTGATATGAATGCATTGGAAAAATGCAGCAGGATGGCTGCAGATATTTTCATTTAGTATTTTAAAAATATTGCAAAGCCCGGGCACTTTCATGTCCGGGCTTTGTTTTTTCAATGCCTTATTAAGGAGTTACTATCAGTGTGCCAGCCATTGCCATACCATGAATGATGCAATGGTATTCAAATGTGCCGGCTGTGTTAGCCGTATAAGTGGCAGTGCCACCCCCGGCAATATTTCCTGTATCGAATGTGGTGCCATCATTTGATGTAGCGGTGTGGGCGCTGCCATCATTGTTTTTCCAGGTTACCACGGTGCCTTTAGCAACAGTTTTGCTTGCAGGGGAAAATGACATCCCGTTTATGTTAATGATATTTCCCGAACCGCCCGGGTTGCCGTTATTATTGCTTTTGCTGCATTGTATCAAAAAAATAGAAAGCACTAAAAAACTAACTGTAAACAGGATTGATTTTTTCATAAAAAATGATTTGAATAACCTGGTTACTTAATTAACGGGTGAGTGAAATAAATGGTTGCTGTTGAAATAATTCGTGGTTGTTAATATTATTCAGCTATTAGTACCTTAGCACGCAGGCATCCAGGCGTTGCCGGCAATAATTGATTATGCAGTTTCATTTAGAATTTTCACCTAAACCGTTTGCACAGCAGCTCAATCACCAGCATAACCTGTTACTGGTGGGTTCATGCTTTACAGAAAATATAGGCAGTAAACTAAAGCAGCTAAAGTTTTCTGTGCTGGAAAACCCAAATGGTATTTTGTTCAATCCCGTAAGTATTGCCAAATCTGTCAACTCTTATATTCAGAATAAGCAATACAGCGAAGCGGATATTTTTTATCAGAATGAAAGCTGGAACAGCTGGGAACATCATACCCGTTTTTCTCACCCGGATAAGGAACAATGCCTGCAGTTGATAAATGCTTCACAAAATGCAGCTCATCAATTTTTAAAAAAAGCAAACTGGCTATTGCTTACTGTTGGTTCTGCATTTGTGTATGAACTGGAGAGCAGGAGCGTGGTGGCGAATTGCCATAAAGTGCCAACAGATAAATTCAATAAAAAGTTATTAAGTATTGATGAAATAAAAAAAGTGTTGGGAGAAATGCTGGCCAATGTTTTTGATTTTAATAAGGAGCTAAAAATTATTTTTACTATCAGCCCGGTACGACATTTAAGAGATGGTTTTGTAGAGAACAACCGGAGCAAAGCAGCATTGATACAAGCCATTCATCAATTGGTTGATGCAGATGAAAGATTGTTTTATTTCCCTGCATATGAGCTTGTGATCGATGATCTGAGGGATTACCGTTTTTATGCAGAAGATATGGTACATCCAAATTATGCGGCCACCAATTATGTATGGGATAAGTTTGTTGATGCCTGTATTGATGAGCCTTCAAAAGCGCTGATGAAGGAAATAAATATTATCAATGCAGCAAAAAATCATAAACCATTCAATCCAGGTTCTGAACAGCATAAAAAATTTTTACAAACCAATCTTGAAAAAGTATTGTTGTTAGAGAGAAATAATTCTTACATGAATTTTGCGGAAGAGAAACAATACTTTACACAATGAAATATTTGGGAAAGGTTGCTTTGCTATTGGAAGCTGCAAAAGGATAAATAATTTATAACTTTCAAGTATGTTTCGTACTATAGTACCAATATTGATTTGTTTTTTGTGTTTCACATCTTTTATGTTAGAAGGCCGCTTTATCCGGTGGTCTGCTACAAGGCCGCTTTTGTGGAGTGATTTTCAAGGGCAGCCTACAACTGACGATGGAGCAGTGACTTACGCTTTTCTGGATAGAAAACTTTATAAGAAGAACCCTCGTATCACTTATCTTAAAGCCATATTTGGCAAGGAGCAGTCCTGGGTTCGTATACCTGATAGTTTAGGATTGATTCATGAACAAGGTCATTTTGATATTGTTGAAATGTATGCCCGGAAGTTTAATAATAAATTTAGCGTCCCTTATCTTGACACCAAAGAAGATAGAGTTAGCTTAGAAACAAAGCAATTTGATGAACTGTGTAAGGAGATGGATGAAGTACAAGCTAATTACGATGGTGAAACTCAAGGTTATTTAAACCAACAGGAGCAAGAGAGATGGAATAAATGGATAAAAAAGCAACTTGATTCTATTCCAAAAATTGAGTTTGATTAAACAAATACACGGCTAAAACCTTTCACACATCAATGCAGGCATCCAATAAACACATTCACTCACTCCATATCATCCGTGGGTTGGCTGCTCTTATTGTAGTAGTGTATCATGCAAAATTTATTCTTTGGGCTGGCGGCGCACTCTGGAAAACTAATATTGGCTTACATTCTTTTACTGATTACTTAATGTTTGGCATTGATATGCTGAGTTCCTGCGGTGAGCAATGCGTTATCATTTTTTTCCTGCTGTCGGGTTTTGTTATTTATCACAGTTTTCAGCAATCCGACAGATCAATAAAACATTTTTTTCTCATAAGGGCATTGCGTATTTATATTCCTTATCTCGTCTCTATGCTCCTTGCTTTGCTGGTAGTATATTATGCAGTACAATGGAACAATGGCATTGCAGTAAATGGAGTACGAGAATACAACTCAAGGTTGCTGAATGCTTACAATGAAATTGGGCTGCCTAATGTTGTAAAAACAGTATTCTTTATTAAGGGCAATGAGTATGCAGGTTTCAATTTTGTTTACTGGTCACTATACCATGAAGCGATATTTTATATTTTATTTCCACTATATTTTTATGTTGGCATAAAAGGAAGAACAGTGTTGCTGGCAATACATTTAATTGCTTACCTGCTTACAAATAATACAATTTTTTATTTCCAGATATTCTTTTTGTGTGGCATGTTTTTGTATGATTATTATGCTAAAGAGCGTACAACTATCTTCAGGAGTAATTATCTGTATTTGTTTTTGATACTGTTATTGTATTGCGCCACAAACCTGCTCACTAAATTACCTTCATCGCATTTTGCAAATATAGCTGCTTTAATTATGGCTGCACTTGCATTTGATTGGCTGCTTACCGGCAAGCAATTCAATCGTTTTTTTAAAACATTGGCAGATATAAGTTTCAGCCTCTATTTAAATCATTTGTGGATATTGCTTATTTGCTACTGTTTGGCTTTCCGATATTTTCATACACTTTTTATTTACCAGCGCTGGCCTTATTATGTAAGTGTTCTTATCGCATTGATAATATCCTGGCTTTTATATTTACTGGTGGAGAAGCCATCACTCATTTTGATAAGTAATATAAAGAAACGTTGGAAGAAATAAGATTCACTTATCCAATCTTGTGTATATTTTTCCCCGATATTCTCCTTTGCTATTCCATTCTGAGTTTTTATCAGCTATAAAAAGTACTGGCATAGATTTTTACTAACTAAAGCAGTTTTAAAAATCATTATGAAAGGAAAATGGATAGTACTGACCGTATTGCTGGCAATAATTGTAAGCGCCTTCTTATATCTTAAGATTAGAAAAAGCGATGACTTTGAACCGCAGATAAAAGAGAAGCTGGCCAAACTGGTATCAGAAGCATCTGACGGGTTGTACAAACTTGATATCAGCAAAATAGAAATTGATATTACAGCGGGTTCCATCACTGCAAAAAATATTTTACTTAGCCCGGATTCCACCCGGATGAGTCAATTGCTGAAAGCCGGTAAACTTGGTAACAATACCTATACTATTTCATTGAAGAAACTTGATCTTGAAGGATTATCACCAGCCGTGTTAATGGATCAAAAAAACATTTCGCTTGATAAGTTGGTATTAGAGTCGCCGGAAATTGAGATCATTCATACTGAAAGAAGTAACGAGGTGAAAGATACCGGCAACATGTATGAAAAAATGAAGATCAAGGATCAGTCGTTTAGTGTAAAAGAGTTATACCTGAAAAACATCCAGCTTACTGTTAATGATAAAGTGAAAAAAAACAGGAAGATCTCTTCATTTAAAAACCTGTCAGCATTTTTCACCGATATTAAGATTGATTCCTCTACGGTAAACGATTCTACAAGGTTTCTGTTTGCAAAAGATGCGGTGATATTTATGAAAGGTTTTAGCCAGGTAACCGAGAAAAAGAAATATCATTTTGATATTGATTCTATTGCCTTGCATCCACAAAATGGCAACCTGCAGTTCTATGATCTCAAACTAAAGCCAGAAGGAACTAAAGAAGATTTTAATAGGCTGATAACGTATCAGCAAGACAGGTATGATATCAAAATAAAAAAAGGCGATATCAGCAATATTAATTGGTTCAGCCTTTTATCGGATGATGGGTTTTTTGGAGATGAAGTTAAAATAGAAGGGGGCACCATTAATATCTATCATGACCGGAGCTTGCCAGGCGGCCCGCCAAAATCTGAGAATTTTCCTCATCAAATGCTGATGAAAGCCGGCATCCCGGTGAATATGAAAAAAGTATTGCTGAAAGATTTCTCCATATCCTACGAAGAATTAAATCCTAAGTCCGGGCATACAGGCACCGTAGAATTTCAAAATGTGAACGGCGAAATAAGTAACCTTACGAATATATCGTCAGAGATTTCTAAAAATAATTTGATTGTAATAAATGCTGCTGCTGATTTTTTAAATGCAGGAAAACTGGATGCTGTTTTCAGGTTTGACCTTGCAAAAGAAAAAACAGGTGCCTTTTCTGTAGATGCAACGTTAGGGAAGATGGATGGACTAAAGCTGAATAAAATAACAGAAGGGCTTTCATTAGTAAAAATAAAAGATTGTAAGGTTGATAAACTACAGGTTCATATTACAGGAACTAATAAAAGCGCTAAGGGAGATATAAGTTTTGCCTATCATGACCTTTCTTTTGAAGTATTAAAAAATGATGATGGAGAATTAAAGAAAAGAGGGGTGTTTAGTTTTATTGCTAATGCTTTGATAGTTAAGAACTCAAATCCCTCAAAAGAAAATGAAAAACTAAGGGAATACACTGTAATTCATGAACATGACCCAAGCCGTTCTTTTTTTAATCTTATCTGGAAAACAATATTGGACGGGATATTAAAAACAGTAAAATAACACTATTCTCTTTTATCTAACTAGTACCACATTCCCTTTTCTTTCCACCGGCCCACAAGTTGTTTTTGCTTTAATATAGTAAACAAAATTACCTGCACCACA
>JAZKGV010000213.1:1847-15127 GCA_040385725.1 Bacteroidota bacterium | reverse complement strand
CATGGATTTCCTTTGTACGTTCCATCCCAGCAATCATTAGGGTTGGTAGTAAAAAATACTTTTTCACCCCAGCGGTTATAGATAACAAATTGCAGTTCCTGTATCAATCCAAAATATTTTGTACGGAAACAATCATTGTGCCCGTCTCCATTAGGTGTAAACGCATTTGGCATTGTATAACTTACTCTTGCGCTATAATCTGTTAATACTGTTACAGAAGCCGTGTTGCTGCATCCATTAGTATCAGTGCCTGTAACTGTGAATGTGGTATTGTTAACAGGGCTTGCTATTGGCGTTGCGCTGGTTGCATTATTTAATGAAGATGCAGGCGCCCATGTGTATTGTAAAGCACCTTCGGCTCTAAGCACAGTGGAGCCGATAGCACAGTTAATATCATTTTCTTTTGCCGCAGTTACTGTTGGCGTTGGTAAAATGATAACATTAGTAGTAAGTGTCGTTACATCTCCGCAGGTGGTATCTCTTATCAATACAGAATACAATGTTGTGTTATTAGTAACGGCTAACGGATCACTTATATTTGGATTGTTTACTAATGAAGCCGGGCTCCACAAATAAAAATTACCGCCACTTGCAGTTAACTGTGGTTTGTTGCCGAAGCAAACGGATTTGTCTGCAGACACAGCAAATACAGGTATAGGTTTAACGGTAACTTTTACTGAATCCGTAGTGATGCAATTGTTTGCACCGGTTACAGCTACATAGTACCATGTATCACTAACAGGATTTGCAATGGGTGTTGGCGAAACTGTATTGTTTAATGAAGCTGCCGGTGACCAAACATAACTTACACCACCCAACGCAAATAATGGCACGGCAGTGTTGCGGCAAACCAATGTATCACCCGTCATGCTGATTGATGGTTTCGGTTTTACAGCAATAGTAACTGAGTCAATTGCCTGGCAGCCAAAAGCATTGGTGCCTGTTACAAAATATTTTGTAGTATCAGTTGGCGTTGCTATCGGATTTGCCGCAGATGTACTGGAAAGGCCTGCAGCAGGTGTCCATGAATAAGTAACAGCACTTGAAGTGTTTAATGTAACAGAGATCGATTCACATATTGAAGTATCGGCCCTTGTATTTATAAAAGGAGTATCTACGCTTATTCGTACGGTGTCTTTTTTTATTGAGTATAAGGACAGGTTAATATCGTCTATTGCAAAGTAATCATCACTTCCGGAGGTGTTTGCTTTGTTCATAATGGCAACTACAGCAGTTGTATTATTCCCTGAGTTCCATATTACAGAATTTTTTTGCCAGGCGCAGGTTGTATTGGATAACGCAATGCTGTCGGCTACTATATTGCCATTAATAGATAATTGCAATTGAACATTGCTTGTTGTAAATAACGATTGAAACCATGCACTGAAAGTATACGTTGTATTGGGAGATATGTTTACGGTTTGCCCCCACACCTCTGTATCAACACTAAAGTCATTTCTTACAACCAGCATATTTCCTGTACCAGTTGTATGGTCATTACAGGTTGCTGCAGAAGGCCCTGCATTTAAAGTAGAAGTTGCCACTACATATTCTGCGGAAGAAAGGGGAGTGGTGCCAACAGTATAGTCAGAAGAGAAACCTGTACTACCAACGTTGAAATTTCCATTGGTAACTAAATTATTTTCTTCACCCACGCCAAGCAATTGGTAAGTAATGGTTGATGCTGTATTGGTTGTTGGATCAGCAAGATTTACATTGTTTAAAAAACCAGCAGGGCTCCAGCAAAATTTAAAAGTTGAATCAATATGGCTTCTTAAAAGTTTATTGGCTCCATAGCAGATAGTGGTATCTGGTGTAAGAATGATGTTTGCATTTCTCCAGCCGATGAAAATTGTTTTTCTTACTGTATCAATGCAGCCCGTGCTGATGTTGCCTGTGCTGTATTGAACAAGATAAAAACCCGTATCTGGATATACATGCAGCGGATTGCGGATATTATTAATAATAGTGCCATCACCAAGCGACCAGAATATTTCTGCAGTGGTATCACCAACAGCTTTAAAACGAACACCAAGCGGATTGCACACATCCTGTTCAAATACAAAATCGAAATTGATGCCGTTTGTAGTTATAATTTTTGAGATACTGTCTTTACAGCCATTAATATCTGTTGCAATCAATTTTACTGTATGTGGGGCATAGTTTACATAAGTATGAGAAGTACTTTGATCTGTACCCGTTGCCCCATCGCCAAAATTCCATTCCCATTTTTGAATGGCACTGGTGTTGGTGAATGCAATACCATTAAAATTAAAAGTTTTACATGCAACAAGCGTTTCGTTGAATCTTACAGAATCAATATTCTTTTTAAATGGAATAGTTGCTTCGGGTAATACAATATTAAAACCTGCTGCACCACTGGCTCCACTTGTTGCACCATTAGATGTGCCAGCACAAGCACTCATAGGATTTAGTACAAGACCGGCTTTTCCTCCTTCAGTTGTAATATAATTTAATGCAGGTGGTGTTACACCATTGGTAGAAATTGCAAAGAGACCGCCGCCGCCGCCGCCGCCAGGGCCATGGCAACGTGTTGGATAAATGTCATTAAAGTTTGAACTGCCATCGCCTCCATTCAACTGAGCGTAGAGCGTATCAGTATAATTATTTACAAATAATAGTATTGTGCCACCAGCGCCACCACCAGCACCACCTTCATCTTTTACGGTTGTTGTAACAGATTCACCTTTAGCAAGGATCAGTTTATCATTACTGTTAAGTGTAGCCGCTTTTATGATCACCATGCCGCCGCCATTTCCTCCTGGCGCTACAGGCTGTGCATTATCCTGCTGGCCACCACCACCACCGCCACCTAAAACAAAATGTTCAAGTATAAGACTGGTTACGGCCGCACCTTCCATGCTTTGTGTTGGAGTAGGGCAGGTGTTTGAATGAAACCCTCCTAATCCACCAGCACCCCAATTGCCGCCACCACCGCCACCTGAGTTTGCAGCATAGGCGCCACCCCCCCCGCTTGCAAGCCTTGCTCCACCAGCTTCAAATCCCGGAATGTATTCCGTAATGCCTTCGCCTTTTGTGCCACCTGTACCTGTTGGGGCAGACCAATCACTTACATTGCCACAACTGAAACCTCCTCCCACAGCGCCGCCACGAAAGCCTTTATAGCTTACATCTATCGTGTCATTAAGTGTGACGGTGGTGGCGCTGTTTAAAATCAGTACACCACCTTTTGTACCATCCCAGGCCGAACAGGTAAGGTTATTATTAACCGTGAAAGACTGAAAGTAGGGTACCCTTATCAGTTGCACCCTGCCAAAGGCTGCATCATAGTTATTTAAAAAAGTATTTTCAAATTCAATAGTGTTTCCTGTTTTGCTTTTTACGTAATTGAATTCGTATTTACCTGCATTATTATAATTGGTAATTGTTCCAAAGCTGATAGTATTAGATGAATCAATGGCGGCACCTTTCATCTGCATGATAACAACTGTATCGCCGGTATTAAATTTTGAAGGGTCATCAACAGTAGCGGTATTGTTGCAAATGTCGATTGTGGTAATAGCAGCGTAATCATTTATAATTCCTCCGCCACTGGTTATTGTAATACAGGAGTCTGCGATAAAACTACAATCAGGTACAACGCTGTTTAAACTTGCGTTACTACTGATGGTACCATTGAATGCAGCATTGCCCTGTTTATTTATTAAGTCATCAAAAGTATAATACCCAACCAACCCGGTTTGTGTAGCTGGTGGGGGCAAAGTTGCATTCATGTAGGATTGTATTTCTGGTTGTGTTCTTACTGTGTTCCATATTCTTACTTCGTTTATGTAGCCAATAAAATTTCTATCAGCTGGGGAAATGAGGCTGGATAACCCAACCCTGGTGGGGAAGCTGTTTTGAGAAAGACTACCAGTTGCATTTACCTGGCTCATTAAAAGACCATTTCGATAAAATTTTAATGTACTTCCATCATATACCATTGCTACATGGTATCGCTTGTTTAATTCTGCTGCACAAATATCAGGTGTAAGAAAAAAGCCATCATCAGTAGTAATGTAAGCATGATTCGGCCGTAATAAATAATTTACCTCATCATTGGGATCTTCATACTTTGAAACAAGGTCGCCTTCAACTGTTGGATTTCCTGTTCGATAGAACGTTGCTTCAACAGTGATAGTGTTACCTGGAATATCTATCTCTCCAAAGTCGGCATATGAAGGGTGCGATGGAGTGAAAAGCCAGTTGTTACAGGTGGATGTAACGACCGGGACACAGGAGTCTGCCACAAAATTGCAATCAGTTATAGTGGTGTTAATCACTGCATTTCCATGCAGCGTGGCATCATACAAAGAATTGCCTTGTTTATTGGTAAGCGATTCAAAAGTATAATAGCCAAGTAAGCCAGCCTGGGTAGTTGGATTTGGAAGTGCGCCATTCATATACTGCTGTAACTCCGCCTGTGTTTTTACAACATTCCATATTCTTATTTCATTCAGAAAGCCGATCAATTGTGTATTGGTGGTTGGGCTGTTTGCTGTTGCGGCTATTGTAGTGAGATAATCATTTTGAAACATGCTACCTGTACAAGGGACCTGGCTCATTAAATAACCATTTTGATAAAACTTAAGTGTTGCCCCGTCATACGTCATGGCGGCATGGTATATTTTTTTATTTTTTAGTTCACAGATATCAGGCGTCATAAAATGACCATTAGTGGTGGTAACCTGCGCCCTGTCAACCCTCAATAAATAGTTTACATCTGCCGGTGTCCAGTGTTTTGATACAATGTTTAATGAAGTGTAGCCTTCTGGCGTTAACGCACTATCCCTGCTGAAAAGGCCTTCAACAGTAATTTGAGTGCCTGGAATATCTATTTCACCAACAGTAACATAGCTCTGTGAGTTGGGTATATGCAACCAGCTGTTGCAGCCGATATTCAGAGGAATAGCATAGATCCAAAATTCACCGAAACTATAAGTATTAAGTTCGATGTAATTATTATTGTAAGCCGAACCGGTTGCTAATTCCGCTGGAGAAAAATGCTGCTTTTGTATGGCATCCGTTGTATCAAAAAAACCATTTTCTGTAGGGCCGCTATAGCGTACCACTGCTAGCTGGCTTACTGAGGTTAAGCCAGGTATAACTGCCTGCAGCGCACTAAAATCAGCATCACTAAAATATAAACGTACTTTTTTTATGCCCGTTGGACCATTACTGTATTTAACAGTAAAATGCCGGCGCATAAATTTATAAGGGCCTGCATTTATACTATTTCCGGGTTCGTTATAAACCGTATCAATTCTTATTCCCTGGATATTGCAGGTGTCTTTTATTGATACAATTACATTGGATGGAGCACTGATATTATAACTGTGTTTCCAGTCTCCTTCTATATTAATGTTAGTGCTGTTATCTTTTGCAATTGAAGCGATGCCTGTAAAAGGTGCCCCGGTACTTAAGAAATATTTATTGCTTAAATACTGTTCAACCTGTGAAATATCAGCGGTAGATAAAGCAGTGGGGTAAACTATAATTTCTGAAATATATCCCTGCCAATCCTGGCCAATATAATCTTCCCTGTCACCTACAGTAAAACCAGTACTGCCATTATCGGCTATTGCAGGATCGCAGGAAGGTAATGGGCCACAGGGAGTTTGGGGAGTAACAATTACAGGTTGTCCATTTTGTCTTAACTGTAAGTGAGTGCCGCTGCCATTTGAAATATAGGTATGGACAAAAGTGAATTTGGAAGTATTGATAAAATCATCAGCAACAGTTTCATTACTAAAAGTACCTAAACCAGCAGTGTATACAAAATTGCCATTAGGAGGAACTGTAACAGACTCTACGCAAAAAATGGGTGCTGTTCTCCTGAAAGTAAACAAAGCCCCTCCACCACCCGGGAAAGCACCACCACCGTTTGCAACAGCTGCACAATCCATTTTGCCGACAATAAAAATTGTTCTGGGGCTGCCTGCCGGCACAAGATTGATAGATGTATTGTTTAAAAAGTATTTACCATTTACTCCATCAAAAAGAATGGAAGGCATGTTGCCAAAAACATTTTGAATTAACTCAGGTTGGTTGCTAACATTCCCCTGTGAGACATTGTTGTTGTTTCCACTCACATCATTCCAGTTGGTAACCCTGTTGCCAGCGCCGGTAATAACCTGTTGATCTGCCCGGAGCCATAAAACACTACCAGGAGGTATTTGTGCGTTTATGCTATTTATTAAAACAGATAAAAAAAGTACAATTAATAATGGCAGTTTCATAAAGTCATAATTACAATGTAGGATTAAATGTGCTTATGATCATTTGAGCCATAAAGATTAATGAAATAGGAAATTTCCCTGCCAATAAACAAATAAGGGTTATTTCTTTTCATTAAAAGGCAGTTTATGATTACTTAAACAAATATATTTCAATTCGCCCTCTTAAACATAAGATATTACTAACAGAAGTTTCTTTTAAAGATACAGTAAAAATAAAAAAGGCTGCTTCAAAAGAAGCAGCCAGTCTATAAATTCTAATACTTTATTTTTTTGTAATAATTACCTGTTCCACTTTATCTTTCTTCTGCGATGATTGTGCTTTATCACCATGTAATTTAGCAATGCTTGGAGCAATAACCAATGATATAATACTCATCAGTTTAATAAGAATGTTCATTGATGGGCCAGATGTATCTTTAAATGGATCACCCACCGTATCGCCTGTAACAGATGCTTTGTGTGGTTCTGATTTTTTATAAAACATCTCACCGTTTATCTCAACACCTTTTTCAAAAGATTTTTTAGCATTGTCCCATGCACCACCTGCATTGTTCTGAAACATTCCCATCAATACACCACTAACAGTAGCACCAGCTAAAAAGCCACCCAATACTTCGGGGCCAAAAACAAAACCGATAATAATAGGAGAGAGCAACGCAATAGCACCGGGCAACATCATTTTTTTAATAGAAGCATCTGTAGAGATAGCCACACATTTATCATATTCAGGTTTGCCTGTACCTTCCATTATACCAGGGATAGTGCGGAACTGGCGGCGTACTTCTTCCACCATTGCCATCGCTGCCTGGCCTACTGCTTTAATGGCGAGAGAAGAGAAAATAAATGGTATCATACCACCAACAAATAAACCAGCCAATACATCTGCATGATAAATGTTGATGGCATCATGTAAGTCATAACCATTTGCTTTTACAACACCAACATAAGCTGCAAATAATGCCAGGGCAGTTAATGCAGCAGAAGCAATCGCAAAGCCTTTACCTGTAGCAGCAGTAGTGTTACCAACAGCATCAAGTATATCAGTTTTTTCACGAACTTCTTTTGGCAGTTCACTCATTTCTGCAATACCACCAGCGTTATCTGCAATAGGGCCAAAAGCATCAATGGCTAATTGCATAGCAGTTGTTGCCATCATACCAGCTGCGGCAATAGCCACACCATATAAACCAGCGCAAGCATACGAACCATAAATACCAGCAGCTAAAACAAGTATTGGCAACATGGTACTTTCCATACCTACTGCCAAACCACCAATGATATTAGTTGCATGGCCGGTGCCGCTTTGGCGAACAATACTCTTAACCGGGCCTTTACCCATGGCTGTATAATATTCAGTAATGATACTCATTAACGTGCCTACAGCAAGCCCAACAAGGATAGCATAGAAAACACCCATTTTGGTGAATTCAAATCCACGAAGCATCATTGTATCTGGTAATAAATAATTTACTAAGAAGTAACAGGCAATGGCAGTTAATATTATTGAGCCCCAGTTACCCATGTTTAAAGCGTTCTGTACTTTGGTTGTACTTAAACCAGCGTTTTCGCTAATCCTAACAAAGAAAGTTCCGATGATTGAGAAAATAATACCAGCACCAGCAATCAACATTGGTAATAATATCGGGCTTAATCCTGCAAAATTATCATCAGCAGTTGTTTCCCTTCCCAACACCATTGTTGCCAGTACTGTTGCTACATAAGAGCCAAATAAATCAGCACCCATGCCGGCAACATCACCCACATTATCGCCTACATTATCTGCAATAGTTGCAGGATTACGGGGGTCATCTTCAGGGATACCTGCTTCCACTTTCCCAACAAGATCAGCACCTACATCAGCAGCTTTTGTATAAATACCGCCACCTACTCGGGCAAACAATGCAATTGATTCTGCACCGAGAGAGAAGCCGGTTAATATTTCAATAGTACGCTCCATTTCATGGCTGTCAACCGGGGCATCAGGAGCAAAGATCATTTTCAATATTATGAACAACCCACCCAAACCAAGTACAGCCAAACCTGCCACACCAAGTCCCATTACAGAACCACCCGTGAAAGAAACTTTTAATGCTTTGCTTAAACTTGTACGGGCTGCCTGGGCAGTACGAACGTTTGCTTTGGTAGCTATCCTCATACCAATAAAACCAGCCAGTGCACTAAAGAAAGCACCTAAAACAAATGCGATCGCAATACTCCAGTGGCTATTCTCATTGCTGGCGCCCATCACGCCAAGTAAGATGGCACCTATAATAACGAAGTAGGTAAGGATCTTGTATTCAGCTTTTAAGAAAGCCATTGCACCTTCAGCAATATAAGTGCTGATCTCTTTCATACGGTCGTTGCCTGCATCTTGTTTAGATACCCAGGCAAACTTTACAAATGTGTACAAAAGGCCCACAATGCCTAGTGCCGGAACTACATAAAATAGTTTGTCCATGTTCTGCTATTGTTAAATTTTAGGTGGGCAAAAATAGGGGAATTGACCCAAAAAAGGCGCAATCGATGCCGAAAGGGAATTTTGAATACAGTTTAATATTTCCAGGAATCTCCATTTGGCCGGTAAATAGAGCTTTTTCTATTGCATTTAAGGCTATCTCTTTGTATTTTTCTGACACAAAATTGATCACTATGAAAAAGAATATCGCATTACTCTTCGGCTTGATGTTCATTTGTCAAAATATTGCAGCCCAACATGCAGATTATAAAGTTGTGTTTGATATGAGCAGCAGGGATACCATAAGCCATCAGGCGGTGGTAAGGGAAGTAAAGCTTATTAAAGAAGCTAATCCTGATGCAAAACTGGAAGTAGTGGTATATGGTCAAGGGCTCAACCTTATTTTAAAAGACAAGCCGCAGGCAGAAGCTGTTCAAAAATTATTGGGAATTAAAGATGTGAGTTTTAAAGTGTGTGCTATTACACTGCAAAGAACAAACACAGATAAAAGCCAGTTGGTAACTGGTGTGGAAGTAGTACCGGATGGCATCTATGAAATAATTACCAAACAAAAAGAAGGGTGGGGTTATATTAAAGTGGCGCATTAAAAATGAGTATAAAACCATCGATATATACTTTGCTGATCTTACTTGTGATAATTGTTGGAGGAATAGTTTTACTTATCTCCCGGCAACATAATGTGCCTGCACAAAACAGATCTGTTGATAGCGTAATAGAAAAAAAATGGGTAGCTCCTGAAAGTAAACTTATTCCTGCAACTGAAGAGGGCGAATTGATAAAGTATGGCCGGGAACTTATTGCAAACACATCACATTATTTTGGGCCAAAAGGAATTGTTGCTGCAATAAGTAATGGACTTAACTGCCAGAATTGTCATTTGGATGCTGGAACAAGATTGTATGCTAACAGTTTTGCAACAGTGGCAGCAAGTTATCCAAAATACCGTGACAGGAGTGGGAGAGTAGAGTCTATCGTTTTTCGTATAAACGAATGTATGGAGCGAAGTATGAACGGCAAACAGTTTGACAGTACCAGTAAGGAAATAAAAGCGATGGTTGCTTATATTAAGTGGGTTGGCAAAGATGTTACTGCATCTACCCCAAAAGCAGGAACAGAAACATTGCAAATGCCGTTTATTGACCGGGCAGCAGATACACTAAAAGGCAAAGCAATATATATGGCCAAATGCATTGTTTGCCACGGTACTAATGGTGAAGGAAAACCCAATGCAGATTCATCCGGGTATTTTTATCCTCCTTTGTGGGGACATGATAGCTACAATGTAAGCGCAGGAATGTACAGGCTTACCAGGCTGGCCCCATTTATAAAATACAACATGCCTTATTCTGTAAATGAAAACAAGCCAATGTTAACTGATGAAGAAGCATGGGACGTAGCGGCCTATATCAGTTCACAGCAGCGGCCGCAAAAATTCTTCAGCTATGATTGGCCTAAAAAAAATTCCAAACCAGTTGATTATCCCTTCGGCCCGTTTGATGATAGTTTTCCCTCTATACAACATAAATACGGCCCTTTCAAAGAAATGAAAAAACTAAAGGATATAAGAAACCAAAACAGCCTTAATAAATAAGGCTGCTCCGGTTCAAAAAAACGATGGCTTACTCAGCCACAAAACAATAACCACATTTATGTTCCTGTGCCCTGCCTACTGCCCACACGCCAGATGGTACTACCATAATGTTGGGCAACAAACCACTTAACCATTCTTTCTTTACATCAGCAGCTTCCATTTTCATATTACCTGCCACAACAGCACTGTAAACAGTTATGGCTGCATCACAAACGCAAAACATTACACCATCTGCCTGTAACTCATTAATGCCGATGGCCACTTCACCAATACCCGGCACTTTAAAATCACCTTTTTTGGGCATCCAGAATGGATTGCGGGTAGCCGGTGCTTTTGTTGCCGGATCGTTTGCTTTAAACACTTCGCCAAACTTGTATTTTTCCCACAGCTCATTTTTAAATGCGTATGCAATAGCACTATGCCTTAGTATTACCACAACGCCGCAGTCACTAAAAGGGGTGCCTGTAGCCATGTTAGTAAGTAAAAAAACTCTTGGCCATGCAAACGGGAAAATGCCCTCAGGATGAGTAACATCATACACTATACGATGTTTGCCTTTTACTTTATCAAACCATTCGTCTGGTGTTTCATTTGTTGAAAAGATTGAATTCGCATTTGTGTTAGTTGCTAAAGGCGCTGCGTTTAATTTAAAGGGAGCTAATGCAGCTATGCCTATTGATGCCGCACCGGCTGCCAGCGTTCCGATAAATCCACGGCGATGAGTGGTTAATTCATTTTCATTCTTTTTCATTTTAAAAAGATTTGATGAGCAATTTTTTTCGTGAGTATAAGGTACAAACTCAAAAAGTTAATTGCAAGCATTTTTTATCCCCTTAAAAATAAAAGGTGATGCAAATTGAATTGGTAAAAGAGTAAATGGATTTTTTAGTAAGGCGTAAATATTTTTCCTCCAACTATTACCTCTTGTGCAGCATCATCAAATGTTGCTTTTTGCCCCGTTATTACTGCAGCATTGGTCATGATCGTTGCAATAGAATGACTATAACCTGCATCTACAGGTGCATTGGGTTGTTGCCGGCTTCTTATACACTCCATCCAGTTGCGGATGTGATTGGAGGTAAGCACATCTCCACCGGTGTTGGCAGAAGCAACTACTTTTTCTGAGCTTGTCAATTCCATTTCAGGTAATAAAAAAGGCTGCATGCCCATTGCATCTGCAAAATGTTTGGTAAGGCCGCCTTTGGGAGAAATTTTATTTGTGTTGAGATTTAATTCGCCGCCATTGGAGTAGTAAATTTCTGCCGGGTTCTCATCCCCGTTGTGCATTCGTGATGTAAAGCTTACCTGGAAACCGGTGCTCATATCTTCCTGTGGCCCATAATCAAAAACGGCCGTCATCGTATCCCAGTTCTTTCGTCCATCTTTCCACATGTAGATGCCACCGTTAGCCACCACGCTTCTTGGATGCTGCAGCCCGGTAAACCAATGTACTGTATCTATCTGGTGACTCATCCATTGACCGGGAATGCCGGACGAATAAGGCCAGAATAAACGGAACTCAATATATTTTCTTGCGTCAAAATTTTCAAAAGGCCGGTTCATCAAAAACCTTTTCCAGTCGGTATCTTCTTCTTTTAATTGGCTAAGCAATGCAGGCCTGCGCCAGCGGCCTGGCTGGTTTACATTCCAGCTTAACTCTACCATTGTTATCGCACCAAATTTCCCTGATCGTATATAATCATGTGCCGCATGATAATTTGTTCCGCTTCTTCTTTGTGAGCCTACCTGTACGATCCTGTCGCTTGCTTTCACTGCCTTGAGTGCAGCTTTGTTGTCATCCATTGTTTCAGCAAATGGTTTTTCTACAAATGCATCGCAACCGGCATTTACTGCTTCAATACAATGTAATGCATGTTGAAAATCTGCTGTACCGATAAAAACAGCGTCCACCAGTTTTTTATTATACATCTCTTCATTATTCCTGCAGGAAATAATATTATGTCCCATTTTTTCTTTCCATGCGGCAGCGCCTTCTTCCCGCCTTTGTTTCCATATGTCTGATACGGCCACCAGGTCGAAATTTAATTCTTTATAGTGGTTCATAAAGCAGGGGAGATGACTGTATTTATGCCTGTCAGAAAAACCAACCACACCCACCCTTACCCTGTCGTTAGCACCAATGATGCGGTTATAACTTTGAGCAGACCATGCAAGTTTTGATAGCATAACACCAGCGCCTGCAAAAGCTGCCTGCGTTACAAATTTTCTTCTTGTAGACATGTCTTTACGTTATTAGTTATAAGTTATGAGTTGGCTATTTTAATTCCTGGATCTTGATGCTCCTGAAAGAGACAGCGTTTCCATGATCCTGTAATAAAATGTGCCCTTTTTCAGCCATGCCAAAATTTGGCCAGACAGAATATTTACTTCTTGCAACCAACGCATAAAAGTAAGGAGCGCCTCTTTGATATTCCAACACCTTCCACCCATTAAGCCAATGCTCCACACGATTATCAGGATACACTATTAACATACCATGGTTCCATTCACCAATTGGTTTTCTTGCCCATCCATCTTTTAATGAAGGGATCAAATCGTAGAGTGATGCTAAAGTACGATTGCCAACAACACCCAATTTTGCATCGGGATGTTTGTCATCATCCAGTAATTGATACTCTAACCCGATCGCAGAACCTTTGGCAGTATCTTTTTCTGTAACAAAATATTTTACACCACTATTGGCACCTTCGGTTAATTTAAAATCGAATTGTAGTATGAATGCGCTGTATTCTTTTTTAGTAACAATATCGCCGCCACCTGCTGCTTCGTCACCGGTAGAAAGTAATACAGTTAACACTCCATCTCTTATTTCCCAACCTTTGTCCGGGAACTTATTCTTATAAGCACCTCTCCATCCATCAGTTGTTTTGCCATCCCATAATAAAACGATGCCCTTTTTCTTTTCCGTTTCAGAAACATTATTAGAAATAAG
>JAZKGV010000213.1:0-1837 GCA_040385725.1 Bacteroidota bacterium | reverse complement strand
AAGGTTTACAATGACCTGGTTGGTGGATGGTAGAGATTGTATATTTCCTGTTTGTATGCGGATGTTGCGCCAGCGTACCTGCCTGCCTGCTTTATCATCATCACCAATGCTATGTACCTGCAATGCAATAAACCCTTTGGTGGTAATACTGTCAATTAAATAAGCCGCAGGAATATTATTGATCCATGTTCTTGTACTATTACGGATGCATTCAATCCTTGCTTTGTTCCATTGTCCGTGTTTAAAGGCAGTTATCGCTGCAGGATTTAACTCTGGCTGGTATAGCCAATCCCTTCCTGCTTCATCATAAATGGCGGCGCTATACGAACGTTTAGAAGGATCAATTTCATATTGATAACCATGAACACGGCCCTTCCTGTAACTGGTATCGCTTGCACTCCTGAATTGTACACCGGAGTTCATCTGGCTGTCAACTTTAAATTCAAATTCCAATATAAAATCATCATATTCTTTTTCTGTAGCAAGAAATGAATTGGGCTCTCCGTGTACGGTAGTTCCAATTACTTCTCCATTTTTTGCTTCAAATTTTGCTTTACCGTTTAACTGCTTCCAGCCTTTCAGGTTGTTGCCATTGAACAACGGTTGCCATTGTGCATTTGCCTGTTGTAGTAGTACCAACGCAATAACAATCGTCGCAGTTTTTTTTATCATTTTAATTTATTCTTTTATTTCAGTCAGGCTTCTTAATATTCCCAGTTCAACTCCTCTTATTTCTGCCAGCCCACGCAGCCTGCCAATAGCCGAATAGCCGGGGTTTGTTTTTTTATGCAGGTCATCCAGCATCTGGTGCCCATGATCGGGCCGCACAGGTATAGCACATTTTTGCTGTTGCATTGTTTTTACCAGTTCTTTTATCACTGCATACATATCCACATCCCCTTCCAAATGGTTGTCTTCAAAAAAATCCCCCTGCTCATTCCTGCTGGTGCTGCGGAGATGAATAAAATGTATCCTGTCAGCAAATTGCTTTATCATGGCCGGCAGGTCATTGTCTTCTCTTACACCAAATGAACCGGTGCAAAAACACAGGCCATTATTTAATGAAGGAACAGCGGTTACCAATGCTTCTATATCTTTTGCTGTACTTACCACTCTTGGCAATCCCAAAATTGAATAAGGTGGGTCATCAGGATGAATAGCCATCTTTACTCCATATTCGTCTGCAACCGGTATCACCTGCTGCAGGAAATAAATAAGATGCTTTCGAAGTGTAGCGGCATCAATATTTTCATACGCATCCAATGATCGTTGAAACTGTTCAAGCGTAAAACTCTCTTCACTACCGGGCAAACCAGCAATGATGTTTTTCTGAATGAGGGCTTTCTCTGCTTCACTCATTATACTAAACTTTTTTTCTGCTGCTATCAATTCTTCCTGGCTGTAACCAGCATCAGCATTTTTTCTTTTTAAAATAAAAATATCAAAAGCTGCTAAAGCCGCTTTCTCAAAACGAAGTGCTTTGCTGCCGTCTTTTACTGTATAAGAAAGATCAGTTCTTGTCCAGTCAAGCACCGGCATAAAATTATAAGTGATTATTTTAATGCCACAATTACTAAGATTTTTTATTGTTTGCTTATAAGCTTCAATATATTGGTCAAAGGAAGCTGCCTGTGTTTTTATTGCTTCATGCACGGGCACACTTTCCACTACATTCCAGCTAAGCCCGGCGTTTTCAATTTCTTTTTTCCGCAGTTGAATTTCATTCACAGGCCATGTCTGGCCGTTAGGAATATGATGCAAAGCAGTAATAACACCTGTACAGCCAGCCTGTCTAATGTCTTGTAAACTTACAGGGTCGCCCGGGCCAAACCACCGC
>JAZKGV010000212.1:45688-53997 GCA_040385725.1 Bacteroidota bacterium | reverse complement strand
GCCTTGGTAGAAACGCGCAAAATCGGCGGTGCCTGGTTGCGCTTATATTCATTGGTATTCACCATTTTCAGCACACGGTCAACAAGTGCTGCATCAAAGCCCTGTGCTGTTATTTCTTTTGGCCCTTGTCTTCTTTCGATATACTGGTATAAAATTTTATCAAGAACAGCATAATCAGGAAGTGAATCAGAATCTTTTTGCCCCGGTCTTAGCTCTGCTGAAGGTGCTTTGGTGATTATATTTTCCGGGATCAGTTCCTTGCCCTTGTTGATGTATTTCGCCAATGCATACACCTGAAGTTTGTAACAATCACCCAGTACGCCAAGTCCACCAGCCATATCACCATACAATGTGCCGTAGCCGGTTGCCAGTTCGCTTTTGTTAGATGTGTTAAGCAAAATGTATCCAAACTTATTGGCTATTGCCATCAATAAATTTCCTCTTGAGCGGCTTTGTATATTTTCTTCTGCAATGCTGAAAGGAAGATCTTTAAAGATGGGTTTGAGTTCAGTTAAAAAACTATCGTAAATATTTTTTATCGGAACAATGTCGTAAGGATTACCGATATTTTTACTCAATTGCTCTGCGTCGCTTACACTATGATCCGTTGAATATTGAGAAGGCATTAAAACAGCCCTTACATTTTCTGCACCCAAAGCGGAACAGGCTAATGCTATAGTAACAGCGCTGTCAATACCACCACTGCTGCCGATGATGGCTTTGCTAAAACCCATTTTGTTGAAGTAATCTTTAATACCCATAACCAGCGCATCACGCACCTGCTGAATATTTAAGTTCTCTTCTAAACCCGATGGCAATAATTCCTTAGCTGGCACACGACTGGCTGGTTCAATAATTTCTCCTTCAATTGTTCCATCCTTATTCAGTACAAAACCTTCCAGCTTTGATTGAAAGGAGGGCAACTGTCCGCAGAGGTTGGCATTTTTATCAAACACTAAGGAAGCGCCATCAAAAACAATTTCTGTTTGGCTGCCAACACAGTTGCAGTAAAACATAGGCAGTTTGTACTTCAGCACATTTGCCTTGATGGTGGCTTTTCTGTCTTCATCATGTGTGTAATCAAAAGGTGAAGCGGAGATGTTGATCATCACATCTGGCTGTTGCTCCATCAGCTTATCCATTGGGCAAATTCTATAGAGCGGGTTATCACCGAGGTTCCAGATATCTTCACAAATGGTCAATGCAATTCTTTTTCCCTTGTGTTCAATCACATTCCATTCATACGCCGGTTCAAAATAGCGGTATTCGTCAAACACATCGTAAGTTGGTAACAACGTTTTATGTGCAACAGCTTTTATTTCTTTATTGTATAAAAAGAAAGCCGCATTAAAAAGGTCTTTTCCTTCCCTGATCGTATTCCTGTCTGGTCCGCCAACAATCACTGCAATGTTACCTGCCTGTTCTTTTATCTTATCTATAGCAGCGTAACTCTTTTCTATAAAATCATTGAACTCTAAAAAATCTCTCGGTGGATAACCACATACACTTAATTCACTAAATACCACAATATCTGCTCCCTCTTCTTTTGCCAGGTTAATAGCACAAATTATTTTTTCCGTATTGCTTTCAAAATTGCCGATGTGATAGTTCTGTTGCGCCAAAAATATTTTCATATCCAATCTCTAAAATGTGAAACTCTATATTTGTAAAATTATTTGTAAAGGTAAAAAATTAAAGATGAGAGTATTTATTGTTGTTTGCTTTGTTTGCCTGTCCTTCTTTTCCTGCAACAGCGACAATACACCGGATGTTTCTGATATTAAAATTGATCTGCAAACAGAACGGTTTGAAAAGAAACTATTTGACAGCACCTCCACGTCTTTTACCAGCTACCTGCAGCAGTTACAAAGCAGTGACCCGGCTTTTACCAATATTTTCATCAACCAGATTTTAGGCGCCGACCCACGCTGGCCTGCCGACACTACAGCCACTTATGTAAACGGGTTTGTAAACAGTTACCGTCATATTTATAATGACGCAGAAAAGATCTTCAATGATTTTTCTACCTATGAGAATGAGATAAAAAAAACCATGCAGTATGTAAAACATTATTTCCCCAACTATAAGGTACCGGGGAAGATTATTACATACATCGGCCCTGCAGATGGAGATGGCGATGGCATCAGCGATAACGCCATCATAGTTGGATTACATTATCATTTGGGCAAAAACAATCCCATTTACAAATCAAGCCTTGTACAAACTATTTATCCTGATTATATCAGCATGACCTTTGAGCCGGATCATATTGCCATCAATATTGCAAAGCAGGCGGTGAATGATATTTACCCGGCAAAAGAAAGTGATAAACCTTTGGTAAATCAAATGGTGGATAGAGGAAAACGGCTTTATATACTCAGTAAATTTTTACCAGGCACACCCGAATATAAACTGATTGGATATACTGAAGAACAAATGAAAGACTGCAACAAATACGAAACCCGGATATGGGATATGTTTGTAAAGGCAAACCTGCTGCGTACGCTTGATAAAAATTTAATGCTGCGTTACATTGAGCCGGGCCCTAAAACAGATGAACTGGGCGAAGGTGCCCCGGGAAATATTGGCGCTTACGCCGGATGGCAGATCGTAAAAAAATACATGGAAAAAAATGCTGCCGTTACCTTACAGCAGTTGATAAACATGGATGAAGAAACTATTTTCCAGGAAGCGAAGTATAAACCGTAACAGAGTTTAGGAGGTTGAGAGGGTTTAGGAAGTTTAGTTTAGAAACTTAAATGCGCAAGCACTCCTAAACTTCTAAACCATCTATCCCGATAGCTATCGGGACTAAACCAATTTTAAGCCGCCTGCAATTGTGCCTTCTTCTTCACCACCACCTGCGCTTTTCCCAATTCTTTCATTACCCTGAAGTGAGAAGCGACAGCTTCACTCATGGTATCGTATTTATTGTAGGGCATATTATACTCTTTGCATTTAGCCATTACAATTTTACTGATGGCAGGGTAATGTATATGGCTCACCTTTGGAAAAAGATGGTGTTCGATCTGAAAATTTAATCCGCCAACAAACCAGGAAACAACAACATTACCCATAGCAAAGTTAGCAGTGGTCTTTAACTGGTGCTCAGCCCATGCAGTTTCTATGTTCTTGCTTTCATCCAATGCCACTGTTTCAAATTCTGTATTCTCCACCACATGCGCCAGTTGAAATACAATTGACATGGTTAATCCCATGGCTGCATTCAAAATAAAATAACCGGCCAGCCATGGGCCCACGCCCCAAACCATTGCAGGTATCACCATATAAAATGTGATGTATAAAATTTTAGTTGCCCAAAAAATGATGTGATTCTTTGTTGTCATCTTCCAGGCTGCAGTAGTAAATATTTTACCGGTAAAGTATTTGGTAAAATCCATAATAAAAACCCAGAAGAGTGTACTTAATGCATAGATGGGCAAGAGGTAAATATGCTGCACTTTATGCGCCGGCACCCAGCGCTGGCTTTCGCAATGGCGTATAATGGGGCTTTTGGCAATATCATCATCAATGCCATCTACATTGGTATAGGTATGATGGATAATATTATGTTTTTGTTTCCAGAAAAAAGCACTGGCGCCCATGGCATTCATACTCAGCCCAAGCAGGTCATTTAACCATGGTTTGGTGCTGTAACTGCCATGGTTAGCATCATGCATAACGCTAAAACCAATACATGCCATGGTATAACCCAGCAAAGCTGCAAACAATAAGGCAACCCAGGGCGAAAGTGATAAAAAAATTAAACTGCTGTAAATAGCAATAGCACTGCCAACCAGCACAATAGTTTTAATATACAGCCGCCAGTTACCTGTTTTTTTGAGTTTTTTATTTTCAAAATATTCATCAACCTCCTGTTTTAAACTTTGATAAAAAAGGTTGTTGCTGTTATTGAAAGTTACTTTTGCCATGATTGATATTATTGGGCTGCAAAATTAAGTGGATGGATAGAAGTGCAATACAAAACTGTGTCAGTTTAGTTTAAAAGGCACCATCATTTCAAATGCAGGAATAGCTACCTCAAATATTTTTTTGTTATTGACATTTTCCATTTGATAAATGCCATACATCTTGCCCATTTCTGTTTTTAAATTGCAACCGCTTACATATTGATAATTTGTGCCGGGATTAATGAGTGGCTGCACACCAATTACACCCTCGCCTTCTACTTCCCTTGCGTTTCCGGTAGCATCAAATATGTGCCAGTGCCTGCGGAGCAAGCGAACAGGAAAAGAATTGTTATTTTCAATGGTAATGCGATAGGCAAACATAAATTCGTTGTTTGCCGGGTTGCTATAATCCGGTTGGTAAAAGGTTTCTACCGAAACTGTAACGCCTTCTGATATTTTTGAAACCATTAAATGACAATTATTATATGTAAATATAGGAAAAACAAGGTGGTTTTATTGTGAATATGGGAATTGGATTTGCTAAAATGGTAAATAACTATTGATATTATATTTTTCTTGCAGCCGTATATCCATTTTTCTGAAGCCACTGCAACACTTTGTCCCTGTTATCCCCCTGTATTAATATTTCGCCATCTTTTACGGAGCCCCCTGTACCGCAAAAGGTTTTGAGTTTTTTACCTAACTCTTCCATATCAGCATCTTTACCAATAAATCCATCCACCAATGTTACAGATTTACCGGCACGCTGTTTTTTATCCAGTAATATTTTTAACTTTTGTTGTGCTGCCGGTAGTGTTTCCTGCTCTTCTGTATTTTCCTCTTCTATTTTAAAATCGGGGTTTGTTGAATAAACCAATCCGCTGAGTGAGTTTAGTTTTTTCTTTTGCATCTTTTTATTTATTTATTACTGCCTGCCCGTTCCGTTCAGGCGGGCCTTCAGGCTAAGATCCAAACTTCTTGCCTGGTGTATTACGGCACCGCTTGAGATGAAATCTACTCCGGTAACTGCATACGCTTCAATATTTGTAAGGTTAATACCGCCACTTGCCTCTGTTTGATATTTACTATCAATAATTTTTAAGGCTTCGGTAATTTGTGCAGGCGTAAAGTTATCCAGCATTATCACATCCACTTTACCTACCGCCATCACTTTTTTCACATCTTCAATATTTCTCGTTTCCACTTCTATTCTTAATCCCGGTTTGTTTGTTTGCACATATTGATATGCTTTTTCAATTGCTTTTTCAATACCACCACAGTAATCAATATGGTTATCCTTCAGCATTATCATGTCGTACAAACCAAAGCGGTGATTTATTCCACCACCAATTCTCACTGCTTCTTTTTCCAACAGGCGAAAATTAGGAGTGGTTTTTCTTGTGTCCAATAATTTTGTTTTATAAGGCTTTAGCTTATCAGTGTATTGTTTTGTTAATGTTGCTATACCACTCATGCGTTGCATACTATTCAGCACCAATCTTTCGCATTGCAAAATGGTATGCACTTTGGCGGCTACTTCAAAAGCCACTTCGCCGTACTTCATTGCTTCGCCATCTTTTTTAAAAGCAGTGAATACAACATCTGGCTGCATGTGATCAAATATTTTTTCTGCCACACTCACGCCGGCAAGTATCCCATCTTCCTTAATTTTCAAAACAGCTTTTCCTGTTGCTCCGGCATCAATGCTTGACAATGTTGAGTGGTCGCCATCGCCAATGTCTTCAGCAAGCGCATTTTTAATAAGCAACTTTAATTTTTCTTCGTATAACATCGGGACAAATCTAATAATAAAAATCCCCCGGCAAGCGGGGGATCTTTATTATTAAGCGTTTAAAATTTACATGCTTTCAAAACGCAACTCCTGCAGCACTTCGGCATCCTTTTTTTGCTTCATCTGGATAGTGGTTCTGAAGTTGCCATTTTTTGTAACGAGTGTACCGATACAATACATATAACCAGCATTTTGCCCTTTATGTATTACTGTAAAACCTTTAACAGGGTTGTTACTGAAAAAATCTTTCAGCACCAGCTCTGCTTGTGTCTTGCTGTAACTGTTGGCTTTATCTGGCAGTGTTATTTCAACAGTATTATCAAAATAAGCCGTCATGGCGCTTGCATTCCCTGTTTTCATCGCACTTACCACTTCATCAATACTTATGGCAGGCTTGAAGGAAGTGAAAAGAATAAAGGAAAGAAATACTGGTAAAATTTGTTTCATACGTTTGAATTTACAACCTAGACTTTACTAAAAACGTGCCAGCAGGCAATGTTAGTATCAATATTAAGTTATTCTATGAAAATAGACAGGGAGCTGGTGCAAAAAGTTGCAAATAAGTTAGCT
Organism: Bacteroidota bacterium; assembly: GCA_040385725.1. GTDB lineage: Bacteria > Bacteroidota > Bacteroidia > Chitinophagales > Chitinophagaceae > Ferruginibacter. The sequence continues at coordinate 47,724 of JAZKGV010000212.1, read as the reverse complement.
TTGGCATTAATAATAACTGGGAAATAAACAAAAGAGATGAAAAATAAAAAAGCAATACTGATAATAATGGATGGCTGGGGCCTTGGCAAGGTAAAAAGTAGTGATGTTATACAAAATGCCAATGTTCCCTTCGTTACTTCTCTATATAAAAAATATCCTAATACAACATTAATTACCTGCGGCGAATTAGTAGGCCTGCCTGATGGTCAAATGGGTAACAGCGAAGTAGGGCATTTGAACCTTGGTGCAGGCCGCATTGTGTACCAGGAACTCCAACGTATAAACGTTGCTATCAGGGAAGGTGAATTTCAAAAAAATGAAGTGATGCTTTCTGCTATCAGGTATGCTAAAGAAAAAAATAAAAAACTGCACCTGCTTGGCCTTGTAAGTGATGGAGGTGTACATTCTCACATCAACCATATTAAAGCCATTTGCTCCTTATGTAAAGCAGAAGGTTTAAATAATCTTTTGATACATGCTTTTACTGATGGCAGGGATACAGACCCAAAAAGCGGTCTTAGCTTTATTACAGAACTGCAGGAACACCTGGACAGATCAACCGGTTCAATTGCCAGTATCATCGGCCGTTATTATGCCATGGACAGGGACAAAAGATGGGAAAGGGTGAAACTGGCTTATGATGCTTTGGTAAATGCCACTGGCGAAAGATCAAACAATTTGTTACAATCCATTAAAACCTCTTACAACAATGGCATTACGGATGAATTCATCAAGCCCGTGATCAATGCCAAAATTGCTAACACTAAACTTGAAGAAGGCGATGTTGTTATCTGTTTTAATTTCCGTACAGACAGGTGCAGGGAAATTACGCAGGTGCTTACACAAACCGATATGCCCGATTTTGGGATGAAAACAATTCCATTACACTACACCACCATAACACAATATGACCAGAGTTTTAAAGGTGTGAATGTGATGTTTGAAAATGATGACCTGAAAAACACCCTGGGGGAAATACTGGAGCAAAATGGCAAAACACAGATACGCATTGCCGAAACGGAAAAATATCCGCATGTATCATTCTTTTTTAGTGGCGGAAGGGAGGTTCCATTTGAAGGTGAAAGAAGAATTATGGTGCCTTCTCCCAAAGTTGCCACTTATGATCTGCAACCGGAGATGAGTGCCCATGAAGTAACCAGTTCTATCGTAAAAGAAATTGAAAACGATCCTGCTGATTTTATCTGCCTCAACTTTGCCAACGCTGATATGGTTGGGCACACTGGTGTATGGCCGGCTGTAATAAAAGCAGTGGAAACGGTTGATAGTTGTGTTGAAAAAGTAGTGGCCGCAGCACTAAAACAGGATTACACCATATTTCTTACTGCTGACCATGGTAATGCAGATTACGAAATAAATGAAGACGGTACACCTAATACTGCACACACGTTAAACCCTGTTCCCCTTTTTGTGATTGACAACAATTGGCAGGGAGAAGTATTGGCCGGTAAACTGGGAGATATAGCACCCAGTATTTTAACAGTAATGGGACTGCCAATACCAAAAGAAATGACAGGAAATATTTTAGTGAAAAACTAATATTACCTTTAGTGAAACTTCATATCCTTCATTAAACCATAAAATATGCTCCGCAGAATTTTGCTTATCCTTTTATTGATATTTGGTGTCATACAGTTTTTTCACCCCGATAAAAATACAGACAACAGTGAAACCGCTGACACTAATGATATAAGCAGGATGATGACGGTTCCCGCCAATGTGCAGGAGATACTACAAAAAAGCTGTTATGATTGTCATAGTAATAACACTAACTACCCGTGGTATGCAGAAATACAACCTGTTAGCTGGTGGCTTAATAATCATATTAAAGAAGGAAAAAGTGAGGTAAACTTCAACGAATTTTCCACCTATGGCATCCGCAGGCAATACAAAAAACTGGAAGAAATAATAGAACAGGCGGCGCAGGATATCGAAATACTTGTTCTTCTGGTCGTCCGGGATCCAGCCGTCGCGCAGGCCCTGCAGGATGAGGGTGATGCAGTGCATCTGGCCATAGG
>JAZKGV010000212.1:33497-45678 GCA_040385725.1 Bacteroidota bacterium | reverse complement strand
AGAACAGGTAAAAGAGGATGAAATGCCATTAAGCTCCTATACACTTATACACAAGGATGCCATATTAAACAAAGACCAGAAGCTACTTGTATCAAATTGGGCTAATGCAGCCATTGATAGTATGAAGGCAAAATATCCCGCCGATAGCTTTTTAAGAAAAAATTAGTTTTCGCCCAATTCATTTTTTGAACATGCAGCATTAAAGCTGGCTAATTTGCCTATATTTATGTTCTGTAAACCAAGCACAATTATGACAGAAGAGCAAATGCTGGCAGGCTGCCTCCAAAACGATGCTGCCTCTCAAGATGCATTATACTCCCGGTTCAGCCCCCGAATGCTTGGGGTTTGCTATCGCTTCGCCAAAAACAGGGAAGATGCGGAAGATATGCTGCAGGAAGGTTTTATTAAGGTATTTTCCCAAATGCACCAGTACCGGAACGAAGGGGCATTAGAAGGCTGGATCAGGAGAATTATAGTACACACCTGTATTAATGCGCTGAAAAAGAACAAAAAATTTTCAGATTGTGTGGACATTGCTTATGCCGGGCATATAGGCATAAGGGAAGAAGCCATACCATCTATCATGCAGGCAAAAGAGGTAGTGGAATGTATCAGGTCGCTGCCGCTGGGCTACCGGACAGTCCTTAACCTGTACGCAATTGAAGGCTATTCCCACAAAGAAATTGGCAATATGCTGGATATTGAAGAAAGCACCAGCCGCTCTCAATATACGAGGGCTAAAACTATGCTTGAAGACATTTTAGTAAAGAAAAAAATTATGCAGAAAACAAAAGCAAAAGTGTCCGTTGTTTCTGCCGCTATTTAAAAAAGAGATTACCAAACTAACTTAAACCTGCAGCGGAAAGCGCTTGTGAAAAATGGAAAGCAATAAATACAACATAGAAAACTTTGAAAAATTCTTAAGAGAGAAGACAGACGAATTCAGGATGTATCCCTCTAAAAGGGTTTGGTACAGCATATATAACAATATGCATCCCGGAAACAGGCTTCCTTCTGTTTCAATGAGCATTATTTTAACCGGGTTTCTTTTCTTAGTTGGTTATCTCAATACCAATACTGTAAATAAGGAAACCGCTGCTGATAATGCTTTATTATCCAAAACAGCAGTTGAAAAAATACATTTTGCCTCAAACGTTCAGCAACCGGTAGATAATAACAGCTTATCAACCGCAAGTGTAAACTCTAATACAAGAGTTGCATTATTGCCATCTACCCAATTAAATAAAAGGCAGCATGTGGCAAGCAATACCAGGCACTCTCAAAACCGGGGCACCGGAAGTAATAAGTCAGCTGTACAAACTATTGTAATAACAGCGGGCAGTGTTGAGGATGAAGCAGACCAAAACAAAAACAGCAATGAGTGGATTGAAACAACAAACAATAACAATGAAAACATTGTAGCTTCTGCTGTGGTAATTACAACAACCACTACTGCCCAGATTAATAATAACCCAACAACAGATTATAATAACCTTGCAGCAACCAACAACAATACGGTTGCAAATGAAGAAAGCCTCATCGTGGAAATTGAAAGCACAGTTCCGCAAGCCAGCACCACACTGAATATTGCTGCTGATAATGCTAAAGCAACTGAAGCTCCTGTTGCATCCGTACCAGGTAACAACGAAAATATTACTGCAACACCCGTTGCCACAAACAATGCGGCTCCTTTAAAATCAAATAAACCTGCCGGGTTAACACTGGCCGATAAAGCATGGATGGAAGACTTTGCCATGCACAACAAGCCTGCAAAAAAATGGGGCGGCAAGCTAAGTTTACAAACTTATGTCACCCCATCTGTTGTATACAGGAATTTGAAAAATAATGCAGCAGACAAACCACTTAGCGGAAATACAAACAACAATAATAATAGAAGTATTGATAATGCTGTTACACATAAGCCCTCGTTTGGTGTGGAAACCGGCGTATCATTACAATATTCATTTGCAAAAAGATTAAAACTAAAGGCAGGTTTGCAGCTTAACTATACCCGGTATAACGCACATGCATTTGAGACCAATCACCCGATTGCCACCTCTATCACTATGAATAATGAGGCAGACAACTACGTGTATGAAACTTTTAAAACAAGTAATTACTCTAATGCAACAGGCCTGTCCCCTGCAAAATTGCACAACGAAACTTACCAGTTGTCAATACCAATAGGTGCAGATTTTAAATTAGCATCTGTTGATAATTTTTCATGGTATGCCGGCGCTGCTATTCAGCCAACAATACTGGTGTATGCAAAGTCATTCATTATATCAGCAGACAGGCGCAGCTATGTACATGATCCATCTTTATTAAACAGGTTTAACCTTAATGCCGGTTTCGAAACTTATATTTCTTATAAAACTGCAAGCGGCTACACCTGGCAGTTGGGTCCGCAGTACCGTACACAAATTTTCTCCACCAACACAAAACTATACTCAATGGAAGAAAGGCTGATCAACTTTGGGTTTAAAGTGGGCGTAACAAAACAGCTTTAGTAAATTTCACCAGGCAATTGCCATTAAACAATTTTTTTTAGCCAAAGGCGTTAATAATACTGTTCCCAAGGAACAAATTTTAACAAAAAGCCACTGCGCCGTACCAGCAGTGGTTTTTTGTTTTTATAAAGCATGTGGTTAATTTTGGTACATGAAAAAATATCTTGTTCTATTTTGCCACTGCCTGTTTCTTTTCAGTTGTTCTCAAAATAAAAACAACGGCAATGCAACTGCTGTAAACGACACTACAAAAACGCCGGCTACAACAGAAAACACTTCCTTTATACCAGTTACATCCATTTTACAAAGCGAACTAAACAAGCTTGATTCAGTACAGGTAACCATTTTGCAAATAACCACCGTTAATAATAAACAGGACTCTGCATGGCTGCCAGCCGACAAGGTGAAGCCAAAACTTGAAGGTTTTTTATTCCCGGTGATTGATGATAAAACTATGGCTGCCTTGTTTAAAGAAACAACGTTTAACGATGAGGGTACAGAAGCCGTAACATTTATGTATGACCCAAAAACAACATTGCCAGACAGCATGACCCTGAGGCGCTGGGATGTTTATTTTGACCCCAACAGAAACAAAATACGCAGGGTGTATATGGTGAAGCAGGTAAAAGAAAATAATATCCTGGCAACACAGCAGTTTACCTGGCAAACAGGTAAATGGGCAAAAATTGTAACCATCAATAATGATAAAAATGCTGTCAACCCTGTTATCAATGAAATAAAATGGATTTGGGACCTGAGTGAATAAGTGCCTAAAATTTTCTATCTAAAGTAAATGACCCAGGAAGAGTTTTCAAAAATAGCTGCGACCATACCACTGCAACCGGGTATTTACAAATATTACGATGCAGCCAGCCAGTTATTGTATGTAGGCAAAGCCAAGAGCCTGCGTAAACGGGTGAGTTCCTACTTTTCAAAAAGCTTTACCAGCTATAAAACCCATGAACTTGTTCAACGCATCAGCAAGATCGAGTTTACTATTGTAAACAATGAACAGGATGCTTTTTTGCTTGAAAATTCCCTTATCAAAAACTTTCAGCCTGTCTTTAATATTAATTTAAAAGATGACAAAAGCTATCCCTATATCGTAATAAAAAAGGAGCCCTTTTCAAGAATATTTTTTACAAGAAGGAAAATAAATGACGGCTCACAATACCTTGGCCCTTTTACTTCATTGACCAAAGTGAGGGAATTGCTTGACTTTATAAAACAGAACATCCCCTTGCGTACCTGTAAACTCAACCTTACGCAAAACAATATTGAAAAGAAAAAATTCAAAGTATGCCTTGAATACCATCTTGGCAATTGCAAAGGCCCATGCGAAGGTTTGCAATCGCTGGAAGATTATGAAGAAGGATTGGAAAGGGTAAGAAGTATTTTGAAAGGAAACCTTGCTCCTGTTATACAGCATTTTAAAACCGAACTGCAAACACATGTACAGAACCTTGAGTTTGAAAAGGCGGAAATGATAAAAGAAATACTCTCACTCGCGAAATACCTCAAAAATCGGCTGTGGTAAATGAACGGTTAGGCAATATGGATGTATTCAGCATACTGCAGGAAGATGAAACCGCATATGTAAATTATCTTTCTGTAAGCAATGGTACAATTGTTCTAACCAAAACCATCACCCTTACAAAAAAATTAGACGAGACCGCAGAAGAAGTTTTAAGCTTTGCTGTTGCACAATTGAGAGAAACATTTAATAGCGAAGCAAAAGAAATTATTGTTCCTGTAAATATTGAAACAGCAGAAGCTGATATACTTGTTACAATACCCAAAGCCGGCGACAGGAAAAAACTGCTGGAGCTTTCCGAAAAAAATGTTGGTTATTTTAAGGAAGAGTTGAAGCAAAAAAAATTGCTTCACTTAGAAGATAAACCGGCTGATGAAATAAAAAGTGTGCTGCTACAACTACAAAACGACCTGTATTTAAAAGAGATTCCCCGGCACATTGAATGCTTTGACAATTCCAACTTCCAGGGAAGTTACCCGGTATCGGCAATGGTGTGCTTTAAAAACGGCACACCAAGCAAAAACGACTACAGAAGGTTTAATGTAAAAACGGTAACAGGGCCAAATGATTTTGCCACGATGAAAGAAGTGGTTTACCGCCGCTATAAAAGAATGATCGATGAGGGGCAGAGCCTTCCGCAGTTAATAATTATTGATGGGGGCAAAGGCCAATTGAGCGCTGCAATGGAAAGTATTACTGAACTGAACCTCACAGGAAAGATGACATTGGTAGGCCTTGCAAAAAATGAAGAAGAAATATTTTTTCATGGTGACAGCCAGTCTTTAAAACTTAAATGGGATAGCGAAAGCCTGAAGCTGATAAGAAGGATAAGAGATGAAGTACACAGGTTTGGTATCACCTTTCACCGCAACCAAAGAAGTAAGGGAAGTTTTAAAAATGAACTAGAAAACATACAAGGTATTGGCAAATCGACCATTGACAGCTTATTGAAAAAATTTAAGTCAGTTAAAAAAATAAAAGAAGCGGCGGTAAATGAACTGGAAGAAGTAATTGGAAAATCAAAAACCAAAGTGCTGCTTGCCGGAATAAACAGCCATAAAACTGCAGCGCCCGATGCCTGAAAATAAAAAAGGGCCCGGATAAAGATCCAGCCCCGTTTTAAAATCCAATATCCTATGAAAAACCGGGGTAAAGATATACAGGAATCCGAATTGGGCAATAACACAAATATGTTATTTTTTGACTTCGGGGCTCTGCTTACTACTACAAAAAGTACCACTGCTCACACAATTCCAACATTTACTTAATCTTCAAATACCTTATTTTGTGAGTGAATACAATTGTTTCTATGAAAAAACATTTCATTCTTTTATCTTTTGTTCTATTGAACATTACTGCTGTTGCCCAGGATCAATCACCGAAAGCTATTGCTTGGGCAGACAGTGTACTTAATTCACTTTCCGAAGAACAACGCATTGCACAGTTGATGGTGCTGCGTTTGTCATCTTATGATTTTAAAACAAAAAATCCCATCTACTTTGATTCATTAGTTACTGAAAAAGTAAAACGATATAATATTGGTGGCATCTGTCTTTTCCAGGGCAGCCCGGTAAAACTGGGAAGCATTGTAAACAACCTGCAAAGCATTGCCAAAACGCCGTTGATGGTTTGTATTGATGGGGAATGGGGCGTGGGCATGCGTTTGTTCGACAGCGTGCAGGCATTGCCACGGCAAATGATGTTGGGTGCTGTGCAGGATAAAAATATTATTTACCAGTATGGTAAATTAGTGGCAGAGCAGTGCAAGCGGCTCGGCATTACCGTTAACTATGCACCTGTGGTAGATGTAAACAACAATCCCAACAATCCTGTAATTAACGACCGCAGCTTTGGCGAAGACAAATACAAAGTAGCTGCCTATGGAATTGAATATATGAAGGGAATGCAGGATGCCGGCGTAATGGCCTGCGCCAAACATTTTCCCGGGCATGGCGATGTGGCGGTGGATTCACACCTGGACCTGCCGGTGATAAATAAATCAATGGCACAATTGGACTCACTGGAATTATATCCTTTCAGGGAAATATTTAAAGCCGGTGTTGGCAGTGTGATGATCGCCCATTTATATATTCCTGCTATCGACAGCAGTAAAAACAGGGCCACTTCTATTTCAAAGAAAAATGTAAATGACTTAATGCGGAAAGAACTGGGCTACGAAGGATTAACATTTACTGATGCTTTGGAAATGCAGGGTGTACAGAAATTCTTTCCGGGTGGAGAAGCATCGGTACAATCTATTATTGCAGGAAATGATATGCTTTGCCTGCCTACAGATGTGGAAGGCACAATAAAAAAAGTAAAAGATGCTATTGCAAAAAAACAATTAAGCTGGGACGATATTAATTACCACTGCAAAAAAGTATTGCTGGCAAAATATCAATACGGTGGTGAAAAAATTGCTGCTGTGAAATTGGACAGTATTGCTACTGATTTGAATAAAGGCATTCCGGAAATGAAAAAACTGGTAGCAGAAAATGTTATCACTTTATTGAATAAAAAAGACAATTCAATTTTTCCTTTACAAAAAACAGACAGTAATAAGATCGCTTTTATTGCTATTGGTGTAAATGGCGAAAATGATCTTGCGAAGCGATTGAAAAATGAATATGGCGCAGCGGTGTATTATTTTGATTACAAACAAAACTATGCCCGTGTGGCGTCACTGGTTACTCAATTAAAGGATTACAGCAAAGTCATTATTGGCATTCACAATTACAACAGAAAACCAGAAAATAATTTTGGCATCAGTGCACCAGCTATTGACCTGGTAACACAATTGCAAGAGAAAACAAACAGCGCTACTTTTGTTTTTGGCAATCCTTATTCAATAAAGAATTTTTGTAACGCTCCAAATCTTGTTGCCTGCTACGAAGATGATCCCATCATACAGAATGCGGCAGCAGATTTTTTAATGGGCAAAATTCCTGCTAAGGGTGTATTGCCTGTTACAGTTTGTGAGGAATATAAATTCGGAAGTGGCATTACTACTGGTTTTTTTTTGCCCCAAATAAAAATGACAAATTCCACGTTGTCGATTCGTTAGCCGAAAATGCTATTGCAAAAGGTGCCACTCCAGGCTGTGTGATACTGGCGGTAAAAGATGGCCGCATTGCTTACCACAAAGCTTTTGGAAATTTTAATTACGATAAAGTTGAACCAACTTCTATCCGGTCGGTTTATGATATGGCATCTGTTACAAAAGCATGTGCCACCACACTGGCGATAATGAAACTGTATGACCAGGATAAAATTTCTCTCAATAAAAACTTAGGTGATTATTTACCTTCAGTAAAAGGAACTAACAAAGAAAAGTTATTGATAAAAGATGTCCTGCTTCACCAGGCAGGACTGGTTTCATTCATTCCTTTTTACAAAGAGATCATTGATTCAACAGGTACAGCAAGACCTGACCTGTTTGCAACAACAAAGTCTGATTCCTTTCCGGTGAAAGTGGCAAATAGCTTTTACATGAAAAAAGAATGGACAGATACCATGTTCAGCCGCATACTGCAAAGCCCGTTAGGCCCACATGGCAAATATGTGTATAGCGACAACGATTTTATTTTTTTAGCCAAAGTGGTGGAAGCGGTCACCGGAACAACATTGGACAAATATGTACAGAAGGAATTTTACCGGCCCTTGAATTTATCTACCGCTGGTTTTAAACCAACAGAATACATGCCGGTTAAAAATATTGCACCGTCTGAGCAGGAAGCAATTTTTAGAAAACAACTTGTACGTGGCAATGTGCATGACCCGGGCGCTGCCATGTTTGGCGGCGTGGCAGGCCATGCTGGTTTATTTAGTGATGCGTACGATATGGCTGTGATAATGCAGATGCATTTGAATGGTGGCACATTCAATGGTAAAAGATATTTGCAAAAAGAGACAATTGAATTCTTTACAGCCTATCACAACAAAAACAGCCGGCGTGGTTTGGGATTTGATAAACCGGAAAAACTTGCCCGACTGCATCGTTCAGGCGGGGATAATTACAAAAGAGAAGAACCATATCCTGCGTTGTCTGCTTCGCCTGCTACATTTGGACATACGGGCTTTACAGGTACTTGTGTATGGGCTGATCCAGAGAATAACCTGCTGTATGTTTTTTTGAGTAACAGGCTTACGCCTGATGGAACAAATAACAAATTGGTAAAGATGAATGTGAGGACGGATATTTTGGAGGCGTTTTATAAAGCATTTAACACCAAGTATTTTTATCTTTAGATGAAAGTTAATCGAGCCGGCAATCATGAAATTTATTGGTTATTTACTTATATTTTTAAGCATTTCTTTCCAGGCCAAAAGTCAGGGAAGCAGCATTGATACTCTTGCCTGGAGACAAAGAATTTTTAATGAAATAAAGGACTATGGTTATATCGACCGCTATTGTTATAGTGTTTCTGAAGAAAGATTAAAAGCAGACAGCCTATTTAAAAAAATGCCATTGAATACAGTGATAGCTTATGCTGATGAAAAAAATCATACTATTAAATATTTCGCCTTTTTGCGTTTGATGGAGTTAGATGATTCTCTTGCTTTTGAATATCTGAAAGTGAATATTAACGACACTACTTATGTTTCAGGCTCATCGGCATGTATGAATTGGAGTGGTAAGTTTAACGAGACAATAGCCAACGAATACAAAGCATTTATAGGTTATAAATACAATGGACAATCTTTTATAGTGGATCACCGGGCATATATCTTTACAGAAAGAAATCATAAGCTGAGAAAAAAGAAATTGAAAGAGTTTAATAAACTTATAAATGATAATAAGCTCAATTTAAAAAATATTTAATGTCAGAAACATCTCAAAACTTCATAGCCAAAAGCACCATCAAAGCTGCCGACCTGGAACACAGGCGGAAGATAAACTTTAACATCAGCCAGTACAATGCAAAAGTACCGGAAGGAAAAGAGCAGTTTGCGAATGTGAATTTAGCAAGAGAAAGAGCAAAGAATTTAAAATGGAAATCGATTGAAAATTTAGATAAACAATTAGAAACATTCGAACAGCAATTCACCAAACGTGGCGGCAAAGTAATCTGGGCAGAAGATGCAGCACAGGCGATTGAAGAAATTTTGAAAATATGCAAAGCTGCCAACTGCAAAACGTTGGTTAAAAGCAAGAGCATGGTGACAGAAGAAATTCACCTGAATGCAGAGCTGGAAAAAAATGGCATTGAAAGTATAGAAACTGACCTGGGAGAATATATTCAGCAATTAGATGGCGAACCACCTTATCATATTGTAACGCCAGCGATGCACAAGAGTAAAGAAGATGTGGCAAAATTATTTGCATCCAAATTAGGAACACTTCCCAATCTTACACCACAGCAACTCACTTTAGTGGCAAGAGATATTTTAAGGAAAAAATATACTGCAGCAGAAGTAGGTGTTACCGGGGCCAATTTTATCATCAGCGATATTGGTGCGGTGGCTGTAACAGAAAACGAAGGCAACGCAAGATTGAGTTGTGCTTTTCCAAAAGTGCATATTGCCATCGTAGGCATTGAAAAAATGATCCCTTCACTTACAGATTTAGGTTTATTCTGGCCATTGTTGGCAACGTATGGTACCGGACAAAAGATGACAGTGTATAACAGCATCATCACCGGGCCAAAACAAAAAAATGAAAGCGACGGACCTGAAGAAATGTATGTGATACTATTGGATAACGGGCGGACAAATATTTTACAAAGCCCTGTACAAAGAGAAAGTTTGTATTGCATCCGTTGCGGTGCTTGCCTGAATGTTTGTCCTGTTTATAAAAATATTGGCGGGCACACTTATGGCACCACTTACAGTGGCCCAATAGGCAGTGTAATTACACCAAACTTAAAAGGCATTGAAGATTTCAAACATTTAAGTTATGCTTCTTCTCTCTGCGGTGCCTGTACAGAAGTATGCTCAGTAAAAATTAACCTGCATGAATTGTTACTTGATAACAGGAAACATGCTGTTGAAGATGGAGCAAGTACTTTCTCAGAAAAGATGGGATGGAAACTTTGGAAAACTGCCAGCTTAAAAAGAGGAATGATGAACCTTGGTAATGGACCACTCAAAAACAAAGTGGTGAACAGCATTTTTAAAGGCTGGACTGCACACAGAGATAAACTTAATTTCAGCCAGAAAACTTTTAATGAGATGTGGAAAGAGAGATACGGAAGATAGGTTTAGAAGTTTAGTCTATATAACCTCTTTGTTTCCTTTGCGCCTTTGTGGGAAACAATCAAAAAATATTCCTCAGCTCTTCCAGGTTTGTAACAGTAAAAGTTGGTTTCATTGTAGTAGATACATGGATGTGGTTGATGAAAATATTGTCCATACCTACATTCATAGCGCCCCGTATATCAGCTTCCAGGTTATCACCCAGCATAATGCTGTGATGCAGTTCTGCCCCGGCCTTGTTCATAGCATATTCAAAAATTTCCTTTTGAGGTTTCACACTGTTGCTGCCTTCTGATGTCACCACGTTTTTAAAATAAATATCCAGGCCACTGTTACTTAATTTGGTATGCTGTGTTTTTTCAAATCCATTGGTGATAAGATGCAGTTCATATTTTTTATCAGTGAGATAATCCAGGATTTCCGTAGTATGTGGAAACAATATTTTTTTTGTAGGCAGTATCTCTAAAAACTTTGCACTCATTTCTTTTGCCAGTTCTTCATCTGCAATTTTAAACTCCAGCAAAGTACGCCACATACGTTTCCATTTCAGTTCTTCACCGGTGATAAAGCCTTTATGAAAACGGTCCCATAAGATCTCGTTATGAATTTTATACAGCTTATAAAAATCCTCAAAAGGTATCACGCCTTTTTTCTCCAGATCAAATGCTGCATACACTTCCACCAGCGTATTTTTTGCGTTGGCATCAAAATCCCACAGGGTATGGTCAAGGTCGAAAAAGAGGTGTTTGTACTTCATATTACTATAAACTGCAAAATTGCCGGTTTTATTATTCTAAATACAGTAAAATTGTGAAATAGTTACACTAAATAGCGGTTATGAACGACAATAAAGCCAAAAACGTAGTAATAACAGGCGCTTCAAGGGGAATCGGTAAGGCGGTGGCAGAAGCATTTGCTGCCGAAGGTGCCCATCTTTTTTTAAGTTCCAGGAACGAAGTGCATTTGTACAATACGGTTGCGGCATTACAAACACAATATCCAGATGCTGTTATCAAAGCAAAGGCATTTGACCTTTCCGTAAAAGAACAGGCCATACAGTTGGGCAACTGGGTAAATGATAATTGTAAAACGGTTGACATACTGGTGAACAATGCCGGTAATTTTTTGCCCGGCAGTGTGTATAATGAAGAAGATGGTTTTTTGGAAGAAATGATCGCAACCAATTTATACAGCGCTTATCATTTAACAAGAACGCTGTTACCCAATATAATGGCTCATGCTTTGAATAGCCAGGCAGGTTATGTTTTTAATATTTGTTCCACTGCATCATTGCAGGCATATAAAAATGGCGGCGCTTACAGCATCAGCAAATTTGCCATGCTTGGCTTTAGCAAAAACTTACGGGAGGAGATGAAACCACACAATATAAAAGTGTGCGCCATCATGCCGGGTGCTGTTCACACCGATTCATGGGCTGGTTACGATAACCGCAAAAAAAGAATTATGGAAGCAAAGGATGTGGCGGACATAATTATTGCTGCCACTAAACTTTCGCCTGCGGCTGTGATAGAAGATATTGTTCTGCGTCCACAGTTAGGGGATTTGTAATTTTCAGCAACTGAACTATAAGTCATATTCCCTCAAAAATTTTCTCAAACCATTCACAATATTCTTTTGCATAGCATGTAATGAGTAAATTACTTTTACAACCGCACTATGCAATCAAAATTTTACAAAATATCCTTACTGCTTATATTATTCACCAACCAAAGCATGGTGGCATTGCCGCAGGCTGTATTTTCTGTTACCGTTTCACCCAAAGTAATTGGCAAAAATGATACTGCGGAATTAAAGTTAATGATCGCTAATGCCGGCACTGCAAATATTACTCCACCGGATCTAAAGAACTTTATTGTAGTAAGTGGCCCCACAGCAAAAAGTGATGTACAAACTGTCAACGGTTACCCGGTAAGATATGAGG
>JAZKGV010000212.1:17817-33487 GCA_040385725.1 Bacteroidota bacterium | reverse complement strand
AGGCTTTAAACGAAATATCGCGAGAAAACACGGATACGGAATTGAGAGTAAATTCTCGTAACGTGTATTACAAATTCCTCAAAATCCTTCAACATTTGGGAATAAAATGTAAAAAGGCGGATTTTTACATTTTAAAAACAAAAGCAAAAGGAATATTCACCATTGCTTCCACCACTGCCAATGTGGATGGCCGGATATTAAAAAGCAAACCGGTGGTTTTAAAAGTACAGGAACAAACACCTGTAAATATTGCTCCTGTTACATTTCCCAAAGACGCAGGAGAAACTGAACATCCAACAAACTACACTGACTTTATTTTAAAAAAAGGAGAAAACGTTCAGGCTAAAATTGACAGGAACCTGTTTATAAAAGTTGTTGCTGATAAAATTTCCTGCTATGTTGGTGAGCCGGTATTGGTAACGTATAAATTGTACACCAGGTTAAAACCCAAAAGTAAAATACAAAAGAGCCCATCCTTCAATGGCTTTTCGGTGATTGACCTGGCAGAGCCTGATTGGGGAGAAAGCTACAGGAGAGAATTTTTGAACGGAAAAGAGTATAATGTTTTTCTCCTGCGGAAGGCGCAATTATATCCACAGCAGGCAGGTACTGCATATCTTGAAGAAGCCATTGTTGAAAATACTATCCGCTTTACAAAAGATGAATACATAAAAGAACTACAGGAAAATGGAGAGCCTGAATTTATTGCCGGTGCCAAAGCCGCAGATGTTTATCTCGATACAAATATCACTGTGAAAAACAAACCTGTTTCAATAAATGTAAAAGCCCTGCCTGCTGCCGGAAAACCAAATTCATTTAATGGTGCTGTGGGCACTTTTGTTATTAATGCTTCGCTTGAAAAAAGCAATATTACTACCGATGATGCAGGCAAATTAAAAATAACGCTATCGGGAGAAGGCAATATAACATTGCTGGCTTCACCGGAAATTGCCTGGCCCAATGGTATTGAAGGATACGAGCCATCTGTAAAAGATGGGTTGAACAGGTTTTCGGTTCCTGTAAGTGGTAATAAAATTTTTGATTACTCTTTTACTGCTGCTAAAGAAGGGGATTATACGATCAAACCTGTGGTGTTTAGTTATTTTGATATTGACTCCGGCAAATACAAAACTATAAGTACAAAACCACTTACGCTGCATATTGCAAAAGGTACAGGCAAGCCTCTGTCAATAGCCGACACCATCAGGAGTAACCAGGAAAGTTTGGGTCAAAGAATATTTACCCACCGCTGGATGATAACTGTACCGGTGGCATTACTTATCATCAGTGGCTTATTAATATGGGTACGGATCGATAAAAAAAGACAGAAAGAAAAACTCGCCGCTGCATTGCTACAGTCAAAAGAGGAAGAGATAGCTGAAGAAATAATGCTGACAAACCCGTTGGAGCAATCTGAACATGCATTGCTGCAAAACGACGTAAAGGGTTTTTATAAAACACTGGATAAAGAGCTGCATTATTTTTTAGCCCAAAAACTAAAACTGCCGGTAGAAACTATCAGTAAAAAATCAATTGCAGACGGGTTAGACAGATCAGGTATTGCACTGGCAGATAGTTTAGCTATTCAAAAATTACTCGATAATGTTTCAATGCAACTCTACACTCCTTTTGCAGATGAAACCAAGATGCAGGATTATTATGTAGAGGCGCTAAGCTTCGTGAATATTTTTAAGGCTTAACCCTGGTCGGTACCGCAGGTCAGACCAGCGAGGGCACCTATTCCGTAAACTTGTAGCCAATACCTCTTACTGAATGAAAATACTTTGGACTGCGGCTGTCTTCTTCAAAATATTTACGAAAGTTGAGGATGAAATTATCGATCGTTCTTGTGGTTGGGTACACATTGTAGCCCCATACTGCCTGTAAAATTTTCTCCCTCGTCACCACTTCATTTTTGTTTTCGATCAGCAGTTTCAGCAGCATCATTTCTTTTTTGGTAAGGGTAATTACTTCTCCGCCACGTGTGGTGCATTGCAATCCTGCAAAATCAATTTTGTTCCTTCCAAATTTATATAACTGATCCACTGGTTTTCTTTCGGCCAGTTGCTTGCTTTTTTGCAATAGTTTGCTTACGCGGAGTAATAACTCTTCCAGGTTAAACGGTTTGGTAAGATAGTCATCTGCACCTTTCTTTAAACCCAGCACCCTGTCGGCACTGCTGTTTTTAGCGCTTAATATTAATACAGGAATATCATTATTCTGCAGCCGGATACTTTCCACCACACTGATGCCATCCAGTTCAGGCAACATTACATCCAATATCAACAGATCGAAATGTTCCTTTTGTATCAGGTCAAGCGCTTCCACACCATTCCAGGCGCTGGTTACTTCATAGTCTTCCAGTTCCAGGTTAAGTTTAAGTGCTTCCTGCAGATTTTCTTCGTCTTCTACCAGGAGTATTGATTGCTTGTTTTTATTCATGCTGCTTTTTGGTTATCAGTGACAAGTGACCGGTGATCTGTTTGCGGAGATTGATTACTGATAACTCATCACCGATCACTTGTCACTATTGCTAAACCCGATTGTAAAAATACTCCCAACAGGCAAATTATCCATTACAGAAATACTGGCTTTATGTTGTTGTGCAATTTTTTTTGTAAGGTATAAACCCAATCCTGTTCCTTTTGCTTCTTTGGTTGCTTTATTACCTATGCGGTAAAACTTCTCAAATATTTTTTTCTTGTCTTCTTCTGGTATGCCGTTTCCTTCATCCTTTACTGAAAACCTTACTTTACCTGCTTCATTATGCAGAGATATTGTTACTGGTTTTTCTTTACCGGAATACTTGGTAGCATTTTCAATTAAGTTATTAGCCGCTATCTGCAGTAATAATTTATCGCCTTTGATAAATACATCTTTGGCAATGGCTGTGGAATAATCTCTTTGAGGAAAGCGGTCAACAAAATCCTGCACACATTCATTTACCAATTCACTTAAATTGATCTCTTCTTTTACTACATGGTACCGCTTGTCTTCAATTTGTGCAACCAGTAATATATTATTGCAAAGTGCATTCAGCCTGTTGGTTTCCTGTATGGTATTTTGAAGGAGTTTGTGCTGTTGTGTTTCATCGAGTTTTCTTTTCAGTAATGTTTCCAGGTTGAGCTTGGTAACAGCGATCGGCGTTTTTAATTCATGTGTAATGGCCATCATAAAATGTTGCTGCTGCTGGCCCAGTTTCAATTGTCGCCGAACCGCCCTGAAAATAAAGAAAGCACCGGCCATTATTACCAAAAAGAAAACAATGCCTTCGCCCATGTATTGGGATGTTTTTCTTTTTTCCCAGGCATTTATTTTTTGTATAGTGTCGAAATATCCAGGGTTATCTTTTTTCAACTGGCTTATGTCATGCAAAGCCATTTGATGGTTTTGAGTGTTGAGTGCAATAAACCACCATACTAATGCAGCTATAATATAGGCCAGCAAAAACCAATAGACGATAAAAACGAAACGGAGCTTTTTTGTTTTGTAAGATGATAGCGGCATTGTGTTGCCATTAATTTTTGTAGATTTTTATCTTATTCTTTCCACCCTCATACCCACACTTATTACATTTGCCAATGGGTCTTCCCTCATTACTTGTGCTACCTTGAAATGATACAGCCCTTTCTTTTTAAAAGGAACTGGTTTTGTATTGATGGCTTTTCTTACTTCCCAGATATCATCCATACCTGTTCCTTCCCAACCTTTATCTTCTGAACCAAGCAACATCTCAACATGCGGCGCTGTTACGAGTGTATCTTTATCGATCATCCCTGTAATATTCAGCCATATATTGTTATAATGGTAAGCATCGGTATGGCGCAATACAATATACAGGTTGTATTCAGAAGCTGTATCCGTTATTTCAAAATCAAAACCCGGCACAAAACTGCTCTTCCATTGGTAGTTGGAAACTGAAACATTTTTCTCGTACACATCTAATTGCCTGCAGGAGCTGCTGCAAATACAAACCACCGCAACAACCATGATTGCTTTTATGTATTTATGAAATGATTTTGTATTCTTCATCAGAAACTAAAATAGTTGGGCCCACAACAATTTATCAATTAAACAATGTAACAATTTACAAAACATTCAACACCTGTTCCTTCGCTTTTTCCAACTCATCCTTCATCACCACCACACATTTTTGAATAGTGGCATCATAAGCCTTGCTGCCGGTGGTATTTATCTCCCTGCCTATTTCCTGCAAAATGAAAGAGAGTTTCTTTCCTTTTGAATCATCATTATTGCCCAACAGGCTTTTAAAATAATCACAATGCTGCTTTAACCTCACCTGTTCTTCATGTATGTCGATCTTTTCAATATAAAATATCAATTCCTGCTCCAGCCGGTTGCCATCATAATTTTCTTTACCCACATGTGTTTCCAGTAATTGTACTATTTCTTCCCTTATTCTTTTTATCCTGTTGGGTTCCAGTTTTACTATTTCTTCTTCCTGTGCATTGATATTGCTGATGCGTTTGTACAGGTCTTTCTCTAAGCTGGCGCCTTCTTCTTCCCTGTGCTTATTCAATTCACCTAAAGCAGTCAGCAATACTTTTTTAAACTCTTCAAAATCGCTTTCGCTTAATACATCATTTGTCGGTGTTACCACTTCGGGTAAACGGAGCAAAGCACTTAATACCGAGTTGGTATCGATCTTCAATTCCCCAGCCAGTGTATCTATCTGCTGGTAATAAGCTTTTATCAGATCGGTATTTATCACCACCGGTTTGCTGGTACCGTTTTGTTTAATGTTCACATTACAATCAACCGTACCACGTACCAAATGTTCCTGTAAAATATTCCTGATGTCAAATTCATAAGGCCTTAGCAATGGTGGCAGGCGAAGCTGCATTTCAAACTGTTTGCCGTTAAGAGATTTTACTTCTACTAAGAACGTTTTGTCCTTCACTGTCTGTTCGGCCCTTCCAAAACCGGTCATTGATTTAAGCATCGTTAATATTTAGGCTGCAATTTAAGCCACATAAGTTTGTTTGCCACACCTGCCCGAATAAATCTTTCAGGCGGGGATTACACAGATTTACACAGATTATTTTTGATCTGCCACGAATCACACGAATTTTCACGAATGATTTTTATGGTGTGCATTCGTGTAATTCGTGGCTTACTTTTTTTCATTTGAGTTGTATGGATCAATTTTCAACCGCTGCATTATCCTTTCCGGTTTATCCAGTTCAGTAAATCCAAACTGTTTGTACAATCCGTGTGCATCCCTTGTTGCCAGCATCCATCTTCTCAATGGCTGAAATGCCGGGTAGCTGATGATCTCTTCCATCAGCCACTTACTTAATCCTTTGCCCCGGTATTCCTCAATAATAAATACATCAGCCAAATAACCAAAGGTGGCGCAATCGCTTACCATTCTTGCATAACCAACCTGCCTGTTGCTATGATATACAGCAGAGCAAATGGAGCCTTCAATGCTTTTTTGTACCAATTCCACCGGAATATTTTTTGCCCAATATGATTTGTTGGATAAATAATCATGGATAACAGCAATATCAAGCTTTGATCTATCAGTACTTATTTCAAAACCTTCTTTTGTCAATGGATGCATGCTTCGTATTTATGGAGAGTAAGTGATAAATTTCCTTTTCGTCAAACATTCTCATTTCACCCGGCAGCAAGCCATCCAGTAAACAGCTCCCGATACGATACCTTATCAACCTTAATGTAGGGAAACCAACCGCCGCCGTCATTTTACGTACCTGCCTGTTCTTACCTTCTGTTAATTGTATTTTTATCCAGCTTGTAGGAATGTTTTTCCTGAAACGTACAGGTGGGTTTCTTTCCGGCACTGCAGGCGATGCAGTAAATATTGAAGCGTTGCATTTTTTTGTTTGGTATTTCTTCCCATCAATTGAAATGCTTACGCCATGTTGTAATAATTCAATTGCTTCTTTGGTAATGCTGCCATCCACCTGCACCCAATATTCCCTTTCATGTTCATGTACTGGATCTAATAAAGCATGATTTAGCCTTTTATCATTCGTGAGTAGTAGCAATCCTTCACTGTCATAATCTAATCTGCCAACTGCATACACATCAGCTGGTACATCAAAAAGATCTTTCAATGTCTGCTTACCATCATGCGATGTAAACTGGCTTAATACATTGAATGGTTTATAAATGATACAGTAAAAATTCAAGTGGAGATAATTTAAAGATGCGTTTTTCAATCAGCTTTCATCGCTTCATAAAAATAAGAAAGCCCGATTTTTCAACCGAGCTTTATTATATGAATGGGTTAGTAAGTACCAGGAAATAAATTTCCCTACACAATATTAAAAATAATTTTCTCTATACAAAAAAAATATTGTCACTATTTTATTCACATTTTACTTTTGTTTGTGGATAATGGAAGGGTATTAAAGCCATGCAATTGCAATTTTTTTTATTCATTCATACTGCTTTATAAAAAATGTTTTCATTGTTTTACTTTTTACATTCCTTTGAAAGTATTGATATCACTGTGTTTCATCACTGTTCAATTTTATCAGCGAAGTAATAAATTATAATTTCCATTACAACTACATCAATATTTCCGCTTCCATTTCTCATGATTTATTATCAATTTCCGGCTTAAAAAATTTTTTTTAGAAAACCGAAAAAATATCCCGTTTGACCTCTAAATAACCATTTAGCGGATAAAAATGAAAGCCCTTTACCTTTGTAAAAATTTATTGCATGCAATTCCCTTCTCCTGTTTCCATTAAATGGATCGCTGATTTTATCAATGCTGAATTGGTTGGTGATGATAGTTTACAAACCACCGGCATCAATGAAATACACCGTGTAGAAAATGGTGACCTTGTATTTGTTGATCATCCAAAATACTATGACAAGTGCATTAACAGTGCTGCCACATTTATCATCATCAATACAAAAACAGATTTTCCCGAAGGCAAAGCATTGCTGGTTACAGACAATCCCTTTGAAGCGTATTGCAAAATTGTAAATCACTTTAATCCTTTCAGGCCTTCCACAAAAATGATAAGTGATACAGCGGTGATCGGTGAAGGCACATTTATTTATCCCAATGCATACATCGGAAATAATGTACGTATCGGCAACAACTGCATCATTCATCCTGCTGTAACTATCCTGGATAATTGCATCATCGGCAACAATGTAATTATACAGGCAGGCACTGTTATCGGCAGCGATGCCTTTTATTATAATGGGAAAAAAGACCGTGAGCTTTGGTATAAAAAAATGCCCAGCGGCGGAAGGGTTATTATTAAAGACAATGCAGAGATTGGCGCCAACTGCACTATTGACCGTGGTGTGAGCCATGATACTGTTATTGGTGAAGGCACTAAGTTTGACAACATGGTGCATATTGGCCACGATACCATCATTGGAAAAAATTGTTTGTTTGCTGCACAGGTAATTGTGGGTGGCTGTACCGAGATAAAAAATGGTGTTACACTTTGGGGCCAGGTAGCCATCAACAAAACATTGACCGTTGGCGAAAATGCAACTTTACTTGGCCGCAGCGCCATTGCATCATCAATTGAAGGCAATAAAACTTATCTGGGCGCACCTGCACAGGAAGTTGGTATTGCAAGAAGAGAGTTTGTTTGGATAAAGAGAATACCTGAATTGTGGGAAAAGGTGATGGGGAAATAATAAACGGGCAGCAGTTATTTTATTTTTACAGTCTTCAACTTTTTTTGTATGGACTATTTAAACAAAATTATTGGTGAGATTGAAATACATTCTGTTGATGGCATAAAAGAATGTTTTTCTAATGGGCTTAGTCCAAATGCTTACTTTAATAATGAGCCACTTATTTACGAATTGACAAGCGAATATTTAAGAAGTTCAAGATTTAAAGATTGCGTAAAAACATTTGTAGATTACGGTTTGGTTTTCGACGATAAAGTATTGTTATCTGTATTATCGGACGATGCACAATCACTTGAAAATAAATTAAAGGATCATCCTGAGATTGTTGACAAACGATATACACTTCGTTGTGCTTTCACGCCATTGCAGGAAGCTACTTTGTTACATATTTGTGCGGAATTTAACCATGTTTCCTGTGCCGAAGTTCTTGTTAAATACGGTGCTGACATAAATGCCAAAGCTGGGTTTGATGAGAATGGTTTTGGAGGACAAACACCAATTTTCCATACAGTAAATCAAATTTCAAATCATTCGATTGAGATGTTTAATTTTCTCCTGTCAAAATATGCAGATATAAAAAATACTGTTGCCGGGCTAATTTGGGGAAAGGGTTATGAATGGGAAACATTAATTCCTTCAGTAAACCCAATTAGTTACGCAATAATGGGGCTGCTTCCACAAATGCATAGAAGTGAAATTGATATTTCTAAAATTGTATCATTGCTGCTTAAAACTGCCTATGGAGTTAATTATGCTTCGCCAAATGTTCCTAATAAATATTTGAACCATTAGTTAAAGACAAAAATAATTCCTAATAAGAATAATGCTGCATTGCTGCTGAAGACTTGCATTGTGCACCAAATCTTCAAATCTACTATTCCATCTTAAAATCATACGGCAGCATATCCGCTACTTTTTCCCAGCCCCAGTAACCTGTGAACGTAATATCATTCTGGTCAAAATAATAACCGTTTTGCTCTATACCAATTGCCTGTGCCGGCGGAAATGTTACAAATGACAATTCAAATTTCTTCGAAGCATTCTCATTTACATCTGTATAAGTTTTATCCGGAGATTCATTTTTATACAAAATGGCAACTTCCGTTTGGTTTGGGTTTACTTCAACAATTTGGGTACTGTCATTCTTATCAAAATTTAAAGCACCATAATAATCCAATCCTTTAATAGCCGTATCCACACCATTGCTCTTTACAATAAATTGTACTTCGAAACCTTCTTCTTTTAATTGTTTATTGTATGTGCTCCTCATAAAATGCAGGATAGAACCTTTGTAAGCTGTTATCCTGTTCGCCTTCCATACTGCAGATTGGATTGCATCAACGGGCTGCATTTCTTCAAACAAAGGATAACCGGTGAAAGCACTTACCAACGTATTATAATCATGCGTAAAAGAATCCAGTGTATATTTTATCCTGTAGCCTAAAGCTGTATTCTCAACAAGCAAAGGTTCTGATGCCAATACTTTCAGGCGGTTTCTTTTTTTAGAGAAATAAAACTTCAGTGCTTCTTTGTTTTTAATGATGCATTGTGTGCTGTTGGTCGTTTTACCAATAAAATTCTCTATAAAAAACCCGCCATATCTTTCTAATCCATCTTTTAATTCATTGCTTGATTTTATTGCCACTTCCTCCATTGATTTTACCTGCTGCTTCATTTCAATGGTAATATCACTATTGTTTGCATCGGCAGAACTTATTCTTCTTGTTACCGTTTCATAGCCTGAAAATGTTACTGCCAGGTCGTAGCCGCCCTGCGGAAGCCACAATGTAAAAGTACCATCGGGTGCAGTGGCTGTTCCCATAGTGGTGGTTTGTGCAAATACACTTGCCAACTGCATGGGCGCTTTGCTGGCAGCATCAATTACTTTGCCTGTAACTTTAAAATAAGTGGATGATTGTGCAATTGCTATTGCTGAAACAAAAAGAAATAATACAAACGAAGTAATTTTTTTCATTTGGTATTGAATTTTAGTGTGATCAAAAATACATTACCTGTTGTTAAGCTTTTGTTGCAATACTGCACAGGTATGGTTAATGGCATCTTCAACGGGCGTATAAGTAAAGGAGGGTAAAAACTTTTTAAGCTTGCTATTGTCAAAATGCACCGTGGCCAAAGCTGTCTTTGCTGTTTCCTTTGTTACCAATGGGTCTTTGCCGGTGAACCTGCTTTTAATAGCTTCCCACCGCCATACTATTTGTGCAAGCAACGGCGTTACTTTTTTGTGAGGTGCTTTTTTCCCAAATGCTTTTGCAATAAGGGCAAACACATCTTTAAAGCTCCTGTCTTCGGCGCTGATGATAAAACGTTCGCTGCTGATATTGCTTTCCATTAACTGGATCATTGCCTTAACAACATCACGTACATCTACAAAACCTGTTACACCTTCAGAATACCACGGAAATTCTTCATACACTGTTTTAAACATTTGTGAACTACCTGCATTCCAGTCGCCATCGCCGAATATCATCGTGGGGTTTACCATTACGGCATCTAATCCTTCTGCAATGCCACGCCACACTTCCATTTCTGCCAGGTATTTGCTTTGTCCGTAATTGCTGTTACTGGTTTCTTCTGTCCAGTTCATCTTTTCATTAATGGCCTCATTCTCTCTTATCCTTCCTAATGCTGCAACGGAACTTACATGCACCATCTTTCTTACTCCTGCATTCAATGCAGCATTCACTACATTGGCAGTGCCTTCAATATTTACTTTAAACAATTCATATTTACGGGCTGGGTTGAAAGTTACAATGGCGGCGCAATGATATACCTGTTGAACGTTATGCTGCTGCATAATTTCTTCTAATCCCACTATGTCTAAAATATTGCATTGCACCTGTTGCAGCAATGGCGAATTAAAAGAAGGGAGATATGTTTTGTTGTAAATAGCAATTACGTTTTCCCCTTTTGCCAGCAATTGAGAAATTAATTCTTTGCCAACCAATCCAGCGCCACCGGTTACTAATATCATAATTGACAATTGATAATGTATAATTGATAACTCATTTGTTTCGCAGCTATTTATGCTTGTTCCAGGCTTTTAATAAATTGATGTAAGTAATGCTGTTTCATTATCAATTATAATTATAAAACCCTTTGCCTGTTTTTCTTCCCAATTCTTTTTTCTCTACTTTATCAATTTGCAATCGAGATGGTGTAAATCTTTCTGCTTCATCAAACGCTTCATAAATACTTTTTGATACCGCAAGGTTAATATCCATACCGATCAGGTCCATCAGTTTAAACGGCCCCATTTTAAAACCGCTTGCTTCCATAATGGCGTCTACGTTCTCAAATGTAGCGATACCTTCCTCTACTATCTTCATTGCTTCCAGGTAATAATGCCTTGCCACACGGTTTACAATAAACCCGGGAACATCTTTACACATCACCGGTACTTTGCTCATTTGTTTGCACAAATTATATATTGCCTGGATAGTTGCATCATTGGTTTGTTCGCCTTTAACCACTTCCACCAATTTCATGACCGGGGCAGGATTAAAAAAATGCATTCCAACAACTCTTGCAGGATTGGTTATTGATTGCTGAATATCGCTAATAGAAAGAGAAGAGGTATTGCTGGCGAATATTGCACCTGCGGTATTGATAGCAGCCAACTGGTTAAAGATGCTCACTTTTGCTGCTGCCTTTTCTACAATAGCTTCAATAAAAACATCCGCTACACAATCAGTAATAGTATTTACAAATTTTAACCGCTGAAAAATATTGTTACTTTCTTCTGTAGAAATTTTTTGTTTCTCCACTAATGACTGCAGACTTTTGTGGATAGTGCTCTTTGCCTTTTCCAACACATCAGTATTGATATCAAACAATAAAGTATTGAGCCCACTTTGTGCAGATACCTGTGCAATACCGCTGCCCATAGTGCCGGCGCCGATGATGCAGATGATTTTATTTTCTTCCAATTATTTAATTTGTTTTGCCAGAAAATCTAATTCTGTATCAGTAATGGACGCTTGTTCTGATTTATCATATATAGATGCAAGGAAAACAGTTTGCCCGATAATTTTCACACAGGTAATTACTCTTGCACCGCCAGATTTCCCTTTTTCCTTTGCTGGTAATACTAAGGCGGATTTTATAAAATCCGTTTCCCAAGGCTGTTCCCTGTAATGGCTTTGTTTCTAATAATATTATGAGTTTGCTAAGATTTGTTTTTAGAGATGGGTACTTTTTAAAAAGTTTTTTAAAGCTTTTTTCAAATTCAGGAATCGTTCTTACGCTAAAGCTCATTTAGAAAAGATTTTGCATTGCGACTTTTCATTTTTCCCTGCGATGCCTGGCTCGCCTGATGCATTCCTTTGGCAACAGATAGTAGCAATTCTTTTTTTGATGGTTCTTTCTGAACAGAAACAAAATCAAAATTCCTGATTAGGTCTAAAAAAAATTTATACTTTTTTTCATCAACCTGTAGTGTCAGTTCTTTCATAAAAAACTTTTATCAAATTTAAAGAAAAATACTTTTTTAAACCGCTCCCGTAAACTGCCTTAAAAACCTCACATCATTTTCACTGAACAACCTCAGATCTTTTATTTGATATTTTAGCATGGTAATTCTTTCAACACCCATGCCGAATGCAAAACCGGTGTATTTATTACTGTCGATGCCACAGTTTTCTAACAGGTTGGGATGCACCATACCGCAACCCAATATCTCCACCCAGCCGGTGTGTTTACAAACATTACAACCTTTACCGCCACATATTAAACAACTGATATCCATTTCCGCACTTGGCTCTGTAAACGGAAAATAACTTGGGCGGAAACGCACTTTTACATTTTCACCAAACATTTCTTTTACAAAGAAGTACAATGTTTGTTTCAGATCGGCGAATGAAACATTTTCTGCAATGTATAATCCTTCCACCTGGTGAAAGAAGCAATGTGCCCTTGCACTGATGGTCTCATTACGGTAAACCCTGCCCGGGCAAATGATACGGATGGGGAGTTTTCCTTTTTCCATTTCCCTTACCTGCACACTTGATGTATGGGTGCGTAAGATCCAATCAGGATTTTGAGAAATGTAAAATGTATCCTGCATATCTCTTGCCGTATGATTCTCCGGCATGTTAAGAGCAGTAAAGTTGTGCCAGTCATCTTCGATCTCCGGGCCTTCTGCCACAGCAAAACCCAGGCGTTGAAAAATAGAAACGATCTGGTTGCGTACCAAACTTATCGGGTGCCTTGTACCTACTGGCAATGGATCACCAGGTAGTGTAAGATCCATTTCATTTGCAGCAGGTTCATTTCCGTTGGAAGTGGCGGTTTTTAACTCTTCGTATTTAGCTTCGGTGTATAGTTTAAATTCGTTGAGCAACTGGCCAAATTCTTTCTTCTTATCAACCGCCACATTTTTCATTTCACCCATCACTTCTTTTACCAGCCCTTTGCTGCCGAGGTATTTTATACGGAATGCTTCCGCCTCATCGCTTTTTTTAGCGATGTAGTTTTTAATTTCGGCTTTGTACTCTTCTATCTTTTGTACCAGTGTTTCCATGCGGCAAAAATAAGGAAATGCAGTGGTGAATGGGTAATGGCAAGTAGTAAATGGGATGAATAAATTTCGGCTTCTGTTAAACTCCCACTCGCCATTTACGACTCACCATTCCCCATGTTTTACTACCTTTCCCAAAACGATTGCTATGTTCAACTCAAAAATTGCCGGTATTGGAATGTATGTACCTGAAAATATTGTTAGCAACAATGACCTGAAACAATACATGGACACTTCTGATGAATGGATACAGGAACGCACGGGCATTACGGAACGCCGTTTTGCCCACCGCACTAAGGAAACAACCACAACAATGGGTGTGGAAGCAGCAAAAATTGCCATAGAAAGAGCAGGCATTACGCCGCAGGATATTGACTTCATCATCTTTGCCACACTAAGCCCCGATTATTATTTCCCGGGTTGTGGTGTATTGTTACAACGTGCCATGAAGATGAAAGAGATCGGCGCTTTGGATGTACGCAACCAGTGCAGCGGTTTTGTATATGCATTATCTGTTGCCGACCAGTTTATAAAGACAGGTATGTATAAAAACATTTTGGTTGTGGGAAGTGAAAAACATTCTTTTGGTTTGGATTTTAGTACAAGAGGAAGAAATGTATCGGTGATATTTGGTGATGGTGCTGGTGCAGTGGTTCTTCAACCCACCCCTAAAGAAGGACAAGGAATTTTAAGTACGCATTTACATAGTGATGGAGAAAGTGCAGAAATTTTAGCGATGTACAATCCCGGTACACATGCTAATTACTGGACAGAAAATAAACTGGCGGATTTTAAGGAAGCAGCAGTCGGAGAAATGTTTATGAGCAAAGAGATGATCGACAATGCACAAAATTTTCCTTACATGGATGGGCCGGCAGTATTTAAAAAGGCTGTGGTAAAATTCCCCGAAGTAATATTGGAATCGCTTGCAGCCAATGGATGTAAACCATCAGATCTGAAGATGCTGATACCACACCAGGCTAATTTAAGAATAGCACAGTTTGTACAGCAGAAGTTACAGTTAAGAGACGACCAGGTGCATAATAACATTCAAAAATATGGCAACACCACGGCAGCATCGGTACCCATTGCTTTGTGTGAAGCGTGGCAGGAGGGCAAAATAAAAGAAGGAGACCTGGTTTGCCTTGCTGCATTTGGAAGTGGATTTACATGGGCAAGCGCATTGATAAGATGGTGAGTTTAAAAATTAGTTTAACAAATGAAACCTGTATACCGGATCATTCTTTTTATTCTTATTTGCTGGTTTGGTTATAATGCCTTCAGACAAACTTTAGAAGCACAGCAATCTGGCTTATTTAATGTGTTTCAGCATTTCAATCTTATTATACTCGTTATCCTTTCCATTGCCGCAATTGCATCAGATATTGTATCCTATCGTTCATATTCAAAATTATTTCAGTTTTACAGTAGTATTGTTGCTGTATTTATTTGTACAATAATTTTTTTCAGGCTTTATACATTTAACAAGATTGAGAGATCAATGACACTCTATGAATTTTCATCCAAAGCAGGGTCAGAAAATACTTTATCGTTACAATTCAAAGAAAATGGGTACCTGCGGATAGAAGAATTTTTCAGGCTTGGACAAAATATTTATTATGGAAAATATTATAGGAGTAACGACAGTTTTGTGATAACCCAAACCAACTATGAAAGGATTTCTCAAAAACTTCCAGGTTCCGCAGTTTGGCGATCCGATTATTTGATTTTTAATGAAAAGGATACTTTCCATCTTGAAAAGATAAGTGTGCGATAGTGTCATAACCATAGAATTAACTTTTGCATAAGTGATTTTCGGCACCAAAAAATACACATTGTTTTTTAGCACTCAAAAAAATAAGTATCATTGCGTAAAGTCAAATGATATGTGCTTGTTGCTATTTGTATCTGCATATCTTTAATCCCTTTACTACATGGCAAGAAAAATTATTTACTTCATCAATCCTGTTTCCGGCACCAAGGGGAAAGCGGATGTAATAAAGCTCATTGAGAAAAAAACAAGAGCGCAAAACATCCCTTTTGAAATACTGCATACCAATGCACAAGGCGATTATTTTTTCCTGAAACAAAAAATTGAAGAAGAAAATATTACCGACATAGTTATCTGTGGCGGCGATGGCTCGGTAAGCCAGGTGGCAGGTTCTTTAATAGATGAAGCGGTAAATATTGGTATCATCCCGATGGGTTCCGGTAATGGCCTGGCATTGGCAGCAAAAATTCCTACAAACCCTTCCAAAGCACTTGACATTATTTTTAACGGGAAAGCAAAATATATTGATTCATTTTTCATTAACCAAACATTCAGTTGTATGCTTTGCGGCCTTGGGTTTGATGCACAGGTGGCGCATGACTTTGCCAAACAGGGCAGCCGTGGCCTGATGACCTATATCAAGCAGACGATCGGTAATTTTTTTTCTGCGGAGCCTTATTCTTTCGACATAGTAAGCCAGG
>JAZKGV010000212.1:0-17807 GCA_040385725.1 Bacteroidota bacterium | reverse complement strand
CTTTTTTTATCAGCATTGCCAACAGCAACCAGTTTGGTAACAATTTTACTATTGCCCCCATGGCCAGCCTTGATGACGGCCTGCTGGATGTGGTGATAGTAAAAAAAATGAGTAAGTTTAAAATGCTGTGGACCGTGTTGAGACAGGTAAGAAATGGCCATGTGGAAGAATACAATGAACTGAATGTACAACACAGGGATGTATTGTATTTTCAAACCCCCAGGCTTTTAATAACCAACCTCGAAAATGCGCCGCTGCATATTGACGGCGACCCGGCCGAAACAACAAGGAAATTCTCCATACAAATAATACCACAGGCATTCAAATTAATACAACCAATAAAAAAATGAACAACGTTTGCATAATAATTCATAACCATTAACAGGCAACCGGCTGATGAATATCATTTCCTCTTTATCTTACACCCAATAATTTTGAGTTTGTAAAAACAATAACGATGAGAACCGTAAGAAATATATTAGAACACAAGCCGCCGATGTTCAACCAGATATCACCCAAAGCAAAAGTGATAGAAGGATTGCAATTGATGAACTCAGTAAACCTTAGTTATCTTATTGTGATGGAAGGCGATACATTCCATGGTATTTTTTCTGAAAGGGATTACAGCCGCAATGTAATTTTAAAGGGCCTGCACAGCGACAGTACCAGTATTGAGCAGGTAATGAGTACATCGCTCCCGGTAGTAAGCCTGCTGACCACAGTAGAAGACTGTATGCATTTGCTCAACAGCCATAAAACACGTTACCTTATTGTGTTTTTTGATAACGCCTTTAAAGGCGTGGTAACGATCAACGATGTATTGAGAGATGCCATTGAAAATAAAGAATTGGTATTTGACCAGTTGAAAGCGGCATTTGAGCAGGAAGACAAAATATTCTAATCCTGTTTTATTGCATTTAATAATTCCTGCAGCACGCCCTGGTTATATCCTGCTTTAAAGGAAGAGATCACATCCTTTTTTTCTGCAACAGTTAAATGAAAACTAAGTGGTGCCCTGCTGTCTTCACTAAACGGCACATACATAAAAGTGAGGCGTTGTATCTTAAATGTGGAGTCATGAGTGAGATAACCAAACTGGTCGTTCTGAAAATAATCCTGCAGCTTATACCAGTTAGCTGATAACATAGTGGCCGGCTTTACCAATACATCAGTAACAGATCCTGTTTCCAAAGGATATTGCCAGTTGTCTTTAAGCCTGTCTCTCAACTGCAGCAATACCACGCCACTTGTATTAGCAGCAAGCCATTCTTTAAAATTATCAATAAACCGCAATGCTGTTTCCTGTCCAAAATTATCCCGTACGCCTGCATCCATCACTTCAATGATCGGTTCACTGGGCAACCATACATTTGGTAATATATAAGGAAAAGTGGCATTCATCCGCAAGGCGGTTAGTATCCGTAAATTTTGTGGGTCCTGTTTTTTAAACAAAGCTGTAAAGTCAACTGCATCCGGGCTGTAAGCCGTATCTTTTTCAAAAGCAGCGGGCTTCATCATAAAAGCAAGCGGTTGGGTACACGACATCATTTTGCGTCCATCCCTCGTAATAACAGAATTAAAGATCATGAGCGGTATGTTACCTGCTTTTTCGTCTGCAGCATAATCCCCGATTTGTTTATTTAAAATACCGGCTGTGTTCTCATTCAATTTTTGTTCAAAGGCATAACCCCTGTCTTTGATATATTGATAAGGGCCTACAGAAAATTTTTGTGGTGGCGAAAAAATATCACGGCTGATAAGAGAAGAAAAAACCGGGTTTAACAGATCCTGGGAAATATCCGAAAGGTATTGTGTGTTTTGCAGGTTTATTTTTTGTCCATTCTTTTTTTCAAGATACAGTTCCCTGAAATAAGAAGCAGACAGCATACCACCACTGGCGCCTGTTATAAGAAATGTTTTTGGCAGCAATGCTCCCTTCGTGGCACTGTCAAGCTGCTGCAATGTGTTCATTACAAAAGCTGAACTTCTTAAACCACCGCCGCTTACATTTATAAATATGATAACAGGTTTTTCTGAAGCCTGTTTCTTTTTCCAGTTCTCCAGCACTGTTATCATATTCGCTTTATCAGCTTCAATTTTTTCCGGTGTACAAAGGTTCTGCAATGATTCTTTTACATATGCCGGTCTTTCAGTTTTGTTATTGTAGTTAACACCGTAGGCTTTGTTGCGTGGGTCAATAATTTCATTTTTATACAACGCATTTAATACAATAAATAAAATAATTACAAACAACACACTCCAGCTTTGCAAAAAATAAGTAAGCGCCCCGATAACTGCCACCATCAGCGCAAAGAAGATAGTGATACTAACGGCAGCCGGCACCTGGAAAACCTTTACATCAAGAAAAAAACCTGCAACAATAAGAAATATAAATGCCAGCAATATGCCTTTAATAGCGGCAAAATGATGGCGCTTGAAGATCATGTCTAAAAAATTCTCACTGTAGTGAGAAACGTTTCTTGCTTTCAGCAATTTTAACCGCACACTTACATAATAACCCACCCTCATACCAAAACCATCGGCCTGCGGATTTTTTTGAGGACTAAAATTGCTTCGGAAATGCTCCCTGTTGCTGATCACATGCGTCATCGAACGCAGTATCCTCCTGTCGGCGCCAAAGAAAAAGGCGAATGAAAATGCCAGCAGCAAAGTAAAACCAAGAACAAAGCCACCAACCAACACCAGGTGCTCTCCCACTGTCATCAACTCCTTGTTAAGGTTAAACTGGAAAGAGCGTATCAAATAAAAAATAAGAAACAGCGCTGGCAGCACTGCATTATTGATACAGTATTTTAAAAATGGCTTGGAGGCAGCCGCCAAAAATTTAAACCGTTTTGTGTGGAGTATAAACGTAGTGATGTTCCAGCTCATAAAAAAAACACCCATGGCCACACCCACCAGGCCGGAACTCAGGGCGCTTACGCTACCCATATATTCAGGCACAAAAAAAAGGGCATCTGCCCCAAATCCTTTCATAGCGGCACTGTCCACAACACTTGTCAGTATTACCCAAAAGATAAGCAACACCTGGTATTTGCGAAAATGCAAAATGAACAGTTGTACCGGGAAGGAATAATAAATATCGTTGAGAAGGCGGCGCATTAATATCGTTTGCTAAATGTACAACGAAATACCGCAGCCAATAGTGTAGCTGGTTGAATTAATATTTTATTACATAACAGGCTTTTTTCTCACCAAAAACAGCAACCCGGTAAGCACCATTAAAAGTACCATCGCCACAAACTGGTGAAGTACACCGAACCATACCAAACGGTTAGCATAAGTGGCATTCAGCACGGTTAAAATACCAAGTACAACCTGCAGGAATATTAAAAAGCTAAACCCATTTGTAAGACGGCTGAATAACCGGCTGTTATCAACAGCTTTTGATCTTACTAACCATACTATTGAAAGTATCAGCAATATATAAGCAATGCCCCGGTGTATAAATTGAACAGCGATAGGATTATACACAAAGTTCTTTACAGCGGGTTGCAACTCATTAATATTACCAGGGATGAACTTACCATTGATATCAGGCCAGGTGGATGCAGTAACAGCAGCCTTCATTCCGGCCATAAAACCTCCGTAGATCAATTGAATAAAAAACACAATTAAAATACCAACTAATAATTTTTTGAGATGAGGTGCTGTTACCTGTTGTTGTGGCCTGATCAATAAACTCAAAGCGAACCATAAAGTATAACACAACAAGCCCAACGCTGCCACAAAGTGTGTCGTCAATTCAACATGCCCTACAAAATATTTTTCCGGAACCAATCCACTCTTCACCATTATCCAGCCGATAGCGCCCTGCATTGCACCAAACACAAATAAAATTATCATTGGTGCTATCATTGTTTTCTTGAACTTTCTTTTTACAAGAAAATAAACAAAGCCTACTGCGAAAACCACTGCCATCAACCTTGCCCACACCCGGTGAAACCATTCCCAGAAAAAAATAAACTTGAAATCGCTTACTGAAAAATTCTGGTGTACATATTTGAACTGGTCGGTGGTTTTGTATTTGTCAAACTCAGCCTGCCATGCCATATCACTCATTGGCGGCAATACGCCGGTAACGGGTTTCCATTCTGTAATAGAAAGGCCGGATTCTGTAAGCCTGGTTATTCCACCCAGCAGCACCTGTATTACGATCATGCCCACACCGATCAATAACCAATTTGCCACCTGTTTTGAAGAACGATCTGTTGTACTGTTCATAGCAGGCGCAAAATTAGGAAAGCAAAACCTGTTTACCGGATAATGAAAAGTTTTATTATTCTTTTGCTGATATTTGTTTAACAAAATGCTGGAAGCGTATTTCGATAAAGACATTACAGAAGCAGGCCTTGATGAAGCAGGCCGTGGCTGCTATGCCGGACCGGTGTATGCGGCGGCGGTAATATTGCCCAAGGATTTTTATCATCCATTACTCAACGACAGCAAACAATTATCAGAACAACAAAGAGACCTGCTAAGGCCTGTTATTGAAAAAGAAAGTATTGCCTTTGCAGTAACAGCCGTTTGCAATAATGAGATCGACAAAATAAATATCCTGCAGGCATCCTATGCCGCCATGCACAGGAGCATTGATAAACTGACTATGCAGCCGGAACTGTTATTAGTAGATGGCAACCGGTTTAAAACATACAAAACCCTGAGGCATGAATGTATTGTAAAAGGCGATGGTAAATATGCAGCTATTGCTGCAGCCAGTATTTTAGCTAAAACATACCGGGACGAATACATGCGGCAACTGCATCATGAATTTCCCCACTATGGATGGAATACAAATAAGGGTTATGGTACGGAGGCACATCGTACAGCAATAGACATTCACGGCCTGTGCAAATACCACCGTATGAGTTTTAGTATACAACAGCAGCCTGCGCTTTTTTAAAGATCCATACTACATCCGTTAAACTTTATTGACATGTGATGGTCTGAAGATGTATGCCGGCTAACAAAACAAAAAATTATTAAAACCAAACTTCAAATTATTAGTATGAAAACAAAACTTCTATTTTCAGCCATCATTATGGCACTCGCTATCAGCAGTGCAGATGCACAGGCAGTGCGCCAGGTAAAACAGCACAAACGCATTAAACAAGGTGTAAAAAGTGGTGAGATCACAAGGGCAGAAGCAGTGAACTTACGCAACGGGCAAAAAGAAATACGGGAAGACAAAAGGGAAGCAAGGGCAGACGGAGTGGTAACGCCGGCAGAAAAAAAAGAAATACGCCAGGACCAGAGGAAAGAAAGCCGTAAGATATTCCGTAAGAAAAATAATAACAGGAAGAGGAATTAGTTTTAATCCGTATCATTCATACAAAGACAACAGCCCGGACTTGAATTAGCCCGGGCTGTTCGTTTTTCATAGTGCAATAAAAAATCCCCCGGCAAGCGGGGGATGTAAATACCTTCAAATACTGATCACAATTTTGTAGTGGTTGTTTCTTCTTTCTCCTTGTCTTTCTTGCAGCATTTTTTACCGCTTTTCTTGCAGCAGGAAGAGCTTTTCTTACATTTCTTACCTTTTCCGCCGTCTGCAAATGTTACACCCGTAACCATCAAACCAGCAATCGCTAATACTAAAAACTTTTTCATACGTATATTTTATTTGTTATGATTAATCAACGTAAAAGTAAGCGCTTCATTGTTTACAGCCAACGCATGCTTGTTAAAATTACACGAACGGAGGCTGATAGTTATCATAAAGTAGCAATTACTGTCACACCGCCCTGTACCGCCTGGTTCAATTCCACATTTACCTTGGTACCAACTGGCAACAACAGGTCAACACGGCTACCAAACTTGATAAAACCCATTTCCTCTGTTTGTTCAACTTCCTCTCCTACTTCTAAATAATTTACTATACGTTTTGCCAAAGCGCCGGCAATTTGTTTTACTAATATTTCAATATTGCCTTTTCTTATCACCACGCTATGCCTTTCATTTTCTGTAGATGATTTGGGATGCCATGCCACTAAATATTTTCCTTTGTGATATTGGTTGTACACCACCTGTCCGCTGACAGGGCAACGGTTTACATGCACATTGGCAGGGCTCATAAAGATCGATACCTGCAGGCGCTTTGTTTTAAAGTATTCATCATCCACCGCTTCTTCTATCACCACTACTTTACCATCAGCCGGGGCAATGATCTGCCCTTCATTAATGGTAAGCTTACGGTCTGGTATCCTGAAAAAAGAAATGAGGAACAACAACAAAAACAGGGTAACAAAAAAAATAACCCAGCCTAAAAAAGGCACCCAAGGGCTTATAAAATAAAAGCTTATTACGTTTAGTGCAACAAAAATAATAGTGCCGATAGCAATAGATGCGTATCCTTCCCTGTGAACCGTCATGCAGCAATTTTAGACGGCAAATGTAGGGGATAATTTGAAGATGTACTGATTTGAAAATTTGAAAATGTAAGGTTCCGGTTTATACGAAAAACTGCACATACAACCACACAAAAGGCGTGGCAACCAAAAGAGAATCAAACCTGTCTAAAAAACCACCATGCCCGGGCATAAAACTACCACTGTCTTTTACATCTGCCATGCGTTTTATTTTGCTTTCAAGCAGGTCGCCGGCGGTTCCGAATATGGCGCAGATAGCTGCGATTATGAACCATAAAGTGTGTGAATTATACCATATCATAACTTCTTTAGCGGCAGGAATAAAATTCCCAAGAATGCCTATCACTATTACACACAGTATGGCGCCACCTGCTGTTCCTTCCCAGGTTTTTTTAGGAGATATTTTTGAGAACGGTGTTTTACCAATTAATGAACCAACAACATAGGCCATTGTATCGTTTATCCAAATGGAGAAGATGATGCAGCATGAGATAACAAGCCCTATATCTGACAAACTACTATCCATGTGTAAAATCAGAGGGCTGTGTCTAAGCCTTAACAATAAACCAAGCGATAATGATAAATAAACAAAGCCTGAAAAACACATCAGCTTTGTTTTAATAGAAACTTGTTTGTTTTGAATACTGAATAAAACAAGACACAATAATTGAAGCAGCCAGAATAATACTTTGAAACTTATCTTGTATGAAAAAAAAGTCTTTCCAATATCAACAGAATAATGTGGTAAACCAATTATTAACATCAATGTAAAACCACAAATGGCAAACAACCATTTTATCACTACGTCTATTTTATCATTATTAATCTTCTCCGTTAATTTTAAAAATTCATACCAAGCCCCAAAATGTACAATACTAAACAATACAACAAAACTCCATCTGTTCCAGAACAGCCCCAGCAGCATCACGATCACAAACACCACTGCGGTTAACGAACGGGTTTTAAATACTTCTTTATTAAGCGCCATGAAAAAAATTTATTGCTGGTTGCTGCTTTGCTGAAAAGCAATATCATTAGTAAAAGGATTGTTGCTGTAGCCGGGTATCAATACTTCTTCGCCGGGACGGTCAATATCTTTTTTTCCTGCTTTATCAAATGCAATAAGCAAACCGATCAATGCAGCAATAGATAAAGCTCCCAGCCATAAAGGAGAATGACTATCCATCTTTGAAGGATCCAGTTTTTCTCCCGGCTTTGTGGTAAAATACAATAGCGAAATGGCTACTGCATTATTAAAGAAGTGTGCAATGATGTTTAACCAGATATTACCTGTGCGGTAATACATCCATCCCAACACAAACCCCAATGCAAAGCGGCTTAAGAAACCAAGATATGAACCATGTATTGCACTAAAAATAATGGATGTAATAATTATCGCCAGTACAGGCTTCTTAAACCAGCGGCTGAACAAATTCTGCATTCCTCCCCTGAAAAACATTTCCTCCACCATGGCTGGTAACAATGCAATTACAGCAACGGAGATCAGGTAATCCCAAAAATCATTCATTCTTGCTATCACTGCCACCTGTTTGAAATAATCTGCTTCTGCCTTATCAAACTTTGCCAGTGTGGCTTTGCTCCAGGGCAGCATTTCAGTAAACTGTTGCAGTGCATCCACCGCAGGCAGGCAGGCAAGCATAATGAGTATTGCAAGGATGGCCTGCTTCCAGTTAATTGTTTTTTTAAACCCAAGGTGCAGGCCAGCCTTTACATGGCAAATTCTTGCATATAAAAAGGTAGGTATTAAAAAAATAAATACCGTGCCTATTGTCTGCGACCATCTTAATATAGACGCATTTTCAGGTTTTAAAAGATTTTCTAACTGCTTATCGAAGCTGGTACCGCTTTTAAATAACTCAATAGTGCCCAGCAATGGTATCATACTTCCAATGCCTCCGACAATAATACCTGCTCCTATAAAAGCAATCAAAATTCCCAGTTGGCCCCAGTAAGTAAAACGGTTTGTAGCGTAGTGCGCCATATCAGTTGCGTATAAAGGCGTAAATTTACAGCCTTATTGGTTTAGTGGGTCAAATGTTTGATAAGATGATGGCTACATTGTCAAATTGTTACATTGTTGTTGAGC
This sequence comes from Bacteroidota bacterium, assembly GCA_040385725.1. Classification (GTDB taxonomy): domain Bacteria; phylum Bacteroidota; class Bacteroidia; order Chitinophagales; family Chitinophagaceae; genus Ferruginibacter. The sequence goes on along the minus strand of JAZKGV010000212.1, from coordinate 9,311 downwards.
CTTAAAACATAGGACCCTTCATTATCAATTATTAATTTTTAATTTTCAATTATTATCATGCCCTCGATCGGCAATATACAACTACCGGAGTTTCCATTATTACTGGCGCCCATGGAAGACGTGAGTGACCCTCCTTTCCGTGCCGTTTGCAAAGACAAAGGCGCAGACCTGATGTACACCGAATTCATCTCCTCCGAAGGATTGATAAGGGATGCTATCAAGAGCCGGCAGAAGCTGGATGTGTTTGATTACGAAAAACCTGTCGGCGTACAGATATTCGGCGGTGATGAAGAAAGCCTTGCACTGGCTGCACAAATTGTGGATGTTACCAATCCCGATCTATTAGATATCAACTTTGGCTGCCCGGTAAAAAAAGTAGCGATGAAAGGTGCCGGCGCAGGCGTGTTGAAAGATCTGGATTTAATGGTTCGGCTAACCAGCGCCGTGGTAAAGAGTACCAAGCTGCCTGTTACGGTAAAAACAAGATTGGGCTGGGATGACAATACAAAGAACATTGAAGAAGTTGCCGAACGCCTGCAGGATGTGGGCATTAAAGCCCTCGCCATACATGGCCGCACCCGTACACAGATGTACAAGGGTGAGGCAGACTGGACACTGATAGGAAAAGTAAAAAATAATCCACGGATACAAATGCCCATTTTTGGTAATGGCGATATTGACAGCCCTGAAAAAGCTGTGGAGTACAAAAACCGTTATGGCATTGATGGTATCATGATCGGCCGTGCCGCCATTGGTTATCCCTGGATATTCAACGAGATAAAACATTTTATGCAAACGGGTACTCACCTGCCTGCACCTACTATTGAAGACAGGGTGGAAGTTTGTAAAAAACATTTGCACCGTTCATTTGAATGGAAGGGCCCGAAGGTGGGCATCTTTGAAATGCGCCGCCACTATGCCAACTACTTAAAAGGATTGCCGGGCATAAAAGAATACCGCAACATATTGGTAACCTTAATGACGGTGGAAGAAATAGATGCGGTGTTGGATGAGATAGTAACCAAATACAGCGGCTACGAATTTGAAAAGACTGCCATCGAATTAATTAACTACCACGAAAAGTGCCCACTGTAGTTAGCCACAGATTGCACAGATTAACACAGAAAAAAAAACAAAGCCACGAACCTGCCTACCGGCAGGCAGGTTCGTGGCAAACATATCTGTGTTAATCTGTGCAATCTGTGGCAAAAAAATTCGTGTTCATTCGTGTAATTCGTGGCAAACATATCTGTGTTGATCTGTGTAATCTGTGGCAAAAAAATTATTTGTGGTTCCCAATCTCTTTCAGTTTGTTCAAATACATCTCTCCTCTTTTGGCCGCCACTATATCTGCACTTAAGCAAATGATACTTTGTATGGCCAGTGCAATCCCCAGCCCATACCAAAAACTTTTATCAGCATTTGCCCTGTACAAAATGATCAATACAATTCCTGCGATCAATAAAGCAATTTCTGCATATTTATAAATAGTAAAGTTCTGTTGCACTTTTTCCATCCTTGGCTGTTCAGTGTTTTTTACAAAGCCGGGATCCATTCCTATTTTATACGACACATCCATCCGCTGCTTATCACTGCGGTTAAAAACAGCAACACCAACCACCAACTGCAGCAAGCCAATTACAATTAATGGAACCGCCATGCCTTTATAAAATGAAGGATTACTTTTTATAAAAAAGAAAAATACAACAGACAACAGCACTGCCACACTGCCGATAATCAAAAATAACAGCCCTGCCTGTTTTTCTGCCATAAAGTATTTGTGAACAAAACTGAAGTCCTGCATCATATTGTTTTATTAAAGGTTTTGATAAAGGCAAAAACAGATACCAATGTCCAGGTGCCTTCTAAAATTACAAAAGGCCAGTAATTAATAAGCAACGAAGCATAACAGGCTAATGCAGCGCCGAAAATATTCATGGCGAAGAACAGGCGCCCATCTTTAGTTATCATTCCAAAAGTATTACAGCAGTAAGCTATTAATATCAGCCCTACGCCAATGGTGCCGATGATATCATTGTAATGCATGGCGGTGTTCAATTTTGCTGCAAGATAGTTTAGGAATAAGGAATTAGAAAGTGAAGAAGCATTCGTGTCAATTAGTGCAATTCGTGGCTTTGCTTTTATCTGTGTTGATCTGTGTAATCTGTGGCAAAGAAAAAAAAGCCCCCGAACTGGTTTCGGAGGCTCATATCAATAAATTAAAAGAACATTATTTCTTAGCAGGAAAATGCCTTATTGTCTCACTCAGTTCCACTACTTTTCCATTCACTACCCGGGCATCGTTTACACAGCCTATGGAATCTGTCTTTCCTTTTTTATCTGTTGTTATTTGTTTGTACCAAAGGGTTACAAACTCCCTTGATTTGTCTTCAGCGATCACCGATTCCCAGTCTTCCATTTTTATAGTAACGCTGGCAAGGGTGCCCCTGTAAGCGGCAAACTGTTTGGCAAGACTGTCTTTGCTGAATTTGCCCACCCAGTTGTCGAAATTTATTTCGATGCTGTCGCCAAAGGCTTCCATCGATTTTGGTATATCACCATTTTCCCAGGCCTTGAGTGAATTCATTACAGTAACGGCATGCTGCAGATCGCCGGGCTGCCAGTTGCTCCATGGCTTTGCCAGTGTGTACGGCATTTCAGGAAGGGCTTTCTTTTCAGCCTTTACCTCTGCGGTGGCAGTTGAATCTGTTTTTGTTTCTGTAGTGCCGGCATTGTTACAGGCTGCCAGTAATGCTACGCAGGAAATGAAAAGCAATTTTCTCATGAGAAAAATTTTTTTGGTTATGAATGATGAATAAAAGCTGCAGTTAACAAGGGGAGCGAAGAGAGTGAAAAGATAAAATGATTAATTGATAAATACAAGTAGCGAAATGGGGTGATAATAAAAACCCGGAAATACAATGGTGCTGTATTCCCGGGTAACAGGAGTTTATAAATACTTTTCTATTCAGCAAACCTGGCAGTCCATTGCCGCATGCTGCTTATTTTGCCGGCGCTGTTGAACCACCATACCTCATGCAGGTCTTTTGTTTCCATCCTGCCGTCAGCATAAGTATCTGTTTCAGTGCCCCAGATGCAAACCATATATTCTTTTTTATCGGTGCTGTATAAGGGAATAAATGCATGCACCACGCTTTTGGCAGAAGACATGGCGCCCCTGTATTTTTTTCCAGCTTCAATTACGGCAGCCTTGCCTTTTATCACGATACTGTCGGCCATAATGAGCTTTATAGTATCGGCAAAATAATCATGCCGGTCAAATGCATTGTCATCCCAGTCTTTCCACATGTTAAGTACAATGTCTGCCTGTGCGGCTTTACCCATAGCAAAGCTGCTGGTGTAAGTGGCGGTGTAAGGAGCAGCCTTTTTTTCCTGTGCCTGGCTGTAGTTAATAAAGCAGCAGCAAAGCAAAGCAGTGAATACAATTTTTACCTGTTTCATACAATGAAAATTTTTTAATGATGAATAAAGAGGGCAGGAAGTTTTTGTAGTGGCGGGAAATTAATGGAGAAGTAAAATATGGTTTATAAAAGGGAGTTCATAGTAAATGGAAGGAAAAATTATGGATACAGGGCCGGAAGCTAACTGTGAGCCGGCCGGGTAGGTACGCCAATTCCTGCAGGCAAGGACGAAAGAAAAATGGAGTGTAGATGGGAAATAAGCGTTTTACAAAACCACACGATCTACTTCTGAAAAAGATTCATGAACTATCTTGTTATCCAGTTAAACTCATACGCAAGCGGTGCTTTAAAACCGCCACGGTCAGATATTTTCCTGAACCTTGCCGACAGCCCCATCAAATAGTCTCTTGCTTTTTCCGCAGATTCAGTAAGGCCGGTTATGGAGGCAATATTCCATTCCTTTACCAGGCTCTCTGTTATATCTGTATAATCTGTAGAAGTGTACACATTCAGCCGCTGGGCTGCATCACTAAAATGAGTAAACGCTGCGCCAACTTTTTCTCCCTGCTGGCGGAGGAACTGTGCAGGCATTATAATTCTTTTACGCATCATGGCTGCAAACGCAATCATCATTTCGCTGGCATCAATTTCAAAAATGCTGCTGACAAAACTTTTATACGCCCTCGCATGCCGCAGTTCATCGGCAGCTATCACACCACATATCTTTGACAACTGGCCGTTGCCATATTGCTTTGCCAGTGTAGCTGTTCTGCGGTGAGAAATATTGGTGGCCAGTTCCTGGAACGAAGTGTACACAAAGTTCTGGTAAGGATCCCTTGCGGCGCCGGTATCAAAACCATCTGCTATTAAATATTGGGTGCTTATTTCCATCTGCCGCATGTTTACCCGGCCGGATAGATAAATATATTTATTCAACAGGTCGCCATGGCGGTTTTCTTCTGCTGTCCACAAACGCATCCATTTACTCCATCCCCCCGGTTCAGTTTTTTCCACTCCTTCCATATCCATCAGCCAGCTTTCATAAGATGGTAATGCTTCCTCGGTAATAATGTCGCCGATCAACACTACCATATAGTCATAAGGCAGATCCCTGCACTCCTGCTGCAATGCTTTAATATCGGCTGTAAAAGTTTCGCTGCTGCTTACCGGCAGCAGGTCGGATGGCTGCCAGTTGTCTTCAATATTTTTCAGGTACGTACCAACAATATTGTCCATATCTTTTGCCAGGAAATGCATTACTTCTTTCCGGGCCTGTTTCATGGGTATCATATTATCGGAGATCATTAAATATATTCTTGTACTTATATAAAGGTAAGCCTGTTAAAGCAGAAAAGGGAGAAATAAGTGGGGTATTAATTGCCGGGATGAAAGTATGCAGGCTGGTTTTTAAAGCCAATGGTTAATGAAGTGGAGGAACACAGTTATGCCACATAACTTTACCAGCAATATAAAGAGTTATGGCAGATGTACACAATAAAGAACAACGCAGCTATAATATGAGCCGCATAAAAGGCAGGGATACAAAACCTGAAATGCTGGTTCGTAAATTTTTATTTGCTAATGGCTATCGATACAGATTACATGATAAAAAACTGCCCGGTAAACCAGATATTGTTTTACCCAAATACCGCACTGTAATATTTGTTCATGGTTGTTTCTGGCATGGACACGAAAACTGTAAATACTACAAAGTGCCACAAACACGTACTGACTGGTGGCTGAATAAAATAAATGGCAACATAGCTAATGATGATAAAGCCACTAAGGCTTTGAAGAAAGATGGATGGAAGATCATAACGCTGTGGGAATGTGATTTAAAACCAGCAAAGGTTGCCAAAACTTTAAACTCTCTCTTAAAAAGACTCCCATAACATTAAAGAAAGTTATGCAAGGTGACTTAAAAGCAAATGTACTTTAAGTCACCTAGGATAGTATTGCATAATGGACATTAAGACCAAAATCGGTTTGCGGATTAAAGAACTCCGTACCGAAAAAGAACTCACACAAGAAGCGGTTGCATTTAAAGCAGAAGTTGACAGAACATTTATGAACCATGTAGAAAATGGTAAGAGGAATGTTTCTGTTGACACTCTTACTAAAATCATTTGTTCCGGCCTCGGTATGAGTTTCAAAGATTTTTTTAATCAGGATTTATTTAACGGTAAAAAGAAAGGAAAATGATTAACGGTCATGGCTCAAGTTTGTTGAGCAGTAAAATCCATGTTGTTGCTGATAAGATATGGAAGATTTCTTTGTTTGGTCCTGATAATTATAAGGCGGCGGTGATAAGCCATTACTTAAGGACTAGGGATCGAAAACTAAAGAAACCAGCGATTCAATTTGCTGCCGATTTATTAGAAGGATACTTTGACGAAGAAATAACAAACCAGGTTGCAGAAGAAGCATTTCAAACGATTTTAAAGTTTGATGATAATGTGATGTTTCCAAAGCCTGCTAATCCAAAATTTACATTCATCGATTTATTTGCTGGTATTGGGGGTTTCAGAATAGCAATGCAAAGAAATCAGGGAGAATGCGTTTTCTCTTCTGAATGGGATAAGATGGCGCAAAGAACTTACTATGCAAATTTTGGCGAAATCCCATTTGGAGATATTACAAAAGACGAAACAAAAAAATGGATACCTAATAAGTTTGATGTTTTGTGTGGAGGCTTTCCTTGCCAACCTTTTTCTATTGCAGGGGTAAGCAAAAAAAACAGCTTAGGCAGAAAGCATGGATTTGAAGATGAAAAGCAAGGAAACCTATTTTTCCATATTGCTGACATTCTAGAGAAACACAGACCTAAAGCTTTTTTTCTTGAAAACGTGAAAAACCTTGTCTCACATGATAAAGGAAATACGTTCAAAGTAATAAAAGAAACCTTACTTGATTTAAACTACTCTTTTCATTTCAAAGTATTAAACGGTAAACATTTTGTTCCTCAAAACAGAGAAAGAACTTTTATGGTTGGTTTTGACAAAACTAAATATCATGGTAAGGAAAAATTTGAATTCCCCGTATTGCCAGAGTTAACTAAAAAAGTAAAAGATATTCTAGAACCAAGGGTTGATAAAAAATACACCCTTACTGATCATCTATGGAAGTACTTACAAGACTATGCAAAAAAACATCAAGCTAAAGGCAATGGCTTTGGTTTTGGTTTAGTTGACTTGAACGGCACAACAAGAACCATGAGTGCCAGATATTATAAGGATGGCTCGGAGATATTAATACCCCAAAAAAATAAAAACCCAAGAAGACTTTCAATCAGGGAAGCTGCAAATCTGCAGGGCTACCCAGAACATTTCATTGTAGATGCAGTTTCAATGAACCAGGGATATAAACAATTTGGAAATTCTGTAGTTGTGCCTCTGATTGAAGCTATCGGAGAAAATATAATCGACACACTTGAAACAAGAATAAAATGAATTTTAAAAACCTCTTAAAACTATTTTCTGACAATAATTGTGAGACAGTTTACATAAAAAAACTGGTGCGTAATAATAATTCAAAACAGCAAATCTATGTTGCAAAAGGAGATACCGAAATCTTAAATGTTCTTCCAGTTGAAGAATTTAAACCAGTTTTAAAATCAGTAGCAAAGAAGCCAACATTTCATGGAAGTTGTAATTTTTTATGGCTGGATGATGAAGGCAGGAAGTTTCCGGCCCCGAATGCAAAGTTTATTTTGTATCCAAAATATCCAGAAGTAAGATTCTCGGGCTTCATTCAAGGATGTAAAAATGCACCTTCGGAAATACTAAATCATATTTCTGAAGGGAGGCTTTTATTTTTAGGCGTATCTAAGTCTGGTGAAATATTAGGCTATGCCTCAGATTCTAATAGTGAGATTTCAAGTCAATTCCTAAGTCTGAAGGATGTTCCAATGATTGGTATTTTATATTACCTAGCAATTGAAAACAGGAAAATAATTCTTGATACTAAACTACAATTGTTATATCGGCTGAAAGAAATTTATGTAAAAGGATGGATTGATTCAAAGCAACTCAAGCCGAATTATGTAGTTGCGCCTTGCAATGAAAGTAGGTGTGGAGGCCTCACCCTAGAAGCCGAATTAGGTGTTATACAAAATGGAAAATCTGAGCCTGATTATCTGGGTTGGGAAATTAAGCAGTTTGGAGTTGCCAAATTTCACTTGATTAATAGTTCAAGAATTACATTAATGACTCCGGAACCGGACGGAGGATTTTACAGAGAAAAGGGAGGTATTGATTTTGTAAAAAGTTATGGATATATGTCTAAATCAAATTCAGAAAGAATGGATTTTACTGGATATCATAAACATGATATCCTTCAAAAGAAGTCAGGTTTAACGTTAAAAATCATAGGACTTGACTTCTCAAAAAATAAAATAATTGATGCAAATGGTGGGATTTATCTTCTGGACAAGGATGATAAAATCGCAGCTTCGTGGTCTTTTGGAAAAATGTTAACGCATTGGAATAAAAAACATGCAAAAGCTGCATATATTCCTTCTCTCTTAAATTTGGTCCCTAACAGACAATATAAATATTCCAACAATATTATTTTGGGAGAGGGAACCGACTTTTCCTTTTTTATAAACAACATTGCTAATGGAACAATATTCTACGATCCGGGCATTCATATTGATAATATATCTACTAAAGCAAAATTAAAACCTAGAAGTCAATTCAGGGTATCATCAAAATTTATTACAAATCTATATGCAAAAACAGAGGTTGTTGATTTGAATAAAGTCTAACTACACTTTTTCAATAAAAATCTCCGCCTTGGTTTGTGGTACATTAAACGAAAAATTTCACCAAAGCATTCATGTACCACAAACGCAGGCTGAGCAAATTATATTACTTTCACTTTCTATCTTCTTATTTTATTATAATTGTTCATAGATCTTCTCCCTTTGCTCTGTTATATTCATTATCATAGTACATTGTGATATAGTATTTTCCATGAAATTCGCTAATCATAAACCAAACTACCTTATTAAAATTATCAAGGCTAATCATTTTTGCCATTATTACGCTCAGACGCTCCTTATCAGCGTCAGTAAAAGTGTCTTTTTTAAAAAGGCTACTCATTTCGAGAGTTAAAGAGTCATAATCTGCTGTCTTTTGATAAAAAATTGCTTCGTATCGCTTATTATTAACTGATAACTCATAAGAAATATCATCGTCTTCTGAAATAATGTATTTTGATATGGTAGAGTCTGGTAGAGGAATATAGTTTTTATTATTCTGGAACTGTTGACAGAGCTTGTTGAATCTTATTTTAATATCTCCCTCACTAATATTATTGGCGTCGGCAACCATAATCCGACATACCTTATTGTTGTTTGTTACAATATGTACATTCACATTTGTCCCATTAAATTCTCCTACTAAGACATCTTTTTTGACATCACTATTGGTAAACCCTTTATCTTTCAATTTTCTTATCATTTCTGGCTTATATCCATCAATAGGAATACCAAGAAACTGTGCTACATCTTTCTGGGCATACAAGGTTACTGACAACATTAGCATCATGAAAGCCAGTATGAAATGTGTAAAATATCTAATCATAATTTCTTTATTTACTTGTACTCCGCCTTGGTTCTTGTGCCAACCATGGCGGAGAAACAATTAAGGGTTCACTAATATAATATGTTTTTTATTGGCTGTTGATGAAAAATTGTGAGAAGTTGAGTAAATGATTCTACAATTTTGCTTCTACTTTACTTGTAGTAGACGATTACCGCTATAATTACCGGCTGGCACGATTTATTCATATTGTACCAAAATCTTTTATAATGAATAGTTTCTTCAAAACATTGATCGCCGGGTATGGCGCAAAAAAACTCGGTGGCGGCTGCTTCACCACCATACT
>JAZKGV010000211.1:0-14023 GCA_040385725.1 Bacteroidota bacterium | reverse complement strand
ATTTCTGTATGTTGATGATCAATATTGTCATAACTGATCCCAAATTTGTTTACCAAATGTTTCTAAACTCGGATCTCTTGCACCCATTAAAAGTAAAACACAATTTTCAGTAAGATGCGGACGGACTATTTCCAAAAATTTATTCCTGTCCTCAACAAAAAAAGCATTTTTATCAAGCGCTTTAATATCTGTGATCAAGTCATTAGCTGAAATATCTTTTACCGCAGTTCCACCTGCATAAAAAATTTCACTCATCCATATTTCATCTTCCGGCCTTAGCACAGCCGCAATTTCTTTTACAAAATCATTTCTTAAAAATCTTGTAGGGCCGTAGCCATGCGGCTGAAACCATGCCACCACTTTTGGTGCAATGTATTGACAGGCTGCAATAGAAGCCGCACATTTTGCGGGGTTGTGTGCATAGTCGTCAATCACCCATACCCCGTTTTTATTACCTAATACCTGGTGGCGGCGGTAAATGCCTTCGTAATTTTTTAAAGCAGCTGCACAAACATCTAATCCAACTCCTAGTTGATTGGCAACAGCGGTGGCTGCCAACGCATTTTCCATATTGTGCTTTCCAACGGTGTTCAACACAAATGGGGTATGCCCGATAAAGAATGAAATAGAAAGGCCATCCTGTTTGAATGCGCCGGCTTTATAGCCGGCTTCCGAATGCTCATCTGTAGAAAAATCATTGTCCTCATTTACTGATAATTGTTTTGACAAATGATTGGATTGATTTACAAGAAACAATTTTGTGGTGTTGCTCTTGAAGAGGGAGAATATATTCATCAGTTCATCGATCTCCTGGTGGTCTTTATCAATATTCAACAACAAACCAACTTCAGGATGATATTGAACGATCGAACCATCACTTTCATCTGCTTCTATTACCAGCCACTCTCCTGCTCCCACTTTTGCATTACCGATCTTTCCTTCTTTGATAATGCTTACCAAACCTGCTCCACTGATAATACTTGGCTGCAGGCCTGCATGTTCTAAAATAGCGAACAACATTCCGCTGGTAGTGCTTTTGCCAGAAGTGCCTCCCACTGCAATGGTCAGTTTACTATCAGCAATCAGCGCCAGCACCTCACTCCTTTTTAATATCGGTATATTCAGTTGCTTCGCCTTTTGCACTTCCAGTACAGTATCTTCCACAGCAGTGGAAACCACCACCAGGTCTGTTTTTTCTGTAATACCTTCCCCATCCTGTAAAAAACATTTGATGCCTTCAGCTTCTAATTTTTCCTTTGTTTCATTATAAATGCCGGGAAGAAAATACCGGTCGCTGCCGCTTACATTCTTATATATTCCTGCCAGGTATTGTACGATTGCACTCATGCCGGTGCCGGCTACCCCAATGAAAAAGATATTTTTATAATCGTTGATGGTTTTGCTCATCATTAAAAATTATTATTGAGTTTTCAATTTACTGAATAAAGATATGTCGTACAAGTCCCGACGTTTCAGTCGGGATGCTGACTAAAACGTCAGCATGAGTGACACAACGATGCCGCCACAATAAACAAGTGCTGGTCACAAAAATCTACGCTAATCTTTTCTTAATATGCAAAGTTCTGTATGCAATAATAAACGCACCAAGCAAAAATACACTTCCCAGCAAGAACGGCGCTCCCGTCCAAAAATGTTCAGGAGATTTTCCTTTCGTTACAAAAAAGAATAAATTATTCATCAGCAAAGGGCCAATGATCGCTGATGCGCTTTGCAAACTTGCCAGGGCTCCCTGTAATTCGCCTTGTGCATTGGCTGGCACCTGCCCGGCCATTACTGCCTGCAATGCCGGCTGTGCAATGCCACCAAAACAATAAGGCACTAAGAATACAAACATTAACCAGCCTTGTGTGGCAATACCAAACAGGAACATGCCGATAGTGTATAGTAACAGCCCGGTATAGATGCTTTTTTCATTGCCTAATTTTTTGCCCAGGTATCTGGGTAACACTCCCTGTACAATTGCCACCAGCACGCCTACCACCGCAAGGGAAATACCTACCATTGTTTCGTCCCAGTTAAAACGGAACATTACAAAATAACCCCAGTTGCTCTGCACCGCATGAGAGGCGATATAAACAAGCACCACTGAGATAATAAGCCATCCTAATGCAGGATACTTTCTGAGGTTTTGCAAAGCTCCCAATGGATTAGCCCTTTTCCATTCAAATTCACGGCGGTTTTCTTTTGATAAAGATTCAGGCAAAACAAAATAACCATACAGCCAATTGAGCAAGGCCAGTATGGCAGCAGCATAAAAAGGAATTCGTGGACCAAGTTTACCAAGCAAACCTCCAAGCAAGGGGCCAATAATAAATCCAAGGCCAAAAGCTGCACCCACCATTCCAAAATTCTTTGCCCTGTTTTCTGCCACGCTTATGTCGGCGATGTATGCAAAGCCGGTAGTAACGCTTGCACCGGCAATGCCTGCAATAATTCTTCCCACCACCAGCCACTCAAACGTGGGTGCCAGTGCCATAAAAATATAATCGATACCAAAACAAAACAATGAAAAAAGCAATACGGGCCTTCTGCCATATTTATCGCTGAGAGCGCCAATTAACGGCGCTAATAAAAACTGCATAAAGGCAAATGCAAAAATGAGCAGGCTGCCATACTTTGCCGATTCGTTTATGCCAACATGTTTAAGTTCCGAGATAAGTGTTGGCATTACGGGAATGATAATCCCAAAGCCAATAATGTCAATAAGAAGTGTGATGAAAATAAATCCTACCGCAGCGTTTTTGTTTACAGGCATTACCTTAAAATCATTTGTGCTGCAAGATAACCAAACGGCTGTTGATTAATAACAAACATTTTAGCCTTTCAACTTTGTAAACAGGTCGATATACTCCTGCATGGCTGCTTCCTTTGACTTACCCTTCTGGCTTTCCCAGGCATTGTGTTTTGCTTTGGCTACAAAGTCAAACATATTGGATGGGCCATCACCGGTTACATCTCCTTCTGTAGCCTGTTTATATAATGAATACAATGAAAGCAAGGTGGAATTATCTGGTTTTTGAGATAAGGTCTTGCTTCCTGCTACGGCTTCTTCAAATTGAGTTTTCAATTCCATGATCAAATTATTTGTTTGGCAAATTAATAAACTAAATGAGTTTATCCAGTTCTTTTTTATAATCGTATTGCAGGTCTTCATGCATGGTATCAATAGCTTTTGATGCCTTTTTTATTTGGGCCTGGTATAAATTATTTAACGCTGTACTTTTTTCAAATGAAATTCCAGAATCCCTTAGAACGGTACAGAAATAAATAAGCAATTCTGCTTCGGCCTGTTTGGTGCCGATATACCTGCTGTGCTTATTTGTTATCCTTAATATTTTACGGATAGTTTTCTTGGCGAAGTAAAGATTGCTGCTGTTGACTGTTTCAAATTCTGTTGTTATTTCATTTTTCACTGCATTTATATATGCCTGTTCATCACCAGACTCCAGCAATAAATAATTCAGCAGTTCTTTGTTTTCCTTTTTGTACTTGGCAAGGCGCAGGCATATCTCCACCAGCCGGTTGGCGGGAAGCTCTTTTAATTCCTCTTTTAGTTCGTTTACAGATGCTGCTTTCATTCCCATCGTTACTCAACTACTTCGCCAGATACATGCAATTGTTTTGTACCGGTCTTTTTATCAACATCAATAAATTCTATTGTAGCTTTTTCAAATGGCTGCAAAACAATATTGAGTGAAGATCCAACATAGTTTAGTATAGTGCCGCTTTGGGCTGGTGCCAGCTTGAAAGCAAAACCGTTATTAATGCGGACTGTAAGCCCTTTCACATTCTCTCCATAGGCGATCACGGTTCCAATTACTATTGTATTGGAACCGGCAGTTACAATTACTTTACCGTACTCCTTTGCATCTTTCATTTGAGAAGATGATAAACTAAAAAAGCCTTTTTTTGATGGCTGCGCCTGCATTGATGCTACAACAAACAGGCATACTATAAATGTAAATACAATTTTCATTGTTAATTTATTTCGCTAAAAGTATTGATTATTTCTTTTTAAAAATATCTCCAAACCAAATGGTTGAATTATTATTGCAGCAAAATTCAGTCGATGAAAAAAATAGTAGCCCTTTTATGCCTTATAACTATTGGTCTTTTTGCTTTTGCCCAGCAACCAAAACCCGTTTCTGCAGACGCTGCTTTTTCTGAAGCGTTAAATAAAGTGGTGCAGGATTTTACAAGCAATTTCATACATATACAAGGTGCAAAAATGCCCGCAGATGTGGATGCTGACTCATACAAATCTAAAGTATGTATGCCTGCGGCTTTGGGTTGCAAAATAATGCGGTATCGCTCTGTTGAAGATAAATCTGCAAACTGGCAGGCTGGATTATATGATGGCGAAAGTTTTGAAGAGGCACTGAAATTATATAAGAAAATTTTTGGCCAGGTAAAGAAAACTGCTGTAAGAGGCGTTGCCACCACAGCTGCCGGATTTGATGGAAAAATGGAAACGGTGGACGAAAATATCGGCTTTGCCGTGAGTACACTCCGTTTAAAAACAACCAATAAAGCCTATAAGGATCTTGTGGTAGAAGTGGAAATAACCAGCAATTACACAACCTGGGAGGTGCGCCTGAATGTGTATACAAAAAAATTAATTGTAGAAGAAAAAGAAGAAAGTGACAAGCAATAAAAAAACCTCCGGATGGGAGGTCTTTCATAGATTTTCATGGTTTTTGCCATGATGTTCTTCTTAAGTATTGGATAGATCTCAGGGGTAATAAGCTTTTTTGTGTAACCGTTTTTTTGTTATTAAACAATGTTACAGTCGTAAGATAACATTTAATTTTTACCAGCAAAATATTTTATCTGTTGCAACCAGGTTATCGTATCAATGAAACATTGCCTGATATTACTTTTGGTTTACCATCAGTGCCGGTAATTTCAATTCCATACACATACACATCAATTGCCAATTTGCTGCCCCTCAATGTGCCATCCCATCCTGCTGCGATATCATTGGTATAGAAATTTGCTTTTTCAAATACGATCACTCCTTCCCTGTTCAGAATTCTTAAGCGGTTTATTTTAACACTGCCTGCTGCCCTCGGGTAAAAAATATCATTGGCGCCATCGCCATTTGGCGAAAATGTATTGGGAACAAATATGCCGGCAGTTGGATCCTGGTTGTTTACTGTAACTTTTATTTTATCTGTGGCCATACATCCTGCCGCATTTTTTGCTGTAGCAATATACTCAGTAGTTATAGTTGGTTTTACTGTAATGGCATTGTCGGCATTCCTGAATATATCGCCTGTTGGCGACCATATTACTTGTGATACATCCTGCGATACAACCGGGATAAGTTCTGTGGATGTACCTGCATTGATTATTTTATCTTCTCCGGCATCTACTGTTGGCACTGCATTTACATTCACGGTGATAAAGCCGCTGTCGCTAAAACAACCATTTGCGTTTTTAGCAATCACTTTATAAGTGGTTGTGGCAGCAGGTTGTGCCAATGGAGATGATGAAGCCGCATTGCTTAAGCCAGTTGAGGGGTACCATTCATATACTTCGGCGCCGCTTACCTGCAAAGTAGTTGGTAAACCTGCACACACTTTTGCAGTGCTGTTATAATTAATACTGAATGGTTGCGCCACTTTTACTGTTATTGTATCAGCAGCAATACACCCAAAATCATTTGTGC
Organism: Bacteroidota bacterium; assembly: GCA_040385725.1. Lineage (GTDB taxonomy): Bacteria > Bacteroidota > Bacteroidia > Chitinophagales > Chitinophagaceae > Ferruginibacter. The sequence continues at coordinate 8,331 of JAZKGV010000211.1, read as the reverse complement.
CTTTAATGATATAATCTGTTGTGGCCTGCGGCGAAAGAATTGTTGAAGTGCAGTTTGAACAACTCATGGTGACATCTGCCGAAAACCATTGTAAAGAACCTGCACCATTTGCTGTAAGCGTAGTACTGTTGCCCCTGCAAATATCCCTGTTGCCGGTAACCTGTATAGCCGGCAAAGGATTTACCATGATATTTTTTGTAATAATTCTTTTGCAACCGTTGCTGCCTGTTGCTGTTAGTTGTACTGCATAGCTGTTTGCTATTGCATACGTTTGTGCAGCAGGGTTTTGAGCAGTGGAAACATTGCCATTAGAAAAATCCCATTGCCAGTGTGTTACGGGCACTACCACACTATTCATCACTCCATTAAATGAAACTGCAAAAGGCATACATCCACTGGTTGATGAAGCATTGATCAATACATCTGGAGAAAGAGCAACTCTTACCGGCACTGCAGTAGTAAATGTATCTGCACAACCACTTATCGTTCTCACCGTTAAGGTAGGATAATAAATGCCTTCTGAAGGATAATTGTGTAAGGCGTTAATAATATTGTCGGTAATAGTACCATCACCAAAGTTCCAGCGATAATTAATTATACTGTCTGCTGAAGATGATGTATTGGTAAATAAAATATTTTTATCGCTGCAAACGCTTGTATCAGGTAATTGAAATTGTGCAGTAACGTTTGCAAACTTTATGGTATCGATACCTTGTACCGGTACCCTGCAGCCTTCATTATCAACAAGCATCAGTTTTGGTACAAACTGCCCTGCATCATTGTACAAATGTGTAATAACAGAATCATTATTACTAACTGTGGCGCCATCATTAAAGTCCCAAACAAAAGATGAAGCATCGGTTGTAAGTGCAGTAAACGTTACGCCTGCAGGTGCCTGGCAAAAGTTCAATGGGCCATACCTAAATGAACCTTTGGGGCCCTGCACAATAATTTTTCTATACGTTGTATTGGTACAACCGCCTGCACCCTTTACAGTAAGCGAAGCTGTATATACACCAGGGTAAGAATAAAAATGAGAAGGATTGTGTGCATTAATGCTGGTGCCGTCGCCAAAATCCCACACTTCATCAACTGCATTGATGGATTCATTTGTAAACTGTACAATCAGTGGTGGGCAGTTCCTGAATGAGTCGCTTATACTAAACTTTGCAACAGGATCTACTATTTTCAGTTTGTTTACTAACTCGAATGAATCTACACATCCCTGTTGCGCCGAAACACGGAGCTTAATTGTATAAATGCCTTCCCTGGCATATTGATGCCTTGGGGATTGTACTGCCGCATTAGTGCTATCGCCAAAATCCCAATGATATGCAATGCCTGCTTCTGCAAACGGGCAAATAAATGATACGTTACTATTGGTGCATTTAATTGTATCATTTATCCAAAATTGTGGATATATTTTTTTTACTGTCAATGGCACACCGGAAGTATAGGTATCACTGCAACCGTTGTTGTCTGTTACTTTAACACCTACTGCATAGCTACCTCTTGCAGCGTAAGAATGAATGAAAGGCGGTGCTGTAAGAGTGTCTGTGTGGCCATCGCCATAATTCCATTGCCAGCTTTGAATACTGCTGCCAGGGTTTACCTGGGAACTGTCGGTAAATTGTACTTGTGTACCAGAACATACCACAGGCACAGGTATCCCAAAATTTGCTTTTACCTCTTTTACAGAAATATAATTTGTTTTGATTATAGAATCACGGCAATTAGCAAGGTTAAGGGTAACAAGTTTGATGCTATACATTCCCGGCTGCTCATACTGATGAGTCACCCTGTTTTCAAGTGTGCTTTCAAAACTCCCATCGCCAAAATACCAGAAGAAACGGCTAACATCACTGCTAGCAAGCGTTGAAGTAAAAGTCACTTCGCCTTCTTTACATATCACAGAATCAGAAGCAAAAAAAACTGGTACTGCTTTAGTTGTAATAACCCCCTTTGCTTTATACCCATCACAGCCGGTGGCTGTATTATGAGTAATAAGCGAAACAGTATATGTGCCTGTATCGCTGTAAACATGCACCGGGTTAAGCTCTGTAGAAGTTGTGCTATCACCAAAATTCCATAACCAGCTATCTGCACCTATTGCTAAATTGGTAAACAAAAACTGTGAAGGATTTTGACAATTAAAATCAAGTTTAAATTTAGAAACAGAAGGCTTGATATAAACATAACGGAGCTTAGTAGCTGTATCTGCGCAGCCGCCATTTAGTGTAATTAATTCCGCAGCAAGATAACCCGTATCCGAAAAACGGTGTTGTGGGTTTTGTTGAAATTCCTGTGCGTTATCACCAAAATTCCATTGCCATTGGGTAACACTACCCTGCGTTTGGTCTATAAAGTTTATCTGGGTTTGTGAACAGGCGATCTGCACATCAGATGAAAAATCAGCTACAGGCTTAAACCCGGTTCTTACTGCATTTTCCAATACAGCAGTATCCCTGCAGCCGGATGCGCCGGTAGTTATCAAACTGATTGTAAAATATCTTTCACCAGAAAAAATATGCGATGGATCTGAAATAGTGGATGTTCCGCCATCACCAAAATTCCACAAGTAATTTGTTATGCTATCAGTTCCTGCAGAGGACACACTGATATGTTTATTAAATCCTGTACAGCCGCTATCGGGTAAATTATCAAACGCTACAAAGGGTTTTATTATATTGATATAATTTATTTTGGTAAGAGAATCTGTACAGCCGTTATTGTTTCTTACCACCAGCTTTACAGTAAAACTACCTGTATCATTAAAAATATGCATGGGACTTGAAGCAGACGAAAAAGTGGTATCGCCAAAACTCCAGGTATAATTATTATTGGCTAATGACTGGTTAGTAAATTGTATGGCAGCAGGCGCTTTACAACTTGCAGTTGTATTAGCTGTAAATGTGGCGCTAACAGGATTGGCAACAGTAATGCTGGTACTGAAAGTATCCTCACACCCAAACTCGTTTGATACGGTAAGTTTAGCCCTGTAGGTTCCGCCGGAAGGATAAGTATAAACAGTGTTTTGCAGAGAGGACGTATCGCCAGTACCAAATTGCCATTTGTAAACAAGCCTTCCGTTGCCGTCAGAATTATTTTGAAAGTTGACCCTTGTAGGTAAGCACCTGTTTGCAACTGAATAGGCAAAGTTTGCTGTTGCAATATTTACATTAATATAAGCCTGCTTCACAAGGGTTAATGCACAGCCTTCGCCATTGATGGCTTTCAGGCTCACATTGTAGCTCCCTGTTTGGGTGTATACATGAGAGGGATTTTGTTCTGTTGAAAATATGCCATCCCCAAAATCCCATTGCCATGCATTTGAACCATTACTTCTGTCTGTAAATATTGTTGATACAGTATTGCAGCCACTTGTTTGGGAGGCAATAAAATCCACCATTGGTGCAGCATGTACCTGCACATAATTTGTTTTTATAAGCGAATCCTGGCCCGCTGCATTTTTTACAACCAGCTTTACATTATAATTACCGGGAATAAAATAGGTAACAGAAGGATTTTGCAGGTAAGAGATGGTGCCATTGCCTAAATCCCATTTCCAAAAATTTGGGTTGCCGGTTGATTCGTCGCTAAAATTTACGAGAATGGGGGCACAACCAGCTACATTGTTTCCTGAAAACCTTGCCACAGGCTGGGCGCTGGCTGTTACACCGGCAAACAGCAACGTACACAGCAGCACAAATTTTACAATAAAAGATTTTAAACAGGATGTGGCTTTCATTACCTACTGTTGATGAATAAAAAACTGGCAACCAGTTTTTTTACCCTAACAATTAAAATGGGAATGCAACCAGGAAAAAAGCATGAATGCAGACGGAGCCGGAAGATGGGATGCCATCATCTAGTTTCGGTTTACAAATACGCTTTCGTACCAGAAGCGTAAAACAGTAACGAAAAAAGGACATACTTATTATAAAAAATAAAAATAAGGTAGTAGTAAGAAACCCTACAAAAAATCCCGGAGCAAAACCCCGGGATCAATCAAAATAGCAGGATAACTATCTATATAAATTATCTTACCAACATTATAGTACCGTTATAAGTCACTTCTCTGCCCATCCTGTCTTTACCTCTGAATATCCAGACATAAGCACCTACTGGCTGTGGTTTGCCTTTAAACATACCATCCCAGCCGGTACGGAACTGGCTTGTTTCATATACCACTTCACCATAACGGTTGAATATCCTGAAGTAACCAACATTAACTCCAACATTCACAGGTTTGAAAAGATCGTTCAGTCCATCACCATTTGGAGAGAATGCACTGGGCACATACACTGTTGGCCCTATGAATACATTTATCTTAATAGTATCACTAGCCGAACAACCTGCAGCGTTCGTTGCAATTACATTCAGGTAATAATAGTTGGTGTCAGGGTTTACATAACTGCCCGGTTCTGGTACTGGTATAAACAGAGCAGTGGGTGTACCAGTGTTATCATTAGTCAATGTAACACCTGGAGGGTAATCCCATATGTAACTACCGCCCGTTCCTGCACCAGTTGCAGTTAATTGGTGAGGCTTATTCAATACTGCATTGGTATCATTACCGGCAAATGCATACACTTCCGGAAGCATGTGTACCAAAACTGAATCGGTAACTGCAAAATTGCAATTATAGTTATCGGTAACAGTTACTTTAAAATAAGTGTACTCTTCTTTTGGCCTTACCGTCACAAAAGTTGTATCAGCCTTTGTTTCAATTAGTGAAGCAGGGCTCCATAAATAGTTTACCGTACCTGACAGGTTGCTGGCAGATGCCCTTAATTGTGCAGTGGTATCAAAACATATCACAGCTCCGGCACCAGCATTTGGCACAGGTTTACGAAGCACATTTACTTTTACATTATCAGTAAGCTTACAAATACCCCATTGTGCAGTCAAAGTATAGGTGGTTGTATCCGTAGGTGTGGCTGCCGGATTTTTTGTATCTGCTTTATCTAATGAAGATGAAGGAGAGTAACTGAAAATATTTGTTTCTGGATTAGTGTTGGGTGTAAGTATAATAGCCGAGCCGGAACATACAGTTGTTTCTGTGCCAAGATCAAGATACATTGTAAACACAGAGTCAATCACAGTATTTACAGTCGCTTTACAACCATTGGCATCACTGGCTGTTACTGCATAATTTCCTTTTAATACATTGAATGATGAGCCTGCCTGATAACCTGATGAACCTGCGGCATCCAGCGTATACTGATAAGGAGGTGTTCCTCCGGCAGCACTTACATCAATTCTACCATCAGGATTACCGCTACAGGTTGCTTTAGCTGTAGCAGTTACAGCATTTGTCAACACTACTGGTTCAGTGATAGTAATTATAGAATCAATAGAACAGTTATTGGCATCTCTTACATGCAAAGTATGCACTCCTGCACCTATAGAAGCAAACGATTTTGAAGTACTGTAAGGATCAGCATCTATTGCATACTGATATGGTGACACACCCAGCGAAACATGAACTGCTATGCTGCCATTAGGCAAGCCATTACAGGTTGGCCTTGCAATACTAAAAGAATCTATTTTCACTTTGGGGTTACTGCCAACTACAGAAGTAATTGCCTTTGTACATCCTGCACTGTCAGTAATAGTAATATCATAGCTATCTGCAAACAGTGAAGTAAATAAGTTACTCGATTGCGGTGTGCCGGTTACGGGTGCAGTAACAACATAGCTAAACGGAGCAATACCTGCAGTAACATTTACCGCAATACTGCCATTTGGTATTGAAGCACAAGAAGCATTTTGTATAGTAGATACATTGGTTAACACGCCTGGATTGTTTCCTACGTTTTGTGGTGAATTTAAAATACAACCCTGTGCATCTTTGATCCATACAGTATAGGCGTTTCCTGCAAGGCTACGGAATACACTGTCTGTTTGAGGTGTGGTACCGCCATCAAGTGAATATTTAAATGGCGGTGTACCAGTAAGCGGGTTTACTATTATAGCGCCGGTAGCCGCTGTAGAACAAGCACTGTTAACCGGGCTAAATCTTGCAGTTACACCAACATCATTATTAACCTTTACTAATGGCACATTGTAAGAACAACCAACTGCATCTCTAAGTATAATATCGGTATAATCTCCCGAAGACAGGTTTCTTACAGTATCAAGAACAAATGGCCCTGCGCCACCGATCGTATAAGTATATGGTGCAGTACCTGCTGTTGGGGTTACGATTATCTTACCGCTGCTTATACCAAGACATGCAGCGTTTACTGATGTTGCTGTGGCAGTTACCCCGGCACCAACAGGCACCTGCGGACTTATCAATTTTTCACAACCCAAAATATCTCTTACTATAATATTTTGTGGGCCACTTCCAAGATTGCGGATGGTATCATTTAATGCAACAAAACCACTACTGTTGATACTGTAAGTAAATGGTGCAAGGCCTGCTGTAGGAGTAATAAATATCTGCCCTGTTGTAGCAGTGGCACATTCTGTAGCCTTGGTGGTAAAAGTTGCGTTAACTCCTGGACCAACTGGTACATCCGGGGCTAAAGCAAAAGTGCAACCCAATCCATCCCTTACAACAATGTTATGAATACCGCTGTCGAGGTTACGGATAGTATCATTCAACGCAACAAAACCGGCATTGTCAATGCTATAAGTAAATGGTGCAAGGCCTGCTGTGGTCGATACAAATATCTGGCCTGTAGTAGCTGTAGCACATGCGGTAGCTTTAGTTGTAGCTGTGGCATTTACACCTGGCCCAATGAGTACATCAGGTGCTAAGGCAAAAGTACATCCAACTGCATCTCTTACAACAATGTTATGTATTCCGCTGTCGAGGTTTCGGATAGTATCATTCAATGCAACAAACCCAGCATTGTCAATGCTATAAGTAAATGGTGCAATGCCTGCTGTGGGTGATACAAATATCTGGCCTGTACTAGCTGTAGCACAGGCGGTAACTTTAGCTGTAGCTGTGGCATTTACACCTGGCCCAATGGGTACATCAGGTGCTAAGGCAAAAGTACAACCAACCGCATCTCTTACAACAATGTTATGTATTCCGCTGTCGAGGTTACGGATAGTATCATTCAATGCAACAAACCCAGCATTGTCAATACTATAAGTAAATGGCGCAATGCCTGCTGTGGCTGATACAAATATTTGTCCTGTTGTAGCCGTAGCACAGGCTGTGGCTTTAGGCGTGCCGGTTGCACTTACACCCGGGTCAAAGGTTATTTCAGGATTGAGTGTTATGTTACAACCCAAAGCATCCCTTATAACTATACTATGAAAACCGCTATCAAGGTTGCGGATGGTATCATTTAAAGCAACAAAGCCGAGATTATCAAGATTGTATGAGAAAGGCCCTATTCCCACTACAGGTGAAGGGAATCTTATAACTGCTTTTCCTGTAGCTACAGTTGCACATGCGGTAGCAATTGGACTGGCTATAGCGTTTATACCTGGATCATTAGCACCAATTGTAATAGGGGGAAAATCAAGGTAACAACCTACATTGTCCCTTACTCTTACTGAGTATGGTCCAGGCGCAAGGTTACGGATGGTATCAAGTGGAACATATCCGCCGTTATTTACCGAATAAGTGAATGGAAATGTTCCTTCAGAAGTAGTTATTATAATTCTTCCGGTACTTGCTGCAGTGCAGGCAGAATTTACAATATCGTAACTAGCCCTAACACCGTCACCAATAGAAATACTTATAGCAGGCAATGTAAACCTGCAACCTATATTATCCCTTATGGTTACATTATAAGTACCAAAACCAAGATTGCGTAAAGTATCTAATGCAGTAAAAGTTCCTGTGCCTGTAGTATCATAAAAATAAGGGCCTGTGCCGCCTGAGGGTGTTATCACGATACGTCCATTGTCAACTCCGATACAGGACGCACCCAAAGTACCAAAGGAGGCAGTAACACTTGGGTTACTAGTTACAACTTGTGGAAATGTATCGGCACAACCAATATTATCTGTTACAATTACAGTGTATGTACTGTCACCAAGCAATGCACTAAATACAGGGTTAGCTGGCTGAACAGTGGTGCCAACCTGGTAAGTAAATGGCGCTTGCCCTGAAGCTGGTACAGTAACTGTAATAGAACCATTTGATAAACCTGAACAGGATGCATTGGAAGCTGTGGCAATGGTGGTGAACCCTGGGTCACTTAAAACTGTATCTAAAAAACCATACGCACAACCACCAGCATCTTTAACAGAAATATTATGTTCACCGGCAGTAAGGCCTGTAAAAATATTTGAATTTACAAAAGTGCCCGAATTATCAATATCATAAGTAAATGTTCCTGCTATGCTGGGAGTAATTGT
>JAZKGV010000210.1:0-20059 GCA_040385725.1 Bacteroidota bacterium | reverse complement strand
GCCTTCGCCTAATGTTGATTACTCTGCATACCCAAGAAGCCGCAGTTTTATTTTTGGTATTAATGCTTCTTTTTAAATTATTTTTAAATAATAACTATTTGCCTTTATGAATAAGAGAATATTTCACAACTCCCTGCTCGTGTTAATTGTAGGCTCATCGTTAGCGTTAGCTACCGGCTGCAAAAAATACCTTACAGAAGAACCCGAAACTGAATTTGTTAGTTCTGATGCATTCAGTAGTACGGACAGTGCATTCAGGGTGGTGCTGGCAGCCTATAATCAATTGGCCGGCGACCCGGGTTATGGCATCCGGTTAAACATTTACTATCCTATGGGTTCAGATGAAAGTATGAACCCCTCCGAAAATAGTGATGGAGGAAGAAGAAGTATGTCCCGGTACGAACTCGATGCAGGCAATACAGAATTGAGCAGGCCTTACAACCAATTGTATAAAGGGATTGAAATTGCCAACCATTGTATTGATAACATCCCTAAAATGGCAGCATTCAGTGGTGGCGAAGGTGCTGAAAAGCAAGCCGCAGCTAAGCGTATGTATGGGGAAGCATTAACTTTAAGAGCACAATTTTATCTTACCCTCATAACGGTGTGGGGTGATGTGGCTGCACCAATGGTGCCTTCCTTTAAAAACCCTGAAGAGTTTCCACAAAAAGAAGACAGGGATGTGGTATATGATAAACTGCTGAATGATCTGCTGGTGGCAAAAGAAAATTTGCCATGGCGTGATGAAGTGGCTGCAGATGAACGCATCACTAAAAGTTCTGCTATGGCGCTAAGGGCAAAGATTGCATTGTTCAGGGCCGGCTGGTCGCTCAGGAGAAGCCCTGTACAAATGGCGCAGGGTTCTAACCCACAGGAATACTACACTATAGCACGGGATGAATGCAAAGAAATTATAGAATCTGGTAAACATAGCCTGAACCCCAATTTTAAATCACTGTTTAAAGATTATATATGTAACGTAAGCAATGTTTCCGGGCTCGATCCAAATGGTGAGATCATCTTCCAGGTAGCCATGAATGGGGGCAGTGCAACTGCTGACAGTAAGTTAGGTTATGCTAACGGGCCACGTACTATCGGAAGTACCGGCGCTAACTTAGGTAATGGTTTCGTACTGATATTGCCTACTGCTTTTTACCAGTATGATTCTATTGATACACGCCGTGATGTATCGGTGGCACCTTATGATGTAAATGTGGATGGCACAAAAAAAGGCGTAAGGCTTACTGAATTGAGAGACGGAAAATTCAGAAGAGAATGGATAACGCCAACTATTAGCCCAGATAATCTTGGCCAGTATTTTGGTGTAAACTGGCCCCTTATACGTTATGCAGATGTATTGCTGATGTATGCAGAAGCTGAAAATGAATTGAATGGTGCACCCACCACAGGCGCTATTACGGCATTTGAAGCAGTAAGAAAAAGAGGGTTCAGGGGAAATGAAGGCCTTATTGGTACTACTCCAACATCAAAGACTGCTTTTTTTGATGCCATTGTAAAAGAAAGGCTGCTTGAATTTATGGGAGAAGGCCTGAGAAAATATGACCTGGTAAGATGGAACCTGCTGGGGACAAAAATCCAGGAAACAAAAGACAACCTGAACAAAATGGCTATTAACGCCCCTCCTTACGATTCAATACCTAAGTTTATGTATTACTACACCGGCTCAACTGTAGATGATGGCAGTTTATGGGCAAGTTCTTTTTATCATCTGGGCCCAAGCTCAAGTTCTGCAATTCCTGGTGCTACAAGGGTAAACTGGGTAGGTACCTCTTCTTCTACGGACCCAACAAGCCCACTTGTTACTACCACGCTGGCAAGGTATGCCATAGGTTTTATCGCCAATAAACATGAATTGTTCCCGATACACCAGTCTGACATCAGCCTGGGAAAATTGATACAGGATTACGGATATTGATTTTACTCTCATCCTCATACAAACAACAATTAAGGCTGCATGAAATATTGTAGCCTTCTTTTTTAAAGAATAATAACAATATCAGCAAACAATGAGTACGAAAAAGCAAATGCAAAAACGATGGCTGCTGGCAGGTATTTGTATGTTGCTTTCGTCTGTAAGTAATTTTTTGCTGGCGCAGAATACTAACAGCATTATTGTACAGTTGAATAAAGAAACTTTTGCAAAAGGAGATACCATTAATATTGAAGCAACGCTGCCCAACTATGCCGCCGTTGCAAAAACCGCCACGCTACAGCTTTGGGTGGAGAATGTAAAAACCGGCAGGCGATGGAAGTTCCGTTATCCTCTTGTCAATGGTTACATCAACGCCAAACTAAAAATTGACAGCAGCATGGATGAAGGGGCTTATGCTTTTAATTTCCTGCTGCAAAAAACTTTTTTCTCTCTTACCGGCCATGCGGCAAATGCAGGCAAAAAAGACAAACTGCTGAATTATATAATGATATCCAAAAATAAAGAGGCAGTAGTGGATGTAGCAGCACTTAATGAACAAAAAGATTTTTCTATCCGTAACCTGCTCTTCCAGGATTCTGCCTTTATCATTTTCTCCAGGCCAAAGCAAAAGAACAACGATCTGCAGGTGGAAATAAAAACTGCATTGGATTCATCCTTTGTGCCGGCCGCTTCTGTTGCAAAATTTATTTTTGTAGGGGATACAACAACAGCAATAAAAAAAACAGACACTTCCGGCTATGTTTTTAAACCTGATGATACCAGGTATAAAATAATTTTACAGGAGGTGGTTGTAAGGAGCAAATCAAACAAAAGACTAAAAGATTTTGAAAATGAAAATACAACCGGCAGTTTTTCTTCAGAAGATGCCATTGTATTGGATGGATTAAGTTCTGATGAAATAGCCAACGCACCTGACCTGTATAATTATTTATCCATAAAAGTTGGTGGCCTTCGGGTAGTGACAGATAATGAAACAGGTACCCGCTCTCTCATCTGGCGTGGGCAGCCAACAGAAATTTATATCAACGAACTAAGGCTGGATGCCGAAACACCACTTTGGATAAACCCTGCAGACATTGCCCTGATAAAAGTTTTCAGGCCAGGTACGTCACTTACTTCTGATGCCGGGGCTGGCGGTGCCATTGCCATTTACACCAAAACAGGAGAATACAGGCAAGCCGGTAACAGGAATTACAGCTTTTATATATCAGGTTATACTGGCCTGGAAAGTACCTGGAAATAGGAAATAAACGGGTTCATTCACAATACGAAAAATTAATTAAAAAAATAACTAATCGGATGCTTTTTTTACCCGGTTAACAAAATATTTTCTTGTGTGATTTACACCTCATTTATTTTGTTTTTTCGGTACCGATGACGGGAACGTTTGCATAAATAAACTGCTGTAAAGACGGTGATTAGTAAGCATTATAAGCGTAAAATTGTTAGGGTAAAGAGGGCAAAAAAGGAACCGTAAAAACCACCAGTAAAAAAGGTGGTTTGTATTGCTTGAAATCCAATTAAAAAAATGGCATAATAAGCCAGATTTTATACATAAAAAAGAAACCTTATCCGTAACCTGTAAATTTTGTATGGAAGTAAGATATCATAACAGTGCCAGGGAAACCGCAGCGATGGGGACAGATGAACTGAGGGCTGCTTTTTTAATGCAGCAGGTGATGTTGCCAGATGAAATAAAGCTATTGTACACCCATTACGACAGGGTGATCATTGGTGGCGTGGTACCAATTTATAAAACAATAACACTGCCAACGCATGATGCATTAAAGGCCAATTATTTTTTAGAGAGAAGAGAGATAGGCATTATCAATGTAGGTGGGGATGGAGAAGTGATCGTAAACGGCAAAGTATACCCCTTGAGAAAACTGGATTGTTTGTATGTAGGAAAGGGGAATGAGAAAGTGCAGTTCAAATCTGTAAATAGAAAAGAGCCGGCAAAATTTTATCTGCTCTCTGCGCCTGCACACAAAGAGATCAGGGTGCAGCTGATGAAAAAAGAAAAAGCATCGCCGGTGGAATTGGGCACTGTTGCTACCGCCAACCAGCGTACGATCTATAAATACATACATGCTGATGGATTGAGAAGCTGCCAGGTTGTAATGGGGCTCACTATCCTGAACGAGGGTAGTGTATGGAATACGATGCCAACGCATGTGCATGACAGGAGGATGGAAGCCTATTTCTATTTTGACCTGGCTGAAAACCAAAAGGTGATCCACCTTATGGGTGAGCCTTCTGAAACAAGGCATTTGGTTGTTGGTAACGAGCAGGCGATTGTTTCGCCGCCATGGAGTATTCACAGCGGTTGTGGTACTTCCAATTATGGTTTCATCTGGGGAATGGCGGGTGAAAATTATGTGTATACAGACATGGATGCAGTGAACATAAATGATTTAAGATAACGGTTGCCCCTTGGCGCTTTTAATATTTGTGATTTGAAAAAATATTTTGCCATATTGATACTCTTTGTGAGTAGCGTTGCTTTTTTTCAGCCTGATAAAAAGCCTACTTTATTTTTGGCTGGTGACAGCACTATGTCAAACAAGCCATTGGATGAAAATCCTGAAAGAGGCTGGGGCATGTACTTACCAGGATACCTTACTTCTGAAATCAATATCGAAAACCATGCGGTAAATGGGCGCAGCACTAAAAGCTTTATCGACCTTAAACTCTGGGATGGCATTATCAATCGCCTGCAGCAAGGTGATTATGTGATGATACAGTTTGGACACAATGATAGCAAAATAGAGGACACTACACGTTATGCACCTGCAGGCACTGTTTACAAAACCAATTTGATACGTTTTGTAAACGATGTACGTTCAAAAGGAGCTACGCCAATTTTGATCACACCTGTGATGAGAAGAAAGTTTGATGCAGATGGAAACTTTGTTGACCAGCATGGTGATTATCCTGGGGTGGTAAAAGAAATTGCAAAGGCAATGAACGTGGAGTTGATCGATCTTCATAAAAGTTCAAAGGAGATGATAGTGAATGAAGGTGTTGAAAATTCAAAACGTTTCTTTCTTCACATTCAGCCTAATCATTTTAAGAATTACAAAGACAAAAAACCGGAAGATAATACACACTTTAGTGATTATGGTGCCGCATCGGTTGCTTCATTGGTTTGTAAATCTATCAATGAGCAAAACCTTTCTGTAAAAAAATATTTGAAACCGTCGGAGTTCAAACAAAAATATGCGTTTGAATTACCCAAAGTATATGCACCGCATTTTAAAAAAGACACAGTGAATGTAATGGACTTTGGTGTTGTTGCTGATGGCTATACATTGAATACTGTTGCTATTAATAAAGCTATTGAATCCTGTGAGAAAAACGGCGGCGGTGTGGTATTGATACCCCGTGGTTCTTATGTTACTGGTCCTATTATCATGAAAAGCAATATCAACCTCCATCTCGACCGTGGTGCGTTGGTCATTTTCAGTTCCGACTTTAGTCAATATCCATTGGTGGTATCTTCTTTCGAAGGAGTAGATGCTGCCAGGTGCCAATCGCCGGTGGTTGCCGAGAATTTGCAAAATATTGCAATTACCGGCGATGGCATTTTTGATGGTAACGGCTATTACTGGAGGCCGTTGAAAAAAGGGAAATTAAGCGACAGCGAATGGAAAAACCATTTGAAGAAGTACGGCGGCGTATTGACAGAGGATAAAAAAACATGGTACTCTTCTGAAAAAGCATTGAAAGGGTTAAAGGAAAATAATATCGGTAAATTAAAACCAGGGCAGGCGGTATCAGATTTTGAAAGCGTAAAAGATTTTCTCCGCCCTAATATGATAAGGATCTATCAATGCAAAAATGTGTTGATTGAAAATGTAACGTTTCAAAACTCACCAGCATGGACAACCCATTTGATGATGAGTGAGCATATTACTTTGAAAGGGTTGAAAGTGAAAAATCCATGGTTCGGTACTAACACAGATGCACTGGACCTGGAAAGCTGTAAAAATGCATTGGTGCAAGATTGTGTGTTTGATACAGGTGACGATGGCATTTGCATTAAAAGCGGCAGGGATGAGGAGGGAAGAAAACGTGGTATGCCAACAAAAGATATCATCATAAATAATTGCACTGTATATCATTCTCATGGTGGGTTTGTTGTAGGTAGCGAAATGAGTGGCGGCGCTAATAATTTATTTGTAAGCAACTGCAATTTTATCGGTAGTGATATTGGCCTTCGTTTTAAAACTACAAGAGGCCGTGGAGGTATTGTGGAAAATATTTATGTGAACAATGTAAACATGAAAGACATCCCTGCAGAAGCCGTATTGTTTGATATGTATTACATGGCAAAAGATCCTGTGGCAATGAATGGAGAAAAAAAAGAACCGGCAAAAGTGGAGTTTAAACCTGTGGATGAAACCACACCACAGTTCCGCAATTTCTATTTCACCAACATAACCTGCAATGGTGCCGAGAAAGGAATTTTTGTAAGAGGTGTTCCGGAAATGCATGTACAGAATGTAAATATTGAGAACGCTGTATTGCAGGCTGACGAAGGAATTGACATACAGGAAGCAACCGGTATCAATTTAAAGAACATCAACCTTGTTACAAAGAACAGCAACCCTGTTGTGTATGTATTGAACAGTGATAAAATAAAATTAGACAACGTAAAGTATAAAGACAGTGCAGATGTATTGCTGCAGGTGCAAGGCGACCGTTCAAAAGAGATTGCTTTCATCAACAGCAATGTAAATGGAGCAAAGAAAAAAGTGACGGCAGACTTTGGTGCAACAGAAGCGATGGTAAGCTGGGCAGAAGCAACAGAGCCGGTAAAGCCAACTAAGAAGAAGAAAAAAGAAAAAGTAAAAACAGGAAAATAAAATTGGTTAAGCGATAAGATGAAAAGAATAGTGTTCATAGTTTTTTCCTGTGTGATGATAAATGCAGCAACAGCACAAAAGCTGCCGTTGAGTCAGCAGCTATCGCAAACGGCAATGAACCTTTGGAAAGATTCATTTGCGTTGAAACCGGGCAAACCTGCAAAATGGAGTTATGACCAAGGAGTGATTTTAAAAGGCATAGAGGCAGTGTGGAAATTATATGGTGACGCCAAGTTCTTTGAATACATACAGAAGAGTATGGATTTTTATGTGCAGGAAGATGGTACGATAAGGGATTATAAAAGAGATGAATTTAATATTGATCATCTCAACAATGGGAAAGTGGTGATGATGCTATACGACATCACCGGGAAAAAGAAATACCAGAAAGCGATTGATTACATGCGTACGCAACTGGATGAACATCCACGTACAAAAGAAGGAAGTTTCTGGCATAAGAAAATTTATCCCTGGCAGGTGTGGCTGGATGGTTTGTATATGGGGCAACCATTTTATGCTGAGTATGCCAGCCATTACAAACAGGACAGTTCATTTGATGATATAGCAAAGCAGTTCATTTTAATTGAACGCCATACAAGAGATAAAAAAACAGGTTTGCTGTATCATGGCTGGGATGAAAGCAAAGAACAAAAATGGGCTGATAAAGTAACAGGTTGCTCTCCCCACTTTTGGGCAAGGGCAATGGGTTGGTATGGTGTGGCAATGGTAGATGCACTGGATTATTTTCCGGCAAAGCATCCGGGCAAAGATTCTATCATTGGAATTTTGAACCGTTTTGTAAAAGCCATTGTAAAAGTACAGGATGCAAAAAGCGGTGTTTGGTATGATGTGCTGGATATGCCAAAAGCGCCAAAGAATTATAAAGAATCATCAGCATCAAGCATGTTGGTGTACACAATAGCAAAAGCAGTTCGTAAAGGTTATGTGTCAGCATTGTATTCGGCGAATGCAAAAAAAGGATATAACGGAATTGTAAAAGAGTTCATTGAAGTTGATTCAACAGGCCAAACGAATTTGAAGGGAACAGTTACAGTTTCCGGATTAGGAGGTAAGCCTTACCGTGATGGCAGCTTTGAGTATTACATGAGTGAGCCGGTTATTACCAACGACCCGAAAGGTATTGGTGCATTCATTATGTGTGCTGCCGAAATTGAGCAGGCTGCTTTATCAAAATCCGGGAAAGGAAAGAAAGTTGTTTTGGATTGCTGGTTCAATAATGAATGGAGAAAAAATGGTTATGGCGTAAATGTTCGCCGTCACTATACATGGGATGATGCAGAGCAGGGCGGCTTTAGTTTATTGGGCAGCATCTTTAATAATTATGGCGCTGCTACAACAAACCTTGAAGAAGCACCAACAGCAAAAAATTTGAAAGGCACTTCGGTGTATGTGATGGTTGATCCGGATGGTTGGAAAGACACAAAGTCGCCAAACTATATGGAAGAGAAAAGTGCAAAGGCAATTGCTGATTGGGTAAAACAGGGTGGTGTGTTATTCCTGTTGGCAAATGACACATCGAATTGCGATCTGAAATATTTCAATACGCTATCAGGCAAATTCGGAATTCATTTTTCTGATAAAAGCAGGAATATGGTGCAGGGCAAGGAGTTTGAAACAGGGGCTGTGTTTAACAAAGCAGTAAATCCTGTTTTTAAGAAGACAAAAAAAATGTACCTGAAAGAGGTAAGTGTGTTGGAAACAAAATCACCTGCAAAGCCATTGCTTAGTGAAGGCGGCGATGTGATAATGGCAACAGCAAAATATGGCAAGGGAACTGTGTTTGCAGTAGGAGATCCATGGTTATACAACGAATACCTGGATGGAAGAAAGATACCGGCGGAGTTTGAAAATTTTTCAGCGGCGAATGAATTGGTGCAGTGGTTATTGAAGCAGGTGCCGGTAAAGAAATAGGTTTTCAATCCCGTCAGTCCCGATAAATATCGGGATAAACCCTGACGGCGGTTGGGAAAAGAAGTTGAATGTCGCCATGAAATATTCGGTACAAGTGAGTGACACAACGATGACGAGTAAAGATATAAAGCCGGTTCAATAAAATTGATTAGGGAAGCTCTGAATGATAAAAGGATTTAAAAATATAGCCTGCCAGTTTGTAATAATGATGTTGCTATCTGCAACGGTGTTTGCACAAAAAGTAATTGTAGTGGCGCAGGATGGCAGCGGCAATTTTAAAAGCATACAGGAAGCCATTAATAGCTTACCTGTTGAGGCCGCAGAACAACGGGTGATATTTATAAAGAAAGGGACGTACCGGGAAAAGCTCTTTGTAGAAAAAAACTTTATCACATTTCGTGGTGAGGATAAAAATGGAACGATAATCATTATCAGTGAAGCCAGGGATATTTTCCGGTGCACAACAAATGATGATTGGGGTGTAGCGACAATAAATTTAAAAGGAAGCGACATAAATATAGAAGACCTTTCTTTTATCAACGAGTATGGTTTTAATGCACCAAAGGAACCTGTAACTGTTCCTTGTGCAAACGATACATCGTCGAAGAAAGAAAAGCTGGTGAAGCAGACAAGCCATCAAATGGCATTAAGATCTTTTACAACAACGAGGCTCATTGTAAAGAACTGTATTTTCCGTTCTGGCGGTGGCGACACCGTTAGTCCATGGAACGTGGAGGAAGGCATGTTCTATTTTAAAGACTGTGTGATGGAAGGTGGTGTTGATATGTATTGTCCAAGAGGCTGGGCTTTGGCAGATCATTGTGAATTTATCTGTCACAGCAAAGAAGCTGCTATCTGGCATGATGGAAGTAAGAATGAAAAATCAAAAACGGTATTCTTCAATTGTAAGTTTACCGGTGATGAAGGATTTAAGCTGGGGCGCTGGCATAGAGACGCACAGTTCTTTTTATTTGATTGCAGTTTTTCGAAAGAGATGGCAGATGCCAGCATCTATCAGAGAGTAGCTAATCCGCCAAATGTGATACAATGGGGGCAAAGGGTTTATTATTATAACTGCCACCGTGAGGGCGGCGATTATGAATGGCATAAAAACAACCTGCCTTCATCAATCGGTATTAATGACATTAATGCAGCCTGGGTGTTTGATTATAAATGGAAACCTTCAGATGTAAAGTATGTGCCGGCAGATGATGTGGTGGTTGAAGTGAAAAATAATTATGATACTATAGCAGAAAACATGTTGTTGTATCAACGAAAGAACGGAGGATGGCCGAAGCATTTTGATAAAGAGAAAATAGATTATCGCCGCACACTTACACAGAGTGAACTGAATGAGTTAAAGAGTGGATATGAATCAGGCATTGATGCAACGATAGACAACAACGCCACTACCAAAGAGATAAGATATTTGGTGAAAGCGTATAAGAAGAGTAATGATAAAAGATTTTTTACAGCAGCCGAAAAGGGAATTGAGTATTTACTGGATGCTCAATATCCAAACGGCGGATGGCCGCAGTATTATCCTGATTTCAGCAGTTACCGGAGTGAGATCACTTACAACGATAATGCTATGATAAATGTGTTGAATGTGTTGGTGGATGTGCTGGAGAAAGATAATAGTATGGATGTGATCAACAGTTCTTATGTTAAGGCCTGTGTATCGGCAGTAAAACGTGGCATCAGTTGTATTTTAAAAACACAGGTAAAGCAAAATAAAAAGCTCACTGCCTGGTGTGCACAATATGATGCAAAGAGTTTAAAGCCTGCAAAGGCAAGGGCGTATGAGTTGCCATCTTTAAGTGGTAGTGAGTCAGTAGGCGTACTTCGTTTTTTGATGAGGTTGCCAAACCCGGATAAAAAAATAATTGCTGCGGTAAAAGGAGGTGTGGAGTGGTTTAAAAAAGTGAAGATAGAAGGATACAAATATGAAGATATAAAAACAGCAGAGGGAAGAGACAGGGTGTTAACAGCAGAGGCAGGCAATGTGATATGGGCAAGATTTTATGACTTAAAAACAAATGAACCTTTTTTTACCGGCCGTGATGGGCAGCCTAAAAAAACAGTAGCTGAAGTAGAGAGAGAAAGAAGAATTGGGTATGCATGGTATGTTGATGCACCCAAAAAATTGATTGATGAGGAGTATCCCAGGTGGGCAAACAAGCACATTAAATAATTGAAAAATAATAAAATCTAACAAACCAAAAAGCAAAAAATAAAATTATGTTCCTTTCAAAATACCATTTAAAGAACATCGAAACCAATAAGGTTGAGTTGCCTGAAGATGCCATGTTCCATCTTCCTGAAAGAGTATTGCAGTTTGGTACCGGTGCTTTGCTCCGTGGCTTACCAGATTACTTTATTGATAAGGCAAACCGCCAGGGGATTTTTAATGGAAGAATTGTGGTGGTAAAGTCAACCAACAGGGGAGACTCTGATGCGTTTGATAAGCAGGATGGCCTGTATACACTTTGTGTACGTGGTATTGAAGAAGGTAAAAAAGTGGAAGAGAATATTGTTTGTTCTGCTATCAGCAGAGTATTGTCTGCAAGACATGAGTGGCAGGCTGTGCTGGAGTGTGCACACAATCCGCAAATGCAGGTCATCATCAGTAATACAACAGAAGTAGGTATTCAACTGGTGAATGAAGATATACGGAATCAACCGCCTGTTTCATTCCCTGCTAAATTGTTGGCATTTTTGCATGAACGTTATATTGCTTTTGACGGCAGCAAACAAAGCGGTATGGTGATCGTTCCAACCGAATTGATAAACAGCAATGGCAAAAAATTAGAGTCCATAGTGCTTGACCTTGCACACCTGAATGGCCTTGATGAAAACTTTATCGAGTGGTTAGAAAATTGTAACCACTTTTGCAATTCACTTGTTGATAGGATCGTTCCCGGCCCGGACAAACAAGTACAAAAAGAAATTGAAAATGAACTAGGGGTTACAGATGATCTGCTGATAGTATCAGAAGTTTATCGCTTATGGGCTATTGAAGGAAATGGCGTTGTTAGTAATATTCTTTCATTTGCAAAAGCAGATAAGGGCGTGGTAATAACAGAAGATATTACACTCTTTAAAGAACTCAAATTAAGATTGCTCAATGCAACACATACATTAAGCTGTGGTGTGGCATTTCTTTCAGGAATAGATACGGTGAAGGAAGCAATGGAAGATAAAGTGATGGAGCGTTTTATTTCTGAATTGATGTTGCAGGAAATTGCGCCGGCCATTCCTTACGATGTAACCGTATTGCAGGCTGAAGAATTTGGCAACAAAGTGTTAGACCGTTTTCGCAATGCATTTATACAACACCATTGGTTAAGTATTACTCTTAATTATACACAGAAGCTGCATATGAGAGCCATACCGGTAATGTTGAGGTATTATGAAAAATTCCAGATGGTGCCGGAAAATTTTGCGACTGCTTTTGCTGCCTACCTTTTGTTTATGAAAGGAGTAAAAGTAAATGGTGAACAATATTATGGCCATGCCAATGAAAAAGATTATTTAATAAACGACGAAAAAGCTTCTTACTATTTTAACCTCTGGAAAAAGTATGATGTAGCTGAGTTGGTAAATATTGTTTTGCAGGATACAGACCTATGGGATGCAGACCTTACAAAACTGAACGGCTTTGAACAGGAAGTAACAGAAAAATTAAAAATGATGATAACAGAAGGTTTGCCTGTTACATTACAAACCAAAAAGGTATTACAGGAGAAATAAAATGAAAAGAAAGGTTTTAAAAGTAAATGAAGATGATAATGTGTTGGTGGCGCTGACGGATCTATCTAAAGGCGAAACTATTACTTACAATGGCGATAACTATTTACTGCAGGATGATATAAAGGCCAAGCATAAATTTTTTACTAATGATATGCAGCCGGGAGATAAAGTAATTATGTATGGCGTGCTGGTTGGTACTGCACAGCAATTTATTCCCCAGGGTGGATGGATGAATACAGGTAATGTAAAACATGCTGCTGCTCCATATGAATACCGCAAGGTTGATTACAAATGGCAGGCGCCCGATGTTTCTAAATTTCAAGGCAGAACTTTTAATGGCTATCATCGTAAAGATGGCAATGTTGGCACAGCCAACTATTGGTTGTTTATTCCAACAGTGTTTTGTGAAAACAGGAACCTGGATGTAATAAGGGAAGCATTGCACAATGAATTGGGTTATGCAGTAACCGACAGGTACAAACAATTTGCACATAGTTTATTAGAAGCATATCAAAACGGGCAAAGCATTGATGATGTAAATATTTTTAATTTACAAGCTTCACCAAAACACAAACGCCCTTTTAAAAATGTTGATGGAATAAAATTTTTAAATCACCAGGGAGGCTGCGGAGGAATAAGACAGGATGCTGCGGTGTTGAGCAAATTACTAGCAGCCTATGCTAATCATCCTAACGTTGCTGGTGTAACAGTACTAAGTTTAGGTTGCCAGAATTTACAGGTGCAGGATTTTAAAAATGATCTGAAAGCAGTAGCACCAAATTTTGACAAGCCGCTATTGATATTTGAACAACAGCAATCGCAAAGCGAAGAACAGTTGATCGCTGATGCAATAAAAGAAACCTATAAAGGATTAATTGAAATAAATAAAATTGAACGCCAGCCTGCATCATTAGATAAAATGTGCGTAGGTGTAAAATGCGGCGGCAGCGATGGCTTCAGTGGCATCTCTGCAAATCCTGCGGTAGGTTATTGCAGCGATCTGTTAGTGGCATTAAATGCAAAAGTGTTACTGGCAGAATTTCCTGAACTCTGCGGAGCAGAGCAAAATTTAATTGACAGGACAGAAGACGAAGCATCTGCAAGAAAGTTTATGCGTTTGATGAAAGCGTACAGCGACGCCGCCGAAGCAGCCGGTTCTGGTTTTCACATGAACCCTTCCCCCGGAAATATAAAAGACGGATTAATTACAGACGCAATAAAAAGTAGTGGCGCTGCAAAAAAAGGCGGCACTTCTCCTGTTGTTGATGTATTGGATTATACAGAACCTGCAACAAAACCAGGTTTGAATTTGGTGTGCACGCCAGGTAATGATGTGGAAGCAACAACCGGTAAAGCAGCAAGCGGCGCTACATTGATATTGTTTACCACAGGCTTGGGTACCCCAACAGGAAACCCGGTTTGCCCAACAATAAAAGTATCAAGCAACAGCAACCTGACAAAAAGGATGAATGATATCATTGACATTGATACCGGGCCAGTAATTGAAGGAGACAAAACCATTGAACAAATGGGAGAAGATATTTTAGAGTATTGTATAAAAGCAGCCAGCGGTGAAATAATACCGAAAGCGGTGTTGCTGAATCAGGATGATTTTATACCGTGGAAGAGAGGGGTATCATTATAACCCCCTCCGCCCCCTAAAAGGGGAACTAGAAGGAGTTTAATACTTTAAAGTGTTTGTTGAATTGCAAGTACCGTTTTTGTTTTTAATCTGTGTACATCTGTGCAATCTGTGGCTAAATCAATTCGTGTTTATTAGTGTGATTCGTGGCTAACTTAAAATAATTCGTGTCATTCGTGGCTAATACTTTTTTATGAGAAAATTTTTGGATGAAAATTTCATTTTGCAATCTGCCACAGCCCAAAAGCTGTACCATGACTTTGCAAAACAAATGCCTGTAATAGATTATCACAATCATTTACCTCCAGACCAGATCGCCAACGATATAAATTTTGAGAACCTTACTCAAATATGGCTATATGGCGACCATTACAAATGGAGGGCCATGCGTACCTGCGGCGTGGATGAAAGTTATTGCACCGGCAATAAATCAGACTGGGAAAAATTTGAAAAGTGGGCAGAGACTGTTCCCAAAACTGTCCGCAACCCTTTATACCATTGGACGCATTTGGAACTGCAACGCTATTTCAACATTGATAAAATTTTATCGCCTGAAACAGCCAAAGAAATTTATGATGAAGCTTCCGCCAAATTAAAAACACCGGAATATTCTGTCCGCAATTTGTTGCGTAAGATGAATGTAAAAGTATTGTGCACTACTGATGACCCAATAGATTCATTAGAGCACCACAAGAAAATTAAAGACGATGGTTTTGAAATAAAAATATTGCCTGCCTACCGCCCTGATAAAGCAATGAATGTTGACAATGTAGATACATTCAATGTGTATGTAGCAAAAGTGGAAGCAGTGTCCGGCATTTCGGTTTCATCTTACGACGATTATTTAAAAGCATTAAAAAACCGCCACGACTTTTTTGCAACAATGGGTTGCCAGGTTTCTGATCATGGCTTAGAAGTAATTGACGTAGAAAATTATACTGACGAAGAAATTAAAAACAGCTTTACCAAAATACGTGGAGGTGCAGCATTAAGCCAGACAGAAAATTTAAAATTCAGATCAGCCATGTTGGTTGAATTTGCAAAATGGGATCATGAAAAAGGATGGATACAGCAATATCATCTCGGTGCCATCCGCAACAACAACAGCCGCATGATGAAACAACTGGGCCCTGATACCGGCTGGGATTCCATCGGCGATTTCTCTCATGCAAAAGCAATTGCAAAGTTTTTAGATAAACTTGACAGCACCGACCAATTGGCAAAAACAATTCTATACAACCTCAATCCTGCAGATAATGAATTGATGGCTACTATGATCGGCAACTTTAATGATGGCTCTGCAAAAGGTAAAATACAATTCGGTTCCGGCTGGTGGTTCCTCGACCAGAAAGACGGTATGATAAAACAACTGAATGCATTATCAAACATGGGCATGCTCAGTTGCTTTGTTGGTATGCTTACCGACAGCCGCAGTTTTATGAGCTATCCACGCCATGAATATTTCCGCCGCATACTCTGCAATATTTTTGGTGAGGAAATAGAGAATGGTGAGATACCCAACAACATGGAATGGATCGGGAAAATTACACAGGACATCTGCTACAATAACGCAAAAAATTATTTCGGTTGGTAAAGTCAAAAGTTTTATGCTTTGGCGAATTACTACTTCGTATTTCCCCTGCTGCAAGCCATGCGGCAGACAAACAACCGATGATGTTATATGTAGGCGGTGCTGAAGCCAACGTGGCAACAGCATTGGCAGGCTGGGATGTGCCGGTGAAATATTGCACCGTACTTCCCGATAATTTTATGAGCCGCCACATGATGCACTACCTGGAATACAAAGGCATTTACACTTCGTCTATTTTATTTTCGGGCAACCGTATTGGTTTGTATTACCTGGAACGTGGCGCCGACCTCAAAGGCAATATGGTGTACGACAGGGAAGGTTCTGCTTTCTCTGAACTAAAGCCCGGCATGATTGATTGGGACAGGGTATTGGCAGATGTTTCCTGGTTAAATTTTTCTGCTATCAGCCCTGCGCTTAATCAAAATGTTGCCGATGTTTGCCTGGAAGCAGTACAGGCCGCCGCTAAAAAAAATATCACCATCTCTGTTGACCTCAACTATCGTTCAAGGTTGTGGAAGTATGGAAAGAACCCTGTTGATATTATGCCTGCATTGGTAAACTATTGCAACGTGGTGATGGGGAATATCTGGAGTGCCAACACATTACTCGGCATTGATGTTGACCCAAACATTCATGATAAAAAAAGCAAGCAGGCTTATATTGACCATGCAGCAAAAACTGCCGAAGCCATCAGCAAACAATTCCCCAATTGCAATACTGTTGCCAATACATTTCGTTTCGACAGCAATCAAAATCATATTTTGTACTACACCACTTTATTTCACCAGTCAGCGCATTATAACTCCCCTGAATTTACCTGCGAAGGCGTAGCCGACCGCTCCGGCAGTGGCGATTGTTTTATGGGTGGGCTTATCTACGGTTTGTACAATCAGCATGATGCACAGCAGGCGCTTAACTATGCCACCGCAGCAGCTTTTGGCAAGTTGCAGGAGTTTGGCGATGCTACCGGGCAGGATGTGTTATCAATATCTGATATAAAAGGGAATATTTCTTAAGCAGGTGATGGTGTATTCTTTTCAAGTTCCACAAAATCTTCCCTCACAGGTAAAAAGCAATCTATAACCTTACATTCTGTTATCGCTTTTGCTGAATGAGGAGTATTAGATGGCATAAACGCAGCCATTCCTGATGTCAATAATTTTTCTTCCCCATCAATTGCAAACAGCATTTCTCCTGCAATTACATGCGTCCACTGTTCATGAATGTGATGATGTAGCCCTACAATGGCTCCTTTTTGTAAAGTTATATGGCAAAGGTTGCCTGTTCAGAATGAAATAATGATCCGTGAACACCTTCCCAGATCTTTACCTTTTTTCTTTCATTGAAATTGATATATGGCATACGCTCTAGTTTAAAGTAATCCAATCAATACCCCGGATTTTGTATCAAACCCGGGTTATTTAATATCACATCTGCCGGGTAAGGAAACAGTTCACATTTATTGGCAATGAAGTTTGCTGCAAAATAGAAGAGCATATAATTAATGCCGCTAACACCTCCGGCATCTGTCCAACCTATACGGGTGGCACCAGCAGGTGAACCTGGCGCACCGGTTGCGGCAGTGGGGCCGGGAAAATATAAAGAGTTTGCCCATATTGAACTATTGTCTGCTGTAGTGGTGCTGTCATAATACATATACAGCGGAAGATTATCAAATGGTGCCACATGGTTTGTCATGTCGATAGCCCTGGCTCTCGTTTCAAGAATTTTGGTTTCCAGCAAATTCCATCTTATCAGATCGTATTTTCTAATTCCCTCTCCACCAAACTCCAGGGCCCTTTCTTTTACAATCGCATTGAAGAAGGACGTTTGATCTAAAGGAGTAGCACCTATTAAGTTTGAGTCTGCACCATATCCTCTTTTTCTTACCTCTTCAAAAGCACTGATTGCTTCGGCGGTTGGGTTCCCACTCAATTCATTATCTGCCTCAGCAAACATGAGTAACACATCAGAGAAGCGTATAAGCGGCCAGTTTAGGCCATAGTATTGAGCAATATCAGCAGGAGATACTGAGGGATTAGTTATCCAATCCCTTCTGAACTTTCCATCGCATATCAGGGTTATTCCGAGCCCTCTTTTTCTAACACCATCAGTTAACACTTCATAGGGGGCTGCAGTTACATCCCTCCGGGTGTCAATACTGTCAAACATGTAAAAATAAGTAGGTAGTAAACCAATATGCCTGTTTCCCAATCCATTTACTCTTGGGCCATTGTAATAACCAAGTTTACTATCAGTAGCAGGGCTGCCACCATCCATTTTTACCTGGAAAAGAAATTCACCATAACCATCATTAATTTGGTGAGCACAAATAGTGTTTTTCCATAGCGCTTTATAATGGGGGTTCAGGGTATGCTGCTCCCTGTGATTGATCAGCTCAGCACATTCCTGTTTTGCAATTTGATAAAAGTCAATGAAGTTTAAAGGCCGTTGCATGGTACTATCCCGCCTTAATGAATATCCACCGGCAAATAATGCGATCCTTGCTCTTAGCGCTTTGGCTGCAGCTTTTGTTATACGCTCATCTGCTGTATCATTCAACAAAGCCAGTTCGGTACGCCAGGGAAGAAAGCTTTCTGCCAAAGCAAGATCATTGAGTATTTTTTTGTAAGTAGTATCCCTGTTTGTACTTTGTAAATTGCTGAATGGAGCTGTTGTATCGGAAGCTATATATTCATCACTAAAAAAGGAAGTGCTGTCTGTATAAGGAACATCACCCCAATTTCTTATTAATTCAAAATACATCTGGCTCCGGAGTGTGAGCGCTTCCCCATACATTCGTTTTGTTCTCAGGATGGAAGTATCACTGCCAAGATTGTTGGCTATCATCAACGAAAAGTACTTGATACAAATGTTACTTTTTTCTATGCCCGAATACAATCTGCGGAAGGGTCTTAATATTTCACCGTTTAATGGACTTGCATCATAGCGTGCCAGCGATCTTCTTCCATTATCATTCATTCCGCCGCCATTGATCATCATCTCGTCATTGTCAACGGTAAAGTATAGGCTGAACCTGCTTCCATAACCATGGTCGCCGGATAAAGCGCCGTAAGCCTGGTCAAGAAACTTGACCACACTGTCAATTACATAAAGATTTTTACAAGTAACATTTCCTGTGATCACCGGCATAAACTGAGTGCCGCCAAAGATGTACACATCAGTACTGCTGTCTGGCACCTGGCTACAACTCCAGTTCAATGGATTTTGCCAAAGAGAGTCTTCATTTCCTTTCCATATACAATCTTGTGAAAAAACACTGACCGATAGGGTTACTGCAAAAAAACTAAGAAGAAATAATCTTTTCATTTTTACAGGAATGAATTGTAAAGGATCGGGAGAAACGACCATCAAATTTAATAACCTATTTAATGTTTTATAATTAAGTTATTGCCTGTTGTAACAGAAAGATTAGCCGTGTTACTCAATTGCAAACTTCTCACAGCAGTAGATGTATGCAACACCGGCGCTCCACTCTTGATCAACACATCTGTAAATTCATCCGGCAAATGATTGCAATCCCAGTTGCCCGGCGTTCCCCAATTATTATCAACAGCGCCTGTCCAGTTCAATGAAAATTTGATAGTGTATTCAGTACTGTTCTCACCATCCACAATGCAATGGAATTTGTAACCATTCCAACT
This sequence comes from Bacteroidota bacterium, assembly GCA_040385725.1. Lineage (GTDB taxonomy): Bacteria > Bacteroidota > Bacteroidia > Chitinophagales > Chitinophagaceae > Ferruginibacter. Next base: position 654 of record JAZKGV010000210.1, on the reverse strand, counting down.
GGTGGGCATATTGGTAATTTGTAAGTATTTGGTATTGGCACCGGCGAAGAAAGCATTATTAGTAATAGTAGAATAACATCCATTGCTGCAGCTATCCACTTCCCATGTATAAGAACTACCGCTGAGCGAAGAAACTATTTGTGCAGTGGTATAGCCAGGGCAAAGATTGATAGAAGTGTTGTAAACAGTGTCTGTTGAAATAATAAATTTATCGCTCCTGAATTTTTTAAATTCATCATCATCCAGGTCTTTTGCTTCGGTTCCATCATTGTAATAATCAACTGTTCCGTTATCACTGATAAGAGAAATGTTGAGCACACTGCCAACAGCTTCAGTGATCATTGCTTCAGGATGTCCTTCTGCATTGCCATCAGGCGATACTTGTGCAAGGTTCTGCAAGCCTGCTAAATTTAATTTTATCAATTTTGAAACAGGACTGTTTACAGAGATAGGTGTTTTACCAGGATTAAAAGGAACAACACCATCCCATAAATAAACTGCCGGGCTTCCACCCCCGGTAAATAAACCGGCAACAATTAAATAATTGCTACCAACTCTTTCAATGCTTCTTATTCCTAAACCTTCAAGATCAAAAAGTATTGGTTCGCCTGTTACCGGTGTGGTATTTACATTTCCACTACCATTCAGGATGGT
>JAZKGV010000209.1:0-15872 GCA_040385725.1 Bacteroidota bacterium | reverse complement strand
ATCCGGGGTAAATGATTTATCAAAAAACTGGTTGATGGTGTGGAGGTTTATGGGAAGCGAATACACTTTTCCTTTACTCATTGCCTTTACCCTGTGTACATAGGGACGAAATTCAGCAAAGCTGTTTACATAATCCCATATCTCTTTTTTATCGGTATTAAAAATGTGGGGGCCATATTCATGTACCATCACTCCGGTGGCAGCATCTCTTTGTGTATGACAGTTGCCGCCCAGGTGATTGCGTTCGTCCCAAATATCAATACGGCAGGGCATTGCAGCGGCAAGCCTGTTGGCCAGCACACATCCGGAAAAGCCGGCTCCTATGATCAGGTAATGGTTATTCATCAGCAGGGGTTTAAACAAAAATAACAGAAATAGGCATCGGTTTTATATAAGGCACAAAGCAGCTGAATTTTTATATGTCAAATGCAAACCATCAGCGCTAACTTTGCGTATATAAAACAACCAGTTTATCCTGTCCCATTATTCCCTCCCAAGAAAATTGTTTATATTTAATTTACGGCTTTACCTTTAAACTGTTATTTTGGGTACGAACTATATATATCTAACGATTCTTGCTGCATCCCTTTTAGGACCACTTATCCTTAGTTTTGATAAGAAAGTTGGTTTCCGCAGAAAATGGAAATATGTTTTTCCTGCAATGATTTTGCCTGCTTTATTCTACATAGCATGGGATATTTATTTTACTTCTAAAGGGGTATGGAGCTTTAATGATGCCTGCGTGATCGGGAAATCTTTTTATTTCTTCAATCTTCCTATTGAAGAGGTGTTATTCTTTTTTGTTATCCCTTACTGTTGTTTATTTATATATGAATGCTTCCGGGTGTATTTCCGCAATTTAAAAAACAAAACACATGATAAAGTGATATTGAAAGTGATAGCACTGGCGCTTATAATAGTTGGCCTGGTTTTTTATGAAAAAATGTACACTTCATGGACATTTATATTAACCGGCGCTTTTATCATTTTCGTTTTTGCCAATAAAAAATTTTTCCGTCATTTTGATGCTACCGCTTTTGTCATTTCTTATTCCATCATATTAGTGCCTTTTCTTTTTGTAAATGGGTATTTAACTTCTATCCCTGTTATCAGGTATAATGATGCTGAAAATCTTGGTATCAGAATTTCAACCATTCCGGTGGAGGATGTGTTTTATGGAATGTTGCTGGTAATGATGAACGTGGTTATTTTTGAAAAACTCAAAAGTAAGAAACGTACAAAGCATACACACCGGCATACTGTTGAGGAGGCACATGCCTAAATAAAATTATTTATGGAATTTGGAAGAGTACCTGAAACTGAACTTAATAATATTGATTTTTCATTACCTCCCGAGCCTGCTTTCAACAAGCAAATATTAAAAGGCAAACCGGTTAAGCAACCTAAAGTATATATTGGCTGTGCCAAATGGGGAAGAGAAGAATGGGTGGGAAAAATTTATCCGCTTAAAACAAAAGAAAAAGATTTTTTGAACCATTATGTGCAGCATTATAATAGTATTGAATTAAATGCCACGCATTACAAAGTATATGGGGAAGGCATTATAAAGAAATGGACAGCCAATGCTGCCGGCAAAGATTTTAAATTTTGCCCCAAACTCTACCAGGGCATTACACACCGCGGCAGTCTTTCCAACAAACAATTTATTACCAATGAGTTTTTTCGTGGTATTGTGGCGTTTGAAGAATTCCTTGGCCCCATCTTCGTACAGGTAAGCGATACCTTTTCTCCTAAAAGAAAAGATGAACTCTTTAGTTATTTAAAAACATTACCCACAGACCTGCAATTCTTTTTAGAAGTACGGCATCCTGATTGGTTTAAAAAAGATGCTGTAAGAGAAGAATTATTTACCACGCTCAAAGAAATGAACATTGGCGCTGTAATTACAGATACCGCCGGCAGAAGGGATTGTGCACACATGTACCTGTCCATTCCAAAAGTTTTTATCCGGTATGTTGGCAATAGTTTACATGCTTCTGATTATACAAGAACAGATGTATGGCTGCAACGCATGAAGTACTGGCTTGATAACGGATTGGAAGAATTATATTTTTTCATGCACATGCATGAGGAAGCTACTTCACCGGAGTTGACTGTTTATTTAGTTGATAAAATGAATAAAGAACTTGGATTGAATTTAATTAAACCAGGTTTTGTGCAGCAGCAAAAAGGGTTGTTTGATTAACAGGCTGCCCCTAAATCCCCTCCCGATAAAAATCGGGATAAATGCCCGGGACTTTAGACTCTTAAAGATTTACCATCTTTTATTTCTGCATACCTTATTCTTTATCTTACTTTAAATAATTCATCCCACCGGGTTGTATATCTCGGGCTACGCATTTCCATTCTCATTTTCCAGTTTCGTTCGGTGCCGCTGGTGGCAAATTTTAATACATCATCCCTTTGACTGAAGTTGATGTTGTCGATCATGTCCATTAATTTTCTTCCGCAATTTTTTGTTTCGGGTAAAAATAAATTGCCTTGTATGGAAGTATCAGGCACAATACCGCTGAGCATTACGCCTGCTTTTTTGTAGAAGGTTCCTTGCTTAAATAAACTATCCACCAATGATACTGCAGGCTTTATAAGTTCATTGGTAAAAGAAGTAGCTGAAGGCAATGTGATATAATTACTATGTGTGGCACCGCGGTTAAAACTTACATTATGGTCTTCCCGCCGTGCCACTACAAATACACTTATCACACTTGCAGCGCCCTGTTGCCTGCGTAATTTTTCCGCCGCTCTTGATGTGTATGTTGCAACAGCTTCCTTGATATAATTAATATCATTCACCGGTTTACCAAACATTCTTGTTGTGGCAATCATTTTTTTCTTTATCAACTCCTCTTCCATTTCATTACTCACAACACCTTTTAGCTCTCTTATCAATCTTGCACCCATTACGCCACCCAATTGCGCTTTCCCAAACGCTTCACTCATACACTGCAACTGGAAGCCATCATAAATGCCCCATTGTTGCCGTAACTTCTCAGCATACTGGCGACCCACGCCCCAAATTTCTCCAACGGGTGTTTTTTGCAAGGCATACATAATTATTTCCGGGTTATCCAGCACTACCACACAATTTGTTTTCTTCTTGCTCTTCTTTGCCAAATGATTAGCCACCTTACACAATACTTTTGTTGGTGCTATTCCCACTGATACTTTTATACCAGTCCACTGTTCCACTGTTTCTCTTATCTCCAATCCAACCTTTTGTAAATCCTTCTCTGCAAATTCATCCAGGTTTAAAAAACATTCATCCACAGAATATACTTCTACATTTTCTTTGCCCAACATTATCCTTAGTGTTTCCATCACCCGCCAGCTCAGGTCACCATACAAATTATAGTTAGATGAAAAGGTAGCAACATTGTATTTCTTAATCATGGGCTTTGCTTCAAAGTAAGGGCCAGCCATTGGCACACCTAATTCTTTAGCCTGGTCACTTCGTGAAATAATACAACCATCGTTGTTGCTTAATACAACAACCGGCTTTTCATCCAGGTGTGGAAGAAATAATCTTTCGCAACTACAGTAAAAACTGTTACAATCAACGATGGCTTTCATATTCAGCTTGTTTTTTTATGGCTGCTGTTATTCCTGAAATGTTGCAAACTGCTGTCCACCATCCGTATCACACAGGTTACAACACCCCAAATTTTACAATCGCTGAATTCGCCGATCTCTATAGGAGATAATTTATTTGTCTCAGGTATCAACCGTAGTTTATTCATCGTTCGTTCGTAGCGGCGTATCAATAATTCTCCGTCCAGAACAGCTATTACTATTTTACCATTTTGCGCCTTGATGCTTTTGTCAACAATTACAATGTCATCATCAAAAATGCCGGCGTTTACCATACTGTTACCGCTCACCCTCATAAAAAAAGTAGCAGGCTTGTTGATGATCAATTGTTCGTTGAGATCAATGCCACGTTCCATATAATCATCGGCTGCTGCACCAAAGCCGGTGGCGTTGGCGGTTTTAGTTTCATGCTGTGTATAATGTTTACTGCCTTTGTAAGCAGACTCATAAAATTGTTCTTCATCCATAAAAATAATTTTTGTAAAGCTAAATAAATTAGTAATTTTATGCTAACAAAATTGGTTATTTATTTTAAAAACTATTTTATGGAAACTATAATTGTGCCCAACCCGGGTAAGACGACAGTACCCCCATTTAAAAATAAAGCCGACCTGTCAAAGGCAATGCCGGGCTACAAGATCTGTGAATACCTGCTGGTACTTCATGCCCATGAAGAATTGGTGAACCGCATTGTGAAAGAAAAAAATGAGTTTTCAGAGAAATATAAAAGCGATCATGCCAAATGGGGAAAGCCGCATATTACGCTGGTAAATTTTTTACAGTATGAAATGATAGAACCAAAGATCATCAACCGGCTTAAGATAATAGGAATGGGTTACCCGGCAGTAAAAATTGAATTGAAAGATTACGGAAGTTTCCCCAGCCACACTATTTATATCAACATCACCAGTAAAATACCAGTGCAAAGCCTGGTAAAAAAAATAAGGACAGATACGCAACGGCTGATGAAACTGAACGATGAAAACAAGCCGCACTTTATTATGGAACCGCATTTAACCATTGCCAGAAAATTACAGCCATGGCAATATGAAAAAGCATGGCAGGAGTATAGCCATAAACATTTTACAGGAAGGTTTATTGCATCAGATATGTTGTTGTTGAAGCGTTCCGTGTTTGATAAAAAATACGAAATAGTACAACGATTTGAGTTTCAAAATTTACCGGTAAATACAACACAGGGAGATCTGTTTAGCTAAGAGAATAAGGGAATAAGAAATAAGAAATGAAAAATAAGGAAGTAAAAGGCATTCGTGTCGATTCGTGCCATTCGTGGCTAATACAAATCTGTGTTAATCCGTGCAATCCCCGCCTGAACGGAACGGGCAGGTGTGGCAAAAAAATTCGTGGCAATCAAAAAATATTTTATGGATAAAAATCTCCAACAAGACCATTACAAAGTAAAAGTGGCTTCACAGGAAGAGATCACTCAATACAAGGCTGGCCGTGGTGCCCAGTTCAATACAAAAAACCGTTTTCTCAAAGACGAAAAAACAAAAGAGCATGTGGAATCAATAGATGATTGGGAAGAAACAAATGTGCCAACGCAATACATAGAAACCACTTCCAAAACGATCGTAAATAAAGTAGAAAGCCCTGATGTAGGTATGGCGTATAGTATGAACCCTTATGCCGGTTGTGAACATGGCTGCATCTATTGCTATGCCCGTAATGTGCATGAATACTGGGGCTACAGTGCCGGGCTTGATTTTGAACAAAAAATATTAGTGAAGAAAAATGCGCCGCAACTGCTGCGTAAATTTTTACTACATCCAAAATGGGATGCGACTCCTATTATGCTCAGTGGTAATACCGATTGTTACCAACCGGCCGAACAAACATTCCGCCTCACAAGAAAAATGCTGGAAGTATGCAATGAATTCAATCAGCCTGTTGGCATCCTCACTAAAAATTCCTGGATATTAAAAGACAAAGATGTGTTACAGGAAATGGGAAAGAAAAATATTGTATCTGCAATGGTCTCCATCACTTCTTTTAATGAAGACTTAAGAAGAACAATGGAACCAAGAACCACCACAGCTAAACAAAAATTAAAAGTAATAAATGAACTCAGCAGTGCCGGTGTACGCATGGGCATTATGATGGGGCCAATGATACCCGGGCTGAATGAACATGAAATGCAACGCATCATGAAAGCAGCAAAAGATAATGGCGCCACATTTACGGCTTACACTTTCATCCGGTTAAATGGCGCTATTAAATTTTTATTCCACGATTGGTTGTATAAAAATTTTCCTGACCGGGCTGATAAAGTATGGCACTTAGTGGAACAAAGCCATGATGGAAAAGTGAATGACACAAGATGGGGCGTACGCATGAGAGGCGAAGGCAGCATTGCACAATTAGTAGCGCAACAATATAAAAAATATGGCAAGCTCTACGGCATGAATGCAGAAGAATGGAGTTTGGACAGAACACAATTCCGGGTGCCAGGCGGACAGGGAAAATTATTTTAAATAGAAAAATCATCAGCATAATGCAATCCATAACAAAAGATTATTTAATAGACATTATCAGTAGGAAAATAAGTAGCAATATTCAGCAGTATCGTAAGCAAAACCCACATTCATTAAATCTTACTCTATATCCGTCTGCCACAGCAAATGAGGTGCATGAGTTTATTTCTTCTATTCCTTATTTTGATGCAAGGCTTAAAAATTTTCTTATGTCAAATAATGAAGAACAAACAATTATCAGCCAGAAATGGGAACTGGAGTTTGCTAAAAAATGTGAGTTGTGGGCAAAGAGTTATGAATGGATGTATGGGAAACCGAATGTGTTGAATGGGCATCATGTATATAAAAATGACAAAGAAAATTTATCGCTGCCCTACTAGTTTATTTTTAAAAATTTTAAATTCAAGTGTATGCCAAATAAAAATTTGCTTTTTTTTGCTTTGATTCCCTTCCGGAAATTACGTGATCAGGTTGTTATTTTTAAACAGGATTTTGCCAAAAGATTTAATAGTTACGAAGCTTTAAAACCACCTGTCCATATTACTATAAAAACACCTTTCATTTGTAATGATAATGCAAAGAATGAATTGCTGTCCTGGTTTTCCGAATTAAAATTTTTTCAAAAACAATTCAATATACAGCTTAAAGATTTTGCTGCATTTCCTAACAAAGACAGACCTGTCATTTATATTAACCCTATTGAAACACAAGAATTAAAAGGGCTGCAAAAAGAATTTATTTCAGGTTTTGGCAGTTTACTCCCTGCTTACGTTACTAAATTAGATGTTGATTTTAAAGCACACATGACCGTTGCTTACAGAGATTTATCGCCAGACATGTTTAAAAAAGCATGGAGTGAATATCAATACAAATCCTTTGATGCAAAGTTTGAAGTAAATGCAGTTCATTTAATGCAACACAATTCAAAAAAATGGGAACTTGTAAATTCCTGTTGTTTAGAAAGTGATTGAGGCTTTGTTGAAAATTTTCTATACAAAATAATTTGAAAACTAAAAATCTATCCCATGAACACTGACCGTATCAAAGAAAAATTGTCAATACTGGCAGATGCAGCAAAATATGATGTAAGCTGCGCCAGCAGTGGCAGCGATAGAAAAAATAATAACAAAGGTATTGGCAATGCCAGCAATGGAATTTGCCATGCTTATACAGAAGATGGACGTTGCGTAAGCCTGTTAAAAATTTTATTGACCAATCATTGTATTTATGATTGTGCGTATTGTGTAAGCCGCAAAAGCAATGATGTTAAGAGGGTCGCATTTACAGTACAGGAAGCAGTCGACCTCACCATTAATTTTTACCGCCGCAATTATATCGAAGGTTTGTTTTTAAGTTCCGGTATTTTCTCCAATGCTGATTATACTATGGAACGTTTGGTGTTAGTGGCAAAAAAATTAAGGACTGAACACAAATTCAATGGTTATATACATCTTAAAACAATTCCCGGTGCAAGTGATGATCTGATTAAAGAAGCTGGTTTGTGGGCCGATCGTTTAAGCATAAACGTGGAAATGCCCACAGAAAAAAGTCTGGCACTGCTGGCGCCTGACAAAAAAAGAGAAGATATGCTGCGGCCGATGCAGTTTTTAAAAGATGCCATCATTAAACATACCGAAGAGAAAAAAATATTTTCAAAAGTGCCGATGTTTGCGCCTGCCGGGCAGAGCACACAAATTGTGATTGGCGCTACGCCTGAAACTGACCTGGAGATATTATATTTAGCGAATGGGTTTTATAAAAAATTCAATATGCGCCGGGTATATTATTCCGGCTATGTACCGATTAGCAATGATAATCGTTTGCCTGCGATTGGTACGCCGGTGCCGATGATAAGAGAGAACCGTTTGTACCAGGCAGACTGGCTGATCCGTTTTTATGGTTTTCCGGTGCAAGAAATTGTGAACAAGGATAATCCATTACTGGACACAGATATTGATCCCAAATTAAGCTGGGCACTTCGTAATCTTCACCTGTTTCCTGTGGATATTAATAAAGCAGATTACAAATTGATAATGAGAGTGCCAGGCATTGGAATACAGTCTGCCCAAAAAATTTGTGCGGCAAGAAAATTCCGGCTGCTTAGCAGTATGCACCTGAAAAAATTAGGCATTGCTTATAACAGGGCAAAATATTTTATTGAATCTGCAGGAGAGTTTGAGAAAAAAGATTGGCAAGCATACCAATTAAAATCAATTATTGTGGCAGAAGCCAACAGCAAATACAAATCTAATTTTTCACCACAGCTAAATTTATTCTGATGACAGTGGTGGGATATGATGGAAGTTTTACAGGCTTGTTTACTGCCGTGTTTGAAATTTATGAATACAAAATTTCTGATTCGAACATTACAAGAGACATCGTTGCAAATAGTAGTTTGTTTGGCAATACACATATTGTAACTACGGATGAAACAAAAGCAAGCCGGGTGTATAAAAAACTACAGTCCGTTATCAGTGCTAAAACTTTTAAGCAATTGTATGATGTGTATTTGTCAGAAATAAAAGATATAGACAATGTATTGTTCCGCTACATGCAATATGCACTGCAATCAAAGTTTGTTATTGAAAATGATTATTCCAATGCAGATGTATTAATGATCCAGCAAACAAGCAGAAAGGTACACCGGGAAAAACACCGCATGGAAGCGTTTGTGCGGTTTAAACTGACAAAAGATAATTTATACTACGCAACCATTCAGCCAGACTACAATGTGTTACCGCTGATATGCAAACATTTTAAAGAAAGATATGCTGATCAAAGATGGCTTATTTATGATGTGCAGCGTAAATATGGTTTGTATTATGACCTGCAAAAAGTGGAAGAAGTGAAATTAGATTTTTCGGAAGCTGCAACCACTACAAACATTTTTAGTGAAGAAGAAGATATATATCAAGAGTTATGGCAGGTATATTTTTCGAATGTAAATATCAAGGCAAGAAAGAATTTGAAATTGCATATACAGCATGTGCCGAAGAGGTATTGGAGGTATTTGGTGGAGAAGCAGGTGTAATATATCGATTACCGGCAGGCATTACAAAAATTAAAGAACATCTTGAATCTGTTCAATTTTAAAAATCTTTATGTAAAAAAATCAGGTCTTGCATCCAGTAGTTAAACACTGCTTATGTTCACCAAATCACTACAACTATTATTTATAGCGTTTCTCCTTAGCGCTACCATCAACGCACAAACTACTACCGACCGGCCAATTGAACTGCAACACTGTTCAATTAAGGTAACTGCCAACCAATTTACCGCCACTACCGTATTGGAAATGGAATTCTTTAACCCCAATGCTAAAGTGCTGGATGGCGAATACAATTTTTCGCTACAGCCGGAGCAGGTAATAACAGGCTTTGCCCTGGATATTAATGGCTTTATGAGGGAAGGTGTGATAGTTGACAAACAAAAAGGGCGTGTGGCTTATGAAAACACCATCCGCAGGCGCATTGACCCAGGGTTGCTGGAAATGACAGCTGGCAATAATTACCGGGTGAGGATTTATCCCATGCCGATAAAAGGCACAAGAAAAATCAGGATACAGGTATCGCAGTTGCTTACTATAAAAAATGATGCACTGCAATATTTCTTTCCGCTAAAAATAAAGGATAGCATACAGCGATTTGTCACAACATGCACAGTAAATAACAGCTCGGAAAAACCAATAATAACTGACGGTTTACTCAAAAGAAAGGTATTTGAAAAAACAGGCAATACTTTTTCACTACAACATACTGCACAAAATATATTGTTGCAGGAGACACTGTCATTCAAAATACCATTGCCTCAAAGTACAAGCATTGTTGGGTATTCCGGCGGAAGCGAATCGGGTTTCATTCTGCATGTAAAAACACCGGTTGATACAATACCGTTGCCATCTGTTGCTGCTATTACAGTGCTTTGGGATGTTTCATCATCTGCGGCAGCAAGGAATATTGACAAAGAAATTGATTTTTTAGAAGCGTATGCAAAAGCAAAAAATAGTAAGGAGATAACAGTTTCAACCTTCAGCAACAGCATTCATGCAACAAAATTATTTTCCCTTAGTGATAATAATTTCAAAGGCCTTAAAAAGTTTTTGTACAATCAGCCATTTGATGGTGGCACTTATTTCAGCAGCATTAATGGCAATCAAAATAAAAGCAGCCAATACCTTTTGTTTTCCGATGGGCTTTTCAACTTAGGCATGGGTAAATTTGATCTGCAAAATGCTCCGCTGTTCTGCATCAACTCATCTGCAACAGCTAACCACAGCCTGCTTACAAAAATGGCCTTATCATCTAATGGCAATTACATAAACCTTAACAACAGCAGCGTTGCAGAAGGATTAAAGGAAATGGATAACAGAAGAATAAAAGTAATACCTGTAAAACAACAGGAGGTGGAAATAAATAATAACGGTTCTGCACAACCAGGCAGTTGGCAAACCATAACAGGCAAGTTAAAAAATGCCTGCGGCAGTATTGACATTGCATTCAGCAATGGGCAGACAACAACAGATAAAACAACTATACAAATCCCTTCTCTACCCAACTGCAATCAGGGAGTTATTGATACGGCAATGCTTTTACAGGAATATCAAAAACTGGAAAGTAGCGAAGAGAATGAAGCCAATATAATTTCATTTGCCAAAGAATACCCGTTGGTAAGTGCCGGCACTTCATTTATCGTTCTTGACAATGTGCTTGATTACATAGAACACGGTATTGTGCCACCGGCAGATTTGCAGCAGGAATATGAAAAGAAAATTCATATCGTAAAACAAAAAGAAGAACAGCAAAAGCAGGCATTGATAAATGAAGAAATAAACAATCTTAAAACTGCTGCATCGCTTTATAATGAAAGGATACACTGGTGGGACGATAAAGCAACATTAATAAACATGCAACAAGTGGAAGTAAAAAAAGAGATCCCCATAACACAGAATAACAATAATGGTGAAGCAAAGCCTGATGTGGTTACCAATAGTCAAAACAAAACACAAAACAGCAATAAGGATAAAGCAGATGCTAATGCAGCTTTCAAAAATAAAAATGGCACAAAATTTAATAACGTTAGTTCATTAAATGAAGTGGTTGTAACTGGCTACCAGCGCATCAACAGGAAGAACTTTACAGGCTCTGCTGTAACTGTAAAAGCAGATGATATAAGGCAAGGTGGTGCAACTGACCCAAGCCGTATGCTGGAAGGCCGTGTAGCAGGCCTATCTGTTCAAAACGTATCCAGCACCTTTGGCAGCGCACCTAAAATCAGGATCAGGGGAGCCACTTCTCTTAAAGGTGATAATAAGCCGCTTTGGGTGGTTGACGGAATTGTGCAGGAAGACATCATTAATATTTCAAATGACCAGTTGGCAAGTGGTGACCCTGCCACCCTGTTGGGTTCTTCCGTAGCAGGCATTAACGCCAATGATATTGAAACAATCGACGTATTAAAAGATGCTGCCGCAACGGCATTGTATGGTGCAAGAGCAATGAATGGTGTGATTGTAATTACTACAAAAAGAGGAAAGATAACAGAAAGCGCTTCTGACACAACGGATGAAGAAGAAGATGTAACCCGCCTGAATGAAATTAAAAACACCAGGCGTCCTGCTGTATATGCTGAATACCTCCAGGCAAAAGACAGCTTTGTAAGAGAAGCTTTGTTTTACTTTGATGCAGCTCAATTGTTTTTTGAAAATGGCGATACTGCAACAGGCACCAGGATTTTATCAAACCTTGCTGAATTGGATAATGAAAACCACCAATTGCTAAGGGCAATGGGTTATGTGCTGGAACATTGGAAATTATACAGGCAGGCGATTGAAGTGTATCAAAAAGTTTTAGCAATAAAAGAAGAAGAACCTCAATCTTACCGTGACCTTGCTTTGCTGTATGAAAAAACCGGCGAACACCAAATGGCGGTTGATATGTTATATAAAGTAATCACCAAAAATTTTTACCAATACGAAAACCGTTACCGTGGCATTAAATCTTTAATGCTGAATGAAATGAATGCCATCATCAACAGGAATCCAGGTACGGTTTGCCTTACTAACATTAATGAAACAATCGTAAAGCCATTACCAGCAGACTTACGCATTGTTATTGATTGGAACAAAGATGAAACCGATATTGATATGCACATAGAAGAACCTAATGAAGAAGCATGTTACTATGGTAACAAGCTTACAAAAAAAGGTGGAAGGCTTTCAGAAGATTTTACACAAGGATACGGACCTGAAGAGTATGAAGTAAAAAAAGCACAAAAAGGAAAATACATCATTAAAGTAAATTATTATGGAGACAGGTACCAGAAGCAGCAGACACCATCATTCATAAAGCTTACAATATTCAAAAACTTTGGCAGGCCTGATCAAACAGTATACACTGAATCATTCAGAATGGATAATGTTAGAGGAATGATTGAGATTGGAGAGATAAAATTTTGATTGTACCCTTTTTAGTTTTCTTTCACTACCTATATTTGTTTGCAGCGTATTGCTTAAAGAGCAATACGCTTTTTTCTTAATAAAAAAGTAACCCCTCTACTTCTCCATTTGGCCGAAATGGAAGCCTTATCAAATGATGCTATCATCATTTTGATTGAAATGAACTGATTATTTGCTGCTGTAATCAATTGACATAAGAAAAAAAACCCAGCCAATTCATAAACTAAGTATCTTTAAGAATAAGCTTAGCGTATGAGAAAGATATTTTTAGCATGGTTGATTGTTTTTTGTGTTACTGTAAATGTACAGGCACAGTTTACGGATAATTTCAGTGATGGTGATTTCACCAGCAATCCTGCCTGGGCAGGCAGCAGCAGCGATTGGATCGTAAACACATCTTCGCAACTACAAAGCAATAATACGGTTGCTAACAGTACATTCTATATTACAACGGCAAGCACATTGGCTACAACAGCGCAATGGGAGTTTGTTATCAACCTTACTTTCAATACTTCTTCCACCAATTATGTGGATGTATTCCTAACCGCTTCTGCAAATGACCTCACTGCTGCAACCACCAATGGTTATTTTGTAAGGATTGGCAATACAGCAGACGAAATTGCACTGTACAAAAAAGTTGGCGCCACCAGCACAAAAATTATCGATGGTGTGGATGCAAGTACCAACAGCAGCAGCAATACCATCAAGGTAAAAGTAACAAGAGATGCGGCTAATGAATGGAAACTTTACCGTGACCTTACCGGTGGGAATAATTTTTTTAATGAAGGAACTATTACAGACAATACATTTAATACTTCTTCCTTCTTTGGAATTTTAGTAAAGCAAAGTACGGTTGCCAGTTTTGCACAACGTCATTTTTTTGATGATATAACAGTGCAGGCCTATGTACCCGATGCCACACCGCCTGCCATAGTATCTGCCACGGCAACAAGTTCCCTTACTGTTGATGTATTGTTTAATGAAGCGGTGGATAATACCAGCAGCCAGGTGGCAGCAAATTATGTTGCTAATAACAGTATCGGCGCTGCTGCCACAGCAGTGATAGATGGCGTGAATACTTCACTTGTTCATCTTAGTTTCAGCAACTCTTTTCCCAACGGAAGCAATAATACACTTACGATAAATGCTGTACAGGATGTAAATGGAAATACACTGAATAATGGAACGGCAAACTTTAGTTTTTATACCCCACAGCAATATGATATTGTGATTGATGAGATCATTGCTGACCCAACGCCGCAGGTTGCATTGCCCAATTCAGAATGGATCGAGTTAAGAAATACTACGGCATTTCCTATCAGTCTTGCCGGGTGGAAGATTGGTGATGCCGGTGGTATCAGCGGTGTAATGCCGGACACCATTTTAAGGCCAGACAGCTTTGTTATCGTTTGTACCGGCAGCGCTGTTCCGGGTTTATTACCATTTGGAAAAACTATTTCAGTCAGCAGTTTTCCATCACTGGATAATACAGGTGAACTGTTATACCTGATGGATGCCAATGGCAATATTATTCATTCAGTTAATTACAATATCAGTTGGTACCAAAATGAATTAAAACAGGATGGTGGCTGGACGCTGGAAATGGTTGACACAAAAAATCCCTGCAGTGGTTTTAGTAACTGGAAAGCCAGCTCAGATCTGACTGGTGGCACACCGGGAAGAAAAAACTCTGTTGATGCTGTGAATGCAGATGCCACTGCACCAAAACTATTAAAGGCCTATGCAATAGACGACAGGATCATTGAATTAGTATTTGATGAACCATTAAATACTTCCAGTGCTGCTATTGCTGCCAATTATGTTATTAGTGATGGGATAGGAACACCATTAAATGCAAATGCGATCGCACCTTCTTATGATAAAGTTTCGTTAGACTTAAATTCTCCCCTGCTGCCTGGTAAAGTTTATACGATCACTGTTTCAAATATTACGGATTGCATGGGCAATGTAATTGGTAGTAGTAAAACAGCAAAAGTTGGGTTGAACGAAGTGGCAGACAGCCTCGATATTGTTATCAACGAAATTTTATTCAACCCGCCATCCAATGGTTTTGACTACGTAGAAATTTATAACAGGAGTAATAAGATCATCAACCTGCAGCAAACTTATATTGCCAACAGGAATACAACAGGTGTCATCAGCAGTATTACACAACTAAGTGCAGAACCATACCTGTTGTTTCCACAGGATTTTATGGTAATAACAGAAAACGCAGATTGGGTGAAAAATAATTTCATTACAAAAAATCCGGGTGCGTTTACTATAGTTGGTTCTTTGCCTTCCTTCAGCGATGATGAAGGAACTGTAATTATTTTAAATGCACAGGGCAAAATAATGGATGAATTAAAATATAAAGACGACTGGCATTTTAAATTATTAGATAACAAAGAAGGTGTTGCTTTGGAAAGAATAGATTACAGTGCCGCAACGCAACTCGAAAGCAACTGGCATTCTGCCGCCACCAATGTTAACTATGGCACGCCAACGTATCAAAATTCTCAATTCAGAATAAATGATGGTGTGCAGGGCGAAGTAAAATTATCACCAGAAATTGTTTCACCTGATAATGATGGCCAGGATGATTTTGCAACCATTGATTATGATTTTCCTGAAGCAGGATATGTTGCCAGCATCACCATCTTTGATGCAAGTGGCAGGCCGGTTCGCTATTTACAACGCAATGCTTTGTGTGGTACAAGTGGCAGTTTTAGATGGGATGGGTTAGGAGAAAGAAATCAGCAATTAGCTACTGGTGTGTATGTAGTGTTGACTGAAGTATTCAATTTAAGTGGAAAGAAAAAACAGTTTAAGAAAACGATTGTGGTGGCAAGAAGGAATTAAGAATTTTTCACGCCAAGAGGCAAAGAAAGCAAAGGCGCAAAGAAATATTTCTTTGCGCCTTTTATAATCTTACACAACCCCGTCAGCAGCTATCAGCCCTGCCGGTGGTTGATCAAACTTTTACAACAACCCTTTCTCCATCAGATACTCCGCAATCTGCACTGCATTAGTAGCAGCACCTTTACGCAGGTTATCACTAACGATCCAGCAGTTCAAAGTATTCGGCTGTGTTTCATCCCTTCTTATCCTTCCTACAAAAGTTTCATCCTTTTCATGCGCTGTTAATGGCATTGGGTAAACAAAGTTTGCCACATCATCCTGTACAATTACACCCGGAGACTTACTTAACAAATCTCTTACTTCAGCCAGGTCAAAATCATTTTCAAATTCAATATTCACACTTTCGCTATGCCCACCCATAACAGGGATACGCACCGTAGTAGCCGTAACAC
>JAZKGV010000208.1:0-28983 GCA_040385725.1 Bacteroidota bacterium | reverse complement strand
GATTGCTCCGCCAGATCCTAAGTCTGGTGCGTC
This sequence comes from Bacteroidota bacterium, assembly GCA_040385725.1. Taxonomy (GTDB): domain Bacteria; phylum Bacteroidota; class Bacteroidia; order Chitinophagales; family Chitinophagaceae; genus Ferruginibacter. The sequence goes on along the minus strand of JAZKGV010000208.1, from coordinate 28,950 downwards.
TGCCAATTTCGCCACATCCGGTAAAGGGGTGCAAAACTAAGGGATTGCAGTCATTTTTCAGGTATCGAAATAAAAAAACTATCCGAAAATTAGTTCATTGGAAACCTTGATGTTAGTGAATAGCCTTAGTGTGTAATAGTTAATATGACACCAGGCGCCACAGTAAAATTTGCAGATGGGCTTACAGTAAGGCTCCGTATAGTGGTACTTGTATTTACTGCTACAGTTCCGCTGGTTATTACTACATCTGTATTGACATCGGGTATTGTTCCGCAACTCCAGTTAGCAGGCGTTTCCCAGGCATTGTCTGTAGTGCCCAGCCATTTATTTTCAAAGGTTACTTTAAACTGGCCACAGGGGTTGTTATCAACCAGGCAACGATATTCGTACCCATAAGCGGAAGATGGAATATTGCTTACCTGCAATACAGCGGTGTTTGTACCGGAATAAACTGCATTGTCTGTTATGTTTGCAAATCCACTTCCCGGGTTTAACTGCCATTGAAAAGCTGAGCCATTAACAGGGGTGGTTAAAGAAACATTTGCTCCATTGCAAAGCTTGCGGTTACTGATGGGGTTGTGTCGAAAAACAGATGTTTTGCCTGCCGCAGACACTAAAAAATCCTGCTTGCCATCGGCATCAAAATCGCCAATGATACCTTTAGGACAGGCTATCCCCGAGGCAAAAGAAATATTGTTTCCGGAGCTTGTATTTTTATAAATGTAACCAGCGCCAATGATATCAGGTTTGCCGTCTCCATCTATATCATTTATGGCAGTGACACTTCCACCTGCTGATAATTGTATTGCAGGTAAAAATGATAGTGACCCTCCCGTACTATTACTGATCAACACATGAATGTTCCGGCCATTGATGCCTATCGCAAGATCCGCTTTGCCATCTCCATTTAGATCTCCTGCCACTATAGAATTTGGTCTTTCTCCAGTAGGAGGAATAAACTCGATACCGGAAATGTTGTAAAAGTCTTGAAAAACATAATTTGACGCTGCACCATTATTTCGAAAAAAATAAAGATCGGGTTCATATCCGTTTATATCCCAGTTATGAGACGCCACTATATCCATATTACCGTCTCCATCAAAATCTGCACACACTGGAATATGGTAAATTCCTTCATCACTTAAACCCGGGCCGAAAATTCCTTCACTAATATTCATGCCATAACCACTATAAACAATGTCAGGCTTTCCATCATTATTAACATCTGAACAAATTGCTTCAAAAACAATCGGGCCAAGAGAATAAAAATAATTGCTGAAAGAAATATTACCCGGGGTGCTTGTGTTTTGATACCACAAGCCAGCGTCACTTCCAAGATTTCTTGCCATTACAAAAAGCTCAGGCATAGCATCACCATTCATATCCGTACTTGCAAAAAAACCAGTTTGCGGAGAATAAGGATAACTATCGCCAGGATAACCTGATACCGAACCTGGAACTGAAACAGAAGCTGCAATGCTGGGAGTATCCTGTGTTGTATTGCGGTAAACAGAACGGTTTGAAGCAATATCTGTTTTTTCATCACCATCAAAATCTCCTATGTAAATATTATAGCCGCCGATATTGGCGTTACTGATAATACTCTCTATGTTAAAAGAGTTTGGTGTAATTATACCATCATCTTCAAATGTAACGTCAAATGGCAAATGGCTCTCCGTAGTAAACCACTTGGTAACAGGGCTTCCCCCGAGGATAACACCTCTTTTGGTGTTAACCCTGATATTATTGTATGTGGCTTTAGCAGGCACTTTTACTATAAGCGCATTGGTGCTAGCACTATTTATTGTTGCCTTTAATGAGCCAAAAAAAACTGTATTGCTGTCAGCAATGGCGCTAAACCCGGAACCATTAATAACTACCGTTGTGCCAATTGGCCCGCTGGCGGGTGAAAATGAACTGATAACATGTGTTTGCGCCTGTAGTTTAACAACTGAAAAAATGATAAGTAAAGGAACCAGGCAGTTGCGTCTCATATGCAAAAGGTTTAGGGAGATTAAAGATAATTATTTGAGGCAGACATTTTTAGAAGAAATGGAAAGTTTTGCTGAATGATGTAAGCTGCCCCTGCTCCAGTCTTAGCTTTTTGAGCTAAATTCGTTAAAATGGATATTAGAGAACCGATAGCAAAATATAATCTCAACGAAGAGGAAGAGAAAAAAGAAATTCTCCGGCAGTACCGTGGTTTATTAAAGGAGTTGAAACCAAAACTGAAACCCGGGGATAAAGAATTATTGCGTATAGCTTTTGAAATGGCGGTGGAAGCCCACAAAACCATGCGCCGCAAAAGCGGTGAGCCATACATTCTTCACCCGTTGGCCGTGGCCAAAATTTGTGTGGAAGAAATTGGCCTCGGCATACGAAGTACTATTTGTGCATTGCTGCATGATACGGTGGAAGACACAGACATTACACTGGAAGATGTGCAACGGGAATTTGGTGCTGAGATAACAAAAATAGTTGACGGGCTTACCAAGATAAGCACCGTGATGGATGCCAATACCAGCCAGCAGGCAGAGAACTTTAAAAAGATATTACTAACACTTACCGATGACCCAAGGGTAATATTGATAAAACTGGCAGACCGGCTTCACAATATGCGTACGCTTGACAGCATGAAGAGGGAAAAGCAATTGAAGATTTCCAGCGAAACTATATATGTATATGCACCGCTGGCACACCGTATGGGTTTGTATGCCATCAAGACAGAACTGGAAGACCTGTCGATGAAATTTATTGAGCCGGATACGTACCGCTACATTGCCCAAAAATTAAATGATACAAGAAGGGAAAGAACAAGATATATCAATGATTTCATCCGCCCGTTAAAAGAAAAATTAGACCGGGCCGATTTTAAATTTGAAATAGTCGGCAGGCCAAAGAGCATCCACTCTATCTGGAACAAGATGAAAAAGAAAGGAGTGAGCTTTGAAGAAGTGTACGACTTGTTTGCCATCCGTATCATTGTTGACAGTCCACACGAAAAGGAAAAGGAGGATTGCTGGAAAGTGTACAGCATGATAACGGATGAATACAATCCTTCGCCGGAAAGATTGAGGGACTGGCTGAGTAACCCGAAAAGCAATGGTTACGAAGCTTTACATACAACAGTGATGGGGCCTGGTGGCAAATGGGTGGAAGTGCAGATCCGTACCAAGCGTATGAATGAAATTGCAGAGAAAGGCCTTGCTGCCCACTGGAAATATAAAGAAGGCGCTACTGACGAAAGCCGCTTTGATAAATGGTTTCACCAGATAAGGGAAGTACTCAGCAACAACGACACCAACTCACTCGATTTTCTGCAGGATTTTAAAACCTCGTTCCTGGCCGAAGAAATTTATGTTTATACACCAAAAGGAGATGTACGGATGCTGCCCATTGGTGCCAGTACGCTGGACTTTGCTTTTAGTGTACACACTGCCGTGGGCAGCCGCTGTATTGGTGCTAAGGTAAATCATAAGTTAGTGCCTTTAGGGCACAAACTCCGCAGCGGCGACCAGATAGAAATTATCACCAGCGCCAAACAAAGGCCCAACCAGGAATGGTTGAAATTAGTGATCACCAGCAAGGCAAAACAAAAAATTAAAGACACACTTAAAGAAGAAAAGAGAAGTGTGGCTGATGAGGGCAAATTGATACTGCAGAAAAAACTGGATGCCATTAATGGCAAAATAACGCAGCATAACCTGGATGAGCTGGCTTCTTTTTACAAGGTTAATTCATCGCTTGACCTGCTGTATGATATTGCCACCAAGAAAATTGACCTTAAAGAATTAAAAGATTTTACAGCATCAGGTGACCGGTTGTTTTTTCCCAAACCAGAAAAACCAGAACCGGAAAACAAACATGAAGGTGAGGCTAAGACTTTTGATAAGAAGGATTCTGAGCTTATCATATTCGGCGAAAGCAGCGATAAGATCGTTTATACATTGGCCAATTGCTGCAAACCCATTCCGGGTGATGATGTGTTTGGCTTCGTAACCACTGGAGAGGGATTAAAAATTCACCGCAACAACTGTCCTAATGCTGCAAGATTATTGGCTAACTACGGCCACCGGGTTGTAAAAACAAAGTGGGCAAAAAATAAAGAAATTTCTTTCCTCACAGGGTTAAAAATTATTGGCCTTGATGATGTGGGTGTGATACATAAAATCACCAACCTTATCAGCGGCGAAATGAAGTTTAATATCTCCGCCATGTCCATCGAGGCAAAAGACGGCATCTTTGAAGGCAACATAAAAATATTTGTGCATGACAAGGATGAACTTGATGAATTGAATAACAGGCTGCTGGCTATGTCTGGGATTGAAAGAGTGGACAGGTATGATACGTAAGAAGACAAAAGATTATAGACGGAAGACAAGAGACAGATTTTATTAATTACAAACAACAAAACTTTATGCAGGAACTGATTGACAAACTAAAAGATAACGCAGGTATTACTGACGAACAGGCAAAAAAAGTACTGGAAATAATAAAGGAGTATGTAACAGAAAAATTCCCAATGTTGGGGGGGGCAGTTGATAATTTGCTGGGAGGAAATAATTGATGATGGGGAAAAAGATGAACCGGTAGATTGGACAAGATAAATTAATGCTGAACGATGGGTAAAATAAAATATTTAGAAGGGTTACGTGGTGTTGCTGCTTTAATTGTTGTTTTTGGTCATTTAAGAAATATATGTTTTTGGGGGCACCAAACGTATCTTATATCCTGTATAAACAACTTGTCAATCCCCGGCTTTTTAAGAACCTTCCTGGTAAACATAATAAATATATGTACGGATGGCTCACTTGCGGTTTGGATATTCTGGGTTTTAAGTTCGTACGTAATCTCAATATTATTTTTTAAAGAAGGTGCTAACTACGACCAGGTACTGGTAAACTATTTTTCAAAAAGATATTTCCGGCTGCTCATTCCCGTATTGGCATCAGTAATGTTTGCTTATATATTACTGAAGTTTGGTTTAATGTATAACCTGGAATTGGCTGCTGTACTACCAACATATGCTTCTGATGGTTGGATAGCTACTTTCTATAATTTTAGCCCTGATTTTTTAAAAGCCCTCAAGTCTGCTTTTTTTGACAGTTTTTTTGCTTACGATAAAAATACAACCTATAATACAGTATTATGGACCATACAAAATGAGTTTTTAGGCTCACTTTTTACCTTCAGTATTTTTGGTATTATACGTCATAATAAAAGACGATATATTTTGTATTTTATTATTATGGCTGTGGCATTAAAATTATACCTTGGCTGGTTGGTGGCTTTTGTGATCGGCCATGTTTTATGTGATTTTGACTTCTCAAAGTCTGATGATAAAATATTGACTTATTTGCGAAATTTGGAGGCAAAAATTCATAGAAGGAAAATACTTGTTTTAATAGCCACTATATTATTCATTGTGTTTAACGTGAATTTAATGAGTGCTTTGCATATTCACCCGGTATATGGCCAACTTATATTGAGTGCTTTTATTGTTTACATCTGCTGTAAAAGCCCCTATTTAAAATCTTTCTTTTCTTTAAAAATTCCTGTGTGGTTAGGAAAAATTTCATTTGGGCTTTACCTTATTCATCTGCCGATCATATGTTCTTTAACAAGCTATTTGATTTTACAAAGCAATTCGCTGGTGAGTAAGATTGGGGCTTGTGTATTAACACTGGTTGTATCTCTTGTTCTTTCTTATTTCTTTACAACATTTATCGACCGCAACGGTGTGACATTCGCAAACAGGATAGGAAATTATTTTAAAAGATATACATGACTTGCAGAAAGGGTATGTTATTTCGTAATTCACAATCAAGGATTCAACCTGCCAATTACTTCAAAACCTCCCTGCTGATAACCAATTTCTGTATCTCACTCGTTCCTTCGCCGATCGTACACAACTTACTATCCCTATAAAATTTTTCTACCGGAAAATCTTTTGTATATCCATAGCCTCCGAAAATTTGTACCGCATCGGTACTTGCTTTTACTGCCACTTCGCTGGCAAAGTATTTTGCCATGGCAGCCTGCTTTGTCATAGGCAAGCCTTTTATTTTCAGATCACAAGCCTGGTTTACGAGCAGGTCTGCAGCCGCAATTTCGGTAGCCATATCTGCCAGTTTAAAACTAATGCCCTGGAAGTTGGCAATAGGCTGGTCAAACTGGTAGCGTTCTTTTGAATATTGTATAGATGCTTCATAAGCGCCTTTGGCAATACCAATACTTAATGCAGCAATTGAAATTCTTCCTCCATCCAATACTTTCATCGCCTGTTTAAAACCGTCGCCTACTTTTCCCAGGCGTTGAGAATCTGGTATGCGGCAGTTATCAAAGATCATTTCTGCTGTTTCACTTGCCCTCATGCCGAGTTTGTTTTCTTTTTTACCACCACTAAAACCTGCAGTGCCACGTTCAACTACAAACGCAGTTGAATTGTCTTTTGCCCTTGGTTCGCCAGTACGGCAGATCACTACAGCCACATCACCACTTTTACCATGTGTGATCCAGCTTTTTGTTCCATTAATTATCCAATGGTCACCATCTTTTACTGCAGTGGTTTTCATATTGCCGGCATCGCTGCCTGTATTAGGTTCTGTCAATCCCCATGCACCAAGGTGTTCGCAGGTGGCTAATTTGGGCAAGTATTTTTTCTTCTGTTCTTCATTACCAAAAGTGAGAATATGCCCGGTACAAAGTGAGTTGTGCGCTGCAACAGATAAACCAATAGAGCCACATACTTTTGATATTTCCTGAATAATAACATTGTATTCAAAATAACTTAAACCGGTGCCGCCGTATTCTTCCGGCACCAATACTCCCATCATGCCCAGTTTGCCGAGTTCTTTAAAAATATGCAGGGGAAACTCCTGGCTTTCGTCCCATTCCATCAAATGTGGTTTAATATGCTGGATGGCAAAATCTTTGGCGGTTTGCGCCACCTGTTGTGTAAGTTCGTTTTGTTGAAAGTTCATATTGCTGTAATTCGCTTGCAAGATAAAGGATTTTTTCAGGAAGCTAACAGGCGTTAGTTTTTAAAATTGCCCATAGAAAACCAGGCTATATTATTCCACCTTTAAGTAAGGCAGTGCTTTAGTAAAGATATCTTCGGTCACCAGCATTATTTTTTTCAAATCATTTACCAAAGAAAAATTACCATGCTGGGTACGGTATTGTACTATTGCATTGCCTATTACATAGCGTATATAAGGGTGTGCTTTAAATTCATCAACCGTTGCTGTATTAATATTGATTTGCTTTACTGAAGGGCTATTCAAAACAAGCCTGTGTTTTATTTTCTGAAAAGTAGAATCTGCTAATCCAAAAGTTTCACCTACCTGTTCTATTTTATAAAAGCCTCCCAATTTGTATCTGAAAGTAACAATGCGTTGTGCCAGTTTGCTGCCTATACCGGGCAAAGCAATAAATGCTGTGGTATCAGCAGTATTTATATCAATTATTGAGGCTGTGTACGTTCTCTTTTCATAAACTGGTTTTTCCGTGGCAGCATATTCTTTCTTTTCAATCCGGATATAAGGAATGAGTTTGTCTGCAAGCTCTTCATTAATGCCCCAGATCTTTTTTATATCTTCTTCTTTATAAAATTTACCACCTTTTGATAAATAGTTTTTAATAGTGGCAATTGTTTTATCCATCACACCGAGCTTTTGCCAGCCAGCCTCATCTAACGTGTTGGGGTCAAAATAAAACAGTTCACCTTTCCATTCCTGTTTAGACTTGTATTTATTATCATGAGGTTGATTGTAAGGCTGATAAGCATCATCGCTATCATCAAATTTTCTTTTGTATTTGCCAGTGCTGTCTGCCGGTTTAATTTTTAGTGATGCAATTTCTTTTTCAAACTCAGTATGGTCATATTTTTCCTGCTTTATAAAAAAAGGAAACAAAAATGGGATAGCTGTAAACAATAAGATAGCCGTCAGCATTATTACTGTGCCGTTTCTTCCCTTCCGGGAAAATTTAAACCATTCAGAAACACTTTGCTTCTGCATACAATTACAATAAAATAATTAAGACATGGCTTTATACGCATCATGTTCTTTTTGAGTGGTTCTGGTGATAGACGAACCATGGAGGGATAATCAAAAAAAAACTATGCAGCCTGCAACACAAAAATTATTTACTACAATCCAAACACGGGTTATACCAGTGATGGGTTGTACAACAATAAAGTTAATGAATAATTATTCAAAAAAAACCTGGAGGCCATCAAAGGCCAATTTAGTTCCTTCAGGCAGTTCTTTACTAACCTCATTATGTAAACCAAGTTGGTGGCTTATGTGGGTAAAATATCCCTGCGGAACCTGTAATTCATTAACTAGATCTATTGCCTGTTGTAATGTAAAGTGAGAGATATGTTCTTTATGCCTCAGGGCATTCAAGACCATTGCTTCACTGCCCTTTATTTTTTCTTTTTCGCTTTCATCAATGCGGTTTGCATCGGTTATGTAGGTAAACTTTCCAAAGCGAAATCCTAATACAGGCATTTTTAAGTGCCAGACTAATATTGGGATCACAGGAATGTCACCAATGGTAAAAGGCTCCAGGCTGATCTGATTAAGATTTATTTCTGGTATGCCGGGATACTTGTGCTCATCAAACACGTACATAAATTCTCTCCGGAGCGCTTTTTCGGTCATTTCGTTTGCAAATATTTCCATTGGATTGCCACTGAAAAAATTAAATGCTTTTACATCATCCAGGCCTGCAATATGGTCTTTGTGTGGATGGGTAAATAAAACAGCGTCTAATTTTTTTACATTCAGGCGGAGCATTTGGTAACGGAAGTCGGGCGTGGTATCTACAACGAAACTTGTAGTATCACTTTCAACAAGTATGCTGCTGCGGAGGCGTTTGTCTTTTGGGTTTGATGAAGTACATACTTCACAACTGCAGGCCACCATTGGTACACCTGTGCTGGTACCAGTGCCAAGAAATGTTATTTTGATTGGTGGGCAAAGCATGAAATAAGGAATAAGAAAGTAAAAATAAGGAATAAGGAAGTAGGTATAACAGCCCACTTCAACAGGAGAGGATTAACAGGAAATTGTAAAACGGGAAATTAAAAACTTATTTTTCAGCTGCCACACTCATCACCTCATCATACATCTTCTGGCTTTCATGAGTAAGAGCGTCAAAGCTGATGGTGAGCTGGGGCATTAGATCAATTAATGTATTGATACGGCCTTCTGCCTGGAAGAATTTATTGATAACAATTACCTTTTTTGCCTGCAATATGCAATAGCCGCTTTGAAATGTTCCTCTTTCATAGCGTATTACATAGCCGCTTTCTTCAGCAATCCGTTCTATTTTATCTAATGTATGTTGATTGTACTTCATGCCCTAAATCCCTAAAGGGACTTTTTAGTATATTAATTCAGGTGCAACTTCTCTCAATGGTAAGGATAAAAAAAATAAGTTTCTCCACAAATTGTGGATTATGTTTTCCTTTTATAACAATAAAAAAGCTAAGTAGTTTAATGCGCTAAGCCCCTTTAGGGGTTTGGGGCGTTTTACTTATTCGTCATTCTTACTACAGGAATGATCATTTCTTCCAAACTAATGCCTCCATGCTGGAAAGTATTCTTATAATAATTTACAAAATGATTGTAATTATTGGGATAACATAAAAAAATATCTTCTTTGGCAAAAACGAATGATGAATTTACATTCGGAACAGGTAAACCTGCCTGTCTTGGGTCACGGAAGGCCAAAACATCTCTTGCTTCGTAATTCAGGTTGCGGCCATGTTTATACCGAAGATTGGCTGTTGTTTGTTTATCACCAATTACTTTAGCAGGTGTTTTTACCCTTACACTGCCGTGGTCTGTGCCAACGATAACTGTAATATTTTTTTCTGAAATTTTCTTTAGTGCCTGGTGCAATGGAGAATGTTCAAACCAACTATGTGTAATGCTGCGGTAACTTGTTTCATCGCCGGCCAATTCTTTCAATACTTCCATTTCTGTTCTTGCATGGCTTAGCATATCTACAAAATTGTACACAATGATATTAATATCGTTGTGCAACATATCCTGGATATTATCAACTAATTTTTGCCCATCGTGGTTGTTGGTCACTTTTGTGTAAGAAGATTTTAAATCGGCTTTGCCCAGCTTTTTTAATTGAGCCCTGAAAAATTCTTCTTCATGTAAATTCTTTCCTCCTTCCTCATCATCATTTTTCCATTGTGTGGGAAAATTCTTTTCAATATCCACCGGCATCATCCCTGCAAAAATCGCATTACGGGCATATTGTGTAGCAGTTGGAAGTATGGCATAAAATGTATCTTCTTCCTGTATGCGGAAGCTTTCTGCAAAAATAGGCTGTATCATTTTCCACTGGTCAAAGCGAAGATTATCGATCAATACAAAAAACAAAGGCGTTCCTTTTTGCAAATGAGGAAGTACTTTAAACTTCATCATATTGTGGCTCATTACAGGTGCATCTGTACTTTTTGGGTCAACCCAACCGGCATATTTTTTTGAAATGAATTTAAAGAACTCGGTATTGGCTTCTGCCTTTTGCGATTGAAACACTTCCTGCATTTCGGGGCTATCGCTCTTTTTCATTTCCAGTTCCCAATACACCAACTTTTTATATATCTCCATCCAGCCATTGTGATCAGGATTGTCATTCAGCGCCATAAATAAATTGCGGAACTCCTGTTGATAAGCTGAAGTTGTTTTTTCTGCCACCAATCTTTTATTATCTATCAGTTTTTTTAAACTTAATAAAACCTGGTTGGGGTTTACCGGTTTGATCAGGTAATCACTTATCTGGCTGCCAATGGCTTCATCCATTATGTTCTCAGCTTCATTCTTTGTTATTAATACAACCGGCAAATTACTATTCACTTCTTTTATCTGTTGCAGTGTTTGCAAACCTGTTATACCGGGCATACTTTCATCCATCAGCACCACATCCACAATATTACTTTTTACATATTCTACTGCATCAAAGCCATTGGTCTTTGTCTGTACTTCGTAACCCTTGTTTTCTAAAAAAAGTATTTGAGAGTTTAATGTATCTATTTCGTCATCTACCCAGAGTATTTTTGGAGCATTCATGATTGATTTTTTGTTTGCGTAAAATTATCTCAATATGTTCCGGGTTTTATTAGTGTGTTTGCTTTAGCAAGATTACAAATTTAATTTTTTAACCCTGTGATTATTTGCTTTATTTCGCTTTGTGTATCTTTTAACAGTTAAGAGTCATGCTCAACATCACACGCATTCATCATATCGCTGTAATTTGTACTAATTACGAAAAGTCGAAATCGTTCTACACAGAAATACTCGGTTTTAAATTGCTGCAGGAAATTTACAGGCATGAAAGAAAATCATACAAAGCTGATCTTGCAATAAACGGTCAATATCAAATCGAACTATTCTCTTTTCCCGATCCACCAAAAAGAGTATCAAAGCCTGAGGCTGCCGGATTAAGACATCTTGCCTTTGAAGTAAATGATGTGGATACAACAGTGTTATTACTAAAACAAAAGAATATTATACCTGAACCAATAAGAATTGATGAAACAACCGGCAAACGGTTTACTTTTATCGCTGACCCGGATGGATTGCCCATAGAGTTTTACGAAAAATAAAAGTGCATAATGCCTTCAAGAAAAATTATTAATGACCCGGTACATGGTTTTATAACTGTCGATGACGAACTCATCCTGCAGATCATTGCTCACCCATTCTATCAACGGCTCCGCCGTATTCACCAAATGGCGCTGGCACATTTGGTGTATCCGGGTGCGGTGCATACAAGATTGCATCATTCGCTTGGGGCTTATCATTTAATGTGCAATGCACTGAATGAATTAAAAGGGAAAGGTGTTGACATTACAAAGGAAGAAGAACAGGCTGCAAAAATTGCTATCCTTTTACATGATATTGGCCACGGCCCTTTCAGCCATGCTTTAGAAAATGTATTGATCGAGGGAATGCAGCATGAAGAGATTTCATTACTGCTGATGAAGGACCTGAATAAACAATTTGATGGCAAACTCCAAATGAGCCTGGATATATTCACTAACAGTTATCCCAAAAAGTTTCTTCACCAATTGGTAAGCGGGCAATTAGATGTTGACCGTATGGATTACTTATCAAGGGATAGTTTCTTCTCCGGTGTAAGCGAAGGAGTTATTGGTTACGACCGTATCATAAAAATGCTGGCTGTTCATAATGGGGAGTTAATGGTGGAAGAAAAAGGTATTTATTCCACTGAAAAATTTATTGTGGCAAGAAGGTTGATGTACTGGCAGGTGTATTTGCACAAAACTGTTTTGTGTGCAGAACAAATGCTGAAACAAATTATACGCAGGGCAAAACACGTTAGTGCTTTTACAACAACCCCATTAAACAAATTTATAAACGAACCAATTGAAACGGTAAGTTTAGAAGAGTTCTGCAACCTGGATGATTACGACGTGTTATCGGCCATTAAAGAATGGAGCACTCATCCCGATACAGTTTTGTCTTTTCTATGTAAAGGGATAATCGACAGGAACCTCTTAAAAGTAAAATACTATCCTGTGCCGGTAGAGGAAGCATTAGTGAAAGAAAAAAGAGCAGCGGCACAAAAAAAGATGAACCTGTGCAACGGAGATGAAGAATGGATTGTCATTACCGGCGAAGCAAGCAGCAGCACTTATAATGTAAAGGATGAAAATATCCAGATATTGTTTAAAGATGGCACTGTAAAAGATATTTCAGAAGTGGATGATGCCTTAATTAATGCAGGCGTGAGCGGCAAGATTAAAAAATATTACATTTGTTATTTAAGGGATTAGTTATTGGTTAATTGTTATTAGTTAATTATAGCAACACCTCTCTACTCCTTTCCTGTTAACCAATAACAATTAACTAAAACATGCAGTTTACAGCAGCACAAATAGCGATGATAATACAAGGCCGTGTGGAAGGTGATGCCAATGCTGCTGTATCATCTTTTGGAAAAATTGAAGACGCACAAAACGGTGAACTGTCTTTTTTGGCCAATCCCAAATACGAAGATTATTTATATACAACCAGTGCTTCGGTTATCATCATTAATGAATCGCTTGAATTAAAAAAGCCTGTTGACGCTACGTTGATACGGGTTGCGGATGCGTATGTTGCTTTTGCCACCTTGCTGGAAACATATCAGAAACTGCAGGCACAGCAATTAACAGGCATACAGCAACCGGTTTATATTGATGCTTCGGCAAAAATGGGTGAACAGGTGTATGTGGGTGCATTTGCATACATAGGAGAAAAAGTGTTTATTGGCAACGGCGTAAAAATTTATCCTAATGCTTATATCGGCAATAACACTGTTATTGGTGATAATTCAATTATCCATCCCGGGGTAAAAATCTATCACAATACTGTTATCGGAAAAAATGTAGCCATTCATGCAGGTACTGTGATCGGAAGCGATGGCTTTGGTTTTGCGCCACAGGCAGATGGCAGCTATAAAAAAGTACCGCAGATGGGCAATGTGATAATTGAGGATAATGTAGAGATTGGCGCCAACACCACCATTGACAGGGCTACCATTGGCAGCACTATTATAAAAGCTGGTGCCAAACTGGATAACCTGTTGCAGATTGCACACAATGTGGAAGTCGGCAATAACTCCGTGATTGCCGCTCAGGCAGGAATTAGTGGGAGTACGAAAATTGGCAATAATGTAATGATTGGCGGGCAAGCCGGAATTGTTGGCCATATCCAGATAGCAGACGGCAGCAAAATAAATGCACAAAGCGGTGTAAGTAAATCTATCAAAACTCCCAATACTGCCGTAACAGGCTCTCCTGCATACGACTATACCTCAGCACTCCGCAGCCAGGCTGTTGCCCGTAACTTACCTGAACTTGAACAAAGGGTAAAAGCTTTGGAAAAGATATTACAGGAGTTGATGGCAAAAGTGTAAGTTTTTAACCACCAAGGCGCAAAGACGCTAAGTTCTAATCAATAATATATTCTCCTCAGTTCTGAAATGATGCCATTATATATATGGCATAAGTGAGTGACACAACGATGATGCCATGAAAAATTAATGTGTGTCAAAAAAAGTCTTCTTAAATTTTTATCTGTGTTAATCTGTGCTATCTGTGGCAAATCAATTCGTGTTATTCGTGGCAAAAACCTATTTCACGGCTACATCAAAAATTCAAATATCTTTGCCCGTATTTGAAAAAACGACACCATGGGCGCCAGCTTCAATCCAGACAAACAACATACATTAGGCAACCCGGTAAGCATATCCGGCACCGGGCTTCATACCGGTATAAAGGTTGATATGACATTGCGGCCAGCCAATCCAGGTTTCGGTTTCCAGTTTCAACGTATTGATATTGCAGGAATGCCCATTATTAAGGCTGATTGCGACCTGGTTACCGATACTTCAAGGGGAACTACTTTAGAACAAGGTGAGGTAAAAGTGAGTACAGTGGAGCACATTCTTGCAGCATTGGTAGGTATGGGTATTGATAATTGCCTGATAGAAATAAATGGTCCTGAAATTCCCATCATGGACGGCAGCAGCGAACCTTTTGTGGAAATAATTGAAGAGGCTGGTGTGTTGGAACAGGATGCTACAAAAACATGGTACAGCATTGATTCCAATATCTCTTTTTATGATGAGGTAAAGAGGGTGGAAATGACCCTGATGCCTTCAACAGATTATAAGGTTACCACACTTATTGATTTTAATTCTCCTGTTTTAGGAACCCAACATGCCGGTTTAAAAACCATGCAGGAGTTTAAAACAGAAATAGCACCCTGCCGTACTTTTTGTTTTTTACATGAGCTGGAAATGCTGCTTGATAATAACCTCATTAAAGGCGGCGATATCAATAATGCGATCGTTGTTGTTGATAAGGCAGTAACCAAAGAAGAAATGACCCGGCTTGCAAAAGCATTTGGCAGGGATAAAATAGAAGTAAAAAGTGAAGGCTATCTCAATAACCTGGAGCTGCGTTTTCCTAATGAACCTGCAAGACACAAATTGCTTGATGTAATTGGAGACCTGGCCCTGATCGGCTACCCAATAAAAGGGCATATTATGGCCAACAGGCCCGGGCACAGCACCAATGTTGAGTTTGCAAAAAAGATAAAACAATACATTAAAAAGAATAAGCACACCAAGGATATTCCCATTTATGATCCTAACCAGCCACCGGTATTTACGCTGCAGCAGATCGAAAAAACATTGCCGCACCGCTACCCGTTTTTATTAGTAGATAAAATAATTGAGTTAACAGACAAGCAAATTGTTGGTGTAAAGAATGTAACGTTCAATGAATTTTATTTCCAGGGGCATTTTCCCGGTAACCCTGTAATGCCTGGTGTATTGCAGATAGAAGCATTGGCTCAAACAGGTGGGTTGCTTTGTATCAATGCAATGCCCGAAGGACAATACGATACTTATTTTTTAAAAATAGATAACTGCAAGTTTAAACAAAAAGTAGTACCGGGTGATACGATGTTGCTGAAAATGGAACTGGCAGAACCCATCCGCCGTGGTATTTGTGTAATGAAGGGCAGTGTGTTTGTAGGTAATAAACTTTGTACAGAAGCAGATTTAACTGCACAGTTGGTAAAAAGAAATTAAAATAATTAGCCAAATTTGATAATTTGGAGATTTGAAGATGAAAGCAAATTTCGAAAGCCCATTATCAAATCTTCAAATTATCAAATCTTCAAATTGACATGATTCATCCACATACTTACATACACCCAAACGCAAAGCTTGCCACCAACGTAAAGGTTGATCCTTTCAGCGTTATTCATCAAAATGTAGAGATTGGTGAAGGAACCTGGATAGGCAGCAACGTTACTATTATGGAAGGTGCCAGGATCGGCAAGAATTGCCGCATTTTTCCCGGTGCTGTAATAGCAGCCATTCCGCAGGATCTGAAATATGAAGGAGAGATCACAACAGTGGAAATTGGAGACAATACCACCATCCGTGAGTTTGTAACGGTAAACCGTGGCAGTAAAGACAAATGGACAACAAAGATCGGCAACAACTGCCTGTTAATGGCTTATAGCCATGTGGCGCATGATTGTATTATTGGCAACAATTGCATCATGAGCAACAACACACAAATGGCGGGGCATGTAGTTGTTGGCGACTATGCAATATTAGCAGGGATGTGTGCAGTACACCAGTTTGTTCAGATAGGTCAGCATGCGTTTGTAAGTGGTGGTTCGTTGGTAAGCAAAGATGTGCCGCCTTATATAAAGGCAGGCCGTACACCATTGAGCTATGCCGGTGTAAATTCCGTAGGTTTAAAACGCCGTGGCTTTTCACTTGACAGGATAAACCAGATACTGGATATATACCGCATTATTTACAATAAGGGAATGAATACATCGCAGGCGCTTAATTTTATTGAAGAAGAAATTACAGCCACCGATGAAAGAGATGAAATAGTGACCTTTATACGTGAGAGCGGCAGGGGAATTATAAAGCGTTTTGTAAAAGGAAATACAGAAGATGAATAATTCTTTATTCAGTAAACAGCCCAATGCAGATCACACTATCCAATACCGGCAAGCGATTTAACAGGGAATGGATATTCCGCAATCTTAGCTATAATTTTTCAGCACCAAAGAAATACGCCATTACTGGTGCTAACGGTTCTGGCAAATCAACTTTGCTGCAGGTAATTGCAGGCTCTCTTACACATAACGAAGGCACGATCAATTTTAAAAACGGCCAACATCCAACGGCCAACGATCAACTTTTTCAGCACATCTCCATCGCAGCACCATATTTAGAATTGATCGAAGAAATGACAGCAAATGAAATGCTGGATTTTCATACTGCATTCAAGCCACTATCTGTTTCAAAAGAAAAGGTGCTGCAAATTGTAAATCTTGAAAAAGCTGCAAACAAACAAATACGCTATTACAGCAGTGGTATGAAACAAAGGCTGAAATTGGCTCAGGCTTTTTTTAGTAGCACACCTGTTTTGTTATTAGATGAACCCACTACTAATTTAGATGCAGAAGGAATTGAATTGTATCAAATGCTTATTAAAAATTATACTTCTGGGAGAATGGTTATTATCAGTAGTAATGATAAAGAGGAATATAGGTTTTGTGATGAAGTGATTGCAATTGGAAACTATAAGTAATTTTTCGTATTTAATTTTTTGCGAAAGAAGCCTTACGACTCAATATTTAATGACAAAGTAATTTGTCCGTCTGGCGTTTTATATATTAAAATTTCGGATAAAACTAAATCAGCAATGTCGTGACCCCAAATTCCATACTTTCCATTTGTTTGATTTCTATTATACATTGTTGTCCTTTTTTCAATTGGAATGGTTTTGATTGTTGCGCTTTTTTCTTCCTCTTCATAAAGTTTATAATAATTGTCACTGATTTCTTGTAACAGTTGTTTTCTTGTAAAACCATTTTGGGATGTCAAGATAAATTCATATTGGTTTGTCAGTGGATAATCTATAATTATTTTTATCGTTGTGTCTTTAATAACAACTTCATCTTTTCATATAAATAAGGGATGTCTTGTTTAGGTTTTTCTATGCTTGCCCAGGGAATAAAACCATCCTTGAAATCTTTTTTATTATTCGTTTTTACTTTAAAAGAAATTGTTGAAACCAACTCTCCCAAATTATTATTTTCTTTTTCAGCCGACTTTTTCTCATTTTCTTGAATTACAGATATTGGATCTTTAGCTTCTTCTAAAGGATTGGTCTTCCCGGTTTGGCTTTTGCAACTTATGAACGAGATTGTTAGGACAAGAAGAAGCCTTGTCATTTTGTTTATTATCATAATTTATAAATTCGTTTCCCAGCATCTACTGAAATTACCGCCTGCTGGCAATCAGCAAATTCAAATCAGTAAACTTCAAATCAAACCTTTCGCTTAAATAAAAATTAGTAAGACTGCCTTTAAATAAATAAATACCAGAGCGGATATTTATTTTGTGCCACACAATATGGTCAATACCGCCTTCATCGGCAGTTTCCAGCAGCAATGGCATCAATACATTGCTTATTGCCTGCGATGCTGTACGGGCAAAGCCACTGGGGATATTGGGTACACAATAATGTATCACATCATATTTTCTAAAAGTAGGTTTATCATGTGTGGTTACTTCACTTGTTTCAAAACAACCGCCACGGTCAATACTTACATCAACAATTACTGTTCCCGGCCGCATATTACTCACCATTGCTTCGCTAACCACAATCGGTGTTCTGCCGCTGGTACTGCTTAATGCACCCACAGCCACATCACATGTTTTTAATTGCTTTGCCAAAATTTTAGGTTCAATTACCGAGGTCCAAATGCGTACACCAATATTGTTCTGCAGGCGTTTCAACTTGTAAATACTGTTGTCAAATATCTTTACACTGGCACCCATTGCCAATGCTGTTCTTGCAGCATATTCTCCCACAATGCCGGCACCTATAATGATAACTTTTGTTGGTGGTATGCCGCTGATGCCGCCAACCAATACACCTTTGCCTTCGTTGGCATTGCTTAAATGCTGCCCTGCGATCAGCATTACAGCACTTCCGGCAATTTCACTCATGCTTCTTACGATAGGGTTGTGGCCGCTGTCGTCTTTCAGGTTTTCAAAACTCAATGCCGTTATCTTTTTCTCCATCATCTTTTCAAGGATGTTCTTTTTCATTACGGCTAAATGTATCGGGGAAATAATATATTGCCCGGGTTTCAGTAACTCACATTCTTCTTCACTTACCGGGGCACTTTTTACCAGTATGTCAGCTTCATATACTTTCTTTTTATCAAAAGCAATTTCTGCTCCTGCTTCGGTATAATCCCTGTCAGTATAGCTGGCGCCTTCGCCTGCTTTGGTTTCCATTACCACCCTGTGGCCATTGGCAATCATTACACCAACAGCTTCTGGTGTAAGCGCTATCCTGTTTTCGCTAAAAGAATTTTCTTTTGGGATGCCTATATACAGGTATGCACCTTTTGGTTTTACATCTAATGTTTCTTCTAATGTTTCGTAAGAAAAAGATGGTGAGACAAATGGTTTTGATGTAGCCATAAAATGATTGAAGTACTTTCAACCCTGTCGGTGGCTCAAAGCCCCGATAGCGGTTCTTTCAGTTTTTTAAAAGATGTTTACAATTTACAAATTAATTGTGAGTTTCCGGGTTTCATTATCCACAGCAACAATGCCGATATGCAAAGTTTCATCAGGAAAAATACCTGGTGCTTTTTCAGGCCATTCAACAAAACAGTAGTTGCCGGAATATAAGCAGTCTTCCACCCCGGTATGTATGGCTTCCTCCTCATCTTTCAAACGGTACATATCAATGTGATAAATTGTTTTGCCATCATTGGTTTGGTATTGGTTAATGATGGAAAAAGTAGGGCTGCCAATAGTATCGGTAACTCCCATTGCTTCACACACAGCATGAACAAAAGTTGTTTTGCCGGCACCCATTTCTCCATGTAATGCAATTACCTTGTTTTTATCAATAGCTGAAAGAAACTCTTTTGCAACTGTGTTGATAGTAGAAAGCGAAAATTTTAAATCCATGTTGCAAAGATATTTTCCATCATTAGCAATTCAATCACCCTAAGCATGAATAATTTTGCAGTATGGAAAAAGTAGAATGGAAAGTAGAAGGAATGGATTGTACCAATTGTGCATTAACCATCACCAAGTACCTGAATAAGGAAGGTATGAAAGAAGTAAAGGTGAATTTTATAGGAGGTGACGTAAGTTTTGAAATGAATGAGAACGCCTCAAAAGATACCATTGCGAAAGGAATAGAAGGTTTGGGGTATAAAGTTCAAAACGACCAACGATCAACGGCCAACGAAAAACGGCCAACGAATTTCTTTCGCAGCCATCTCCAGCGTTTTCTCTTCTGTCTTCCCTTCACTGCTGTTTTAATGCTGCACATGCTGCCATGGCATATTCATTTTTTAATGAACCCCTGGATACAGTTAGCAATATGCCTTCCTGTTTACATTGTTGGCATGGGTTATTTTGGAGTGAGTGCATTTAAAAGCCTGCGTGGCGGTGTGCCGAATATGAATGTATTAATTGCAGTAGGAGCTACCGCAGCATTTGTATATAGTTTGGTGGGTACGTTGTGGAATAACATGGATTATATTTTTTATGAAACCACAGCTACCATCATCACTTTAGTTTTTTTGGGCGAATGGGTGGAACACAGGTCTGTTGAGGTTACACAAAGAGAATTGAACAAGTTATCGAAGCAGCAAAAAATAATGGCCAACATGATCGCTTTTGATGAAGATCATAAAGAAGTCATCATGCCTGTGGAAAACAGCCAGCTCAGGGTAGGCGATTTGATTTTAATAAAAAGTGGCGAACAGGTGCCTGCCGATTGTAAAATATTATGGGGTGAGGCTCATGTGAATGAAGCATTGCTTACAGGAGAAAGCAAACCTGTTTCAAAGCAAAAGAAAGATGCATTAACTGGTGGCAGCCTGCTTACTGATGGAACAGTAAAAGCACAGGTAACAGCTGTTGGTAAAGACACTGTACTGAGCAATATTGTAAATCTTGTAAAACAGGCACAATCAGAAAAACCTCCCGTACAGCAACTGGCAGATAAGATAAGCGCTGTATTTGTGCCTTCAGTTATTGGTATTGCTGCAATTACTTTTTTACTGAATTATTTTGTGTTTGATGTTTCCGGCACTAATTCTTTAATGAGAAGTATTGCCGTGCTGGTAATAAGTTGTCCCTGTGCAATGGGGTTGGCAACGCCGGCAGCCATTGCAGTTGGCTTGGGAAGAGCTGCAAAAAATGGCATTCTCTTTCGTAACGCAAAAAGCCTGGAACTGTTTAAGGATATTAAAACGGTGGTATTTGATAAAACAGGTACGCTTACAAAAGGTAATCTTGCCATAACAAAATTTGAAAGCACAATTGCAGAGGAAGAGTTTAAGAGAATTGTTTATTCAATAGAAAAATTCTCCAATCATCCCATTGCAAAAGCCATTACTGCAGAATGGCAAACAACAAATGTTATTCAATGGAAGAAAGTAGAAGAAATAAAAGGCCTGGGAATGGTGGCTGAAGACACAGCAGGTAATATTTATAAAGTTGGTTCTTACAAAGTAGCATCGCAGCAAACAAAAGAACACACACATGCGGCATATCTTGCAAAAAATGATTCTTTAACAGGATGGATTGACGTAGAAGATGAGATAAGAGAAGAAGCAAAAGCTGTGATTGCTTACCTGCATTCTAAAAACATTAAAACAGTTTTATTAAGCGGTGATAGCGTGGAAAGAACCAATGCCATTGCATCTCAACTAGGCATTGATGAAGTATATGCTGAAAAAACGCCGGAAGAAAAATTAAGAATAATTGAAGAATTGAATAGTGTCACCCCTGTTGCAATGGTGGGAGATGGCATTAATGATGCTCCTGCACTGGCAAAAGCAACTATCGGCATTTCTTTAAGTGATGCCTCACAACTGGCCATGCAAACCGCACAGGTTGTTTTAATGAATAAAGGCATACAGCATTTGCCATTAGCATTAGGTTTAGGAAAACATACCTTCTCTACAATAAAAGGAAATCTTTTCTGGGCATTTATTTATAATGTGGTTGCCATACCAATTGCTGCTGTAGGTTTATTACAACCAGGAATTGCTGCTCTTGCCATGGGATTAAGCGATGTGGTACTGGCAATAAATTCTGTATGGTTGAATTATAAGAAAGTGGTTTAATTTGGGGAAGAAATTTTTCTCTTGACAATTCATCAAACATTAAAAGAATACTGGGGCTTCGATTCATTCCGTCCGTTGCAGGAAGATATTATCAATGCAATACTGGATGGAAATGATACATTGGCTTTATTACCAACCGGTGGTGGTAAATCTATTTGCTTCCAGGTACCGGCTTTATCAAAAGATGGTATTTGCCTGGTGATAAGCCCACTGATCGCTTTGATGAAAGACCAGGTGGAGAATTTGAAGAAAAGAGGCATTCCTGCATTATGCATTTATTCCGGCATGAGTTTTATTGAAACAAAGAAAACGTTGCAGAATGCTGCTCATGGCAATTATAAATTCCTGTACGTTTCTCCCGAAAGGCTCGAAACAAAATTGTTTCTGGAATACCTGCCTGCAATGAATATTAATTTGATTGCAGTGGACGAAGCACATTGTGTTTCTCAATGGGGTTACGACTTCAGGCCGCCTTATTTACGCATCGCCAATTTGAGAGAGCACCTGCCTGGTATTCCTTTTTTAGCTTTAACGGCCTCTGCTACAAAAAGTGTACAGGAAGATATTTGTGACAAATTATCCTTTAGTAAAAATCAAAAAAAGTTTCAGCAATCTTTTGAAAGACCAAATCTTTCTTATAGTGTTTTCAATGTTCCATCTAAACAAAATAAACTGCTGGAGATATTACAAAATGTAAAAGGTACTGCTATAGTGTATTGCAAGAGCCGCAAGCATACAAAAGACATTGCTGATCTGCTCAGGCTGAATAATATCAATGCAGATTTTTATCATGCAGGATTAAGTAATGAAGAACGGGGCCGGAAGCAGGAAGACTGGATAAAAAATAAAATAAGAGTTATTGTATGTACCAATGCTTTTGGAATGGGCATTGATAAACCAGATGTAAGAGTGGTGGTTCACTACGATGTACCGGATTGTCTTGAAAATTATTACCAGGAAGCTGGCAGGGCGGGCCGTGATGGTAAAAGGGCTTACGCAGTACTTCTTTATAACGACAGGGAATTGCATGAGTTGCTGCAACAAACAAATATCCGTTTTCCAAACAAGGAAGTAATAACAAAAACCTATACAGATGTAATGAACCATCTGCAAATTCCTGCCGGAAATGGTGAAAGCAGTAGCTATGATTTTGACCTTGCAACATTTTCTTCAGCATTTAAAGCAGATATACTTACTGCTACATACGCCATCAAGGCATTAGAGCAGGAAGGTATTTTTATTTTTAGTGATACTTTTTTTAAGCCATCAACGGTTGTTTTTACCTGTACCAAAGAAGAAGTAAATGAGTTGGAAAACCACCAACCTGTTTTTGATAACTTAATAAAAGCGATCCTTCGTTCTTATGAAGGGGTATTTGATTTTCCGGCTAATATTAATGAAGCACATCTTGCAAAATTTGCTGGTCAAAACCGTGAGGTTATTATTCAACAGTTGCAGCAGCTAAATCAGTTGGGTATTATTTCTTATACAGCACAAAAAGAAAAGCCTCAGATCGTATTGCTTCAAAACCGGATGTATGCTGACAGCTTTGTAATAAAACTGGATGACTACCTTGAAAGGAAAAGGTTATTTGAGGAAAGGGTTAAAGCAATGAATAAATATGCTTTAGATCAGCATGAGTGCCGCAGCAAGCAAATTGCCATTTATTTTAATGCGCCAATTGAAAAAAATTGTGGTATCTGCGATAACTGCATCAATAAACAGGCAATCAACATAAGCAAGGAAGAATTTGAATCAATATCAGAAACCATCCTGGCTGCAGTAAATAATAATGCGGTAGCTATAAATGATATTTTTCATAATCTTACAAAAACCCGGAAAGAAAAATTTTGGAAAGTGCTCGATTATTTACAATCAGAAGAGAAAGTGATTGTAAATAAAGAAGGGAAATTGGTAAAGAAATTTTAACTGCAAAGGGTTGCATAACCCAATTCAGTTAACAACGAAAGGAAAGGTATAAAAATAAAAAAGGGACCAAGATAGAAATCTAGTCCCGCTTTAAAATCCAATATCCTATGAAAAACCGATACGAAGATATGGGGGAAATGTATTGTGAGCAAGGATTTTTTAGAATATTTTATAAACTTTTTTATCAATTCATGTGTATTGGTAACACATAAGCTATTCTAAATGTGTTGATTTTCAAATAAATATAAAGAATTAGCCTGGCTTAAAAATATTTTTCTACAAGACGAATAAGCGGAGTTTATGTGGTTGTTTTTACCCAGTTTGTTGATGAGATGTTGTGAATTCAAATAGGAGTTATTTGAAGAAAGAGCGGCAACTGAAATAAATATTTGAAAAAGGTTAAAAGATAAATTGTTGAAAACAATTTCACTGAATCATATTTCATTTTAGGTGTTTGTATCATTTCACTCTATTTTTACGCCCGGTTTAAAATTCATATTCATTAAAAGAAAAATAAAGGAATACATGGTAGATGTTATTTTAGGGTTGCAGTGGGGAGATGAAGGCAAGGGTAAAATTGTAGATTACTTTGCACCTGGTTATGATGTGATTGCCCGGTTCCAGGGAGGGCCAAACGCAGGGCATACCTTGTATGTAAATGGAGAAAAAGTAGTGCTTCATCAAATACCAAGTGGTATTTTTCATGGAGATAAAATAAACCTGATTGGAAATGGTGTGGTGCTGGATGCCGTTACTTTAAAAAAGGAGTGTGCAAAAGTAGCTGCCATGGGAGTTGATTACAAAAAGAGCCTCTACATCAGTGAACGTACCCAATTGATCTTGCCAACACACAGGGCATTAGACAAAGCAAGTGAAATAGCAAAGGGCAATGATAAAATTGGCTCTACATTAAAAGGCATTGGCCCGGCTTACATGGATAAAACGGGGCGTAATGGCTTACGTGTAGGTGACCTGCTTGACAAAAGCTTTACCTCTCAATACATAAAGCTTCGTTTGAAACACCAGCGTTTACTGGATAATTACAATTTCCAGGAAGATATCAGCAGTTGGGAAGACGAGTTTTTTGAAGCAATAGAAGAATTGAGAAGCTTTAAAATTGTTAATGGTGAATATTTTATAAACGATAAAATTCAGCAGGGCAAAAAAGTATTGGCAGAGGGTGCACAGGGCAGTATGCTGGATGTTGACTTTGGAACTTTTCCTTTTGTAACCAGCAGCAACACTATTTCTGCAGGCGTTTGTACAGGTTTGGGAATTGCACCACAAAAGATAAAAGAGGTATATGGTGTATCCAAAGCATATTGCACAAGGGTGGGCAGTGGCCCTTTTCCAACAGAACTGGAAGATGAAATGGGTGAAATACTAAGAAAAACAGGAAGTGAATTTGGAGCTACCACCGGAAGGCCACGCCGCTGCGGATGGATTGACCTGGTGGCATTAAAAATGGCCTGTATGATAAATGGGGTTACACAAATCATTATGACCAAAACAGATATACTGGATGCTATTGAGGAACTGAAAGTTTGTAACGCCTATAAAATAAATGGAAAAGAAACAGATGAAGTGCCTTTCCAGATGACAAGAGTACAGATTGAACCAATGTATAAAAGCTTTTCTGGCTGGAATACAAGCATTTCATCAATTGATAAGTACGACGTTCTTCCTGTAAAAACAAAGGAGTATGTCAATTATATTAATAGCTTTTTAAATGTACCGGTAAAATATATTAGTAATGGCCCCGGAAGGGAACAAATTATTGCCGCAAAATGACCCTAAAAAAAAGAGGGAAATTATTTGGTCAATTAAAAATCTCTAAGAAATTTTACAGTATAATTTTTTGATATGGCTGCAAAACCCGTTAAAGGAAAAAAGACAACAGTAAAGGCAGATGACGAAGTAAAAAAAGCGCCTGCCAAAGCATCTTCAAAACCTAAAAAGGATTTGGAAGACGATGATGATATTGATGATCTGGATGACGAAGATACCAAACCTGCAAAAAAAGGCAAGGCTTCCTCTTCAAAAAAGAGCGGTGATGATGATGATGACGATGATGTAGAAGTGAGTGATGATTGGGAAAAACCAGAAGAGGAGGACGATAACTGGGATCCGGACTTTGATGAATTTGACCTGCCAAAATCAAAGGGTAAAAAACCCGGGACTAAAAAAGCATCCAAAGACGAAGAAGAAGATTTTAAAGTGGATGATGAGTTTAAAGATCTCGGCTTTGATGATGGCGGAGGTGGTTTTGATGATGATGATGATGATTTCTAAAACAGCAACTTCCGGCCTTTCGGTGGGTAGTGAACTTTTATTGTGAAAAATACTGCTGCATTTTCCATAAATAACATTAATGAATTCAAAATAAAAATGCTGAACTGGGCAAACCGGTTCAGCATTTTTTGTTTGCTCGATAACCACCAGTATCTCCCGATACCTATCGGGATTGAAAAACCGGCATTTGAGTGCTTGCTCGGTGCAGGTTGCAAAAAAAATATTGTAGCCACTGCAGGCAACGCTTTTAGTGAACTGAAAAAATTCAGTAATAAAAACAATAGCTGGCTCTTCGGTCACTTTGGTTACGATCTAAAAAATGAAGTGGAACAACTGCAATCAGGAAATTTTGATGGGATAGATTTTCCTGACCTTCATTTTTTTGAACCGGAAATTGTACTGCAATTGAATAATGATGGATTGGTTATTTATACCGACCTGGATGCAGGAAAAATATTTACAGAAATAAATAACAGCATTGCAGATGAATATAGTGAAACTAAAAAGTCAACCGCCATTCACTCAAGATTTACAAAGCAGGAATATATTGCCAGTGTAGAAAGGTTGAGAGAGCATATTTTAAGAGGCGATTGCTATGAAATAAACTTTTGCCAGGAATTTTTTGCTGACAATGCTGTAATAAGTCCACTGGTAGTTTATCAAAATTTATCTGCTGCTTCCCCCAATCCATTTTCTGCTTTGTACAAATTAAATGATAAGTATTGCATTTGCGCCAGCCCGGAACGGTACCTGCAAAAAACAGGAAGCACAATTATTTCCCAGCCTATGAAAGGTACCAGCCGCCGCAGTATAGCGGATGCCCAAACAGATATTCTCAATATGCAGTATTTAATTAATAGTGAAAAAGAAAAAAGTGAAAATGTAATGGTGGTTGACCTCGTTCGCAATGATCTAAGTAAGGTTTGTGAAAAGGGCTCCGTAAAAGTGAAGGAACTCTTTGGAGTATATAGCTTTCCACAAGTACACCAGATGATAAGCACGGTATGTGGAACTGTTAAAGACGGTACAGATTGGGTCGACATTATCAGGGCAACTTTTCCTATGGGGTCTATGACGGGGGCTCCTAAAAAAAGAGTGATGCAGTTAATAGAGCAATATGAAAAAACAAAACGTGGGTTGTATTCAGGCACCGTTGGTTATGTAAAACCCAATAGAGATTTCGACTTTAACGTAGTGATCAGAAGCGTACTTTACAACAGTACCCGTAATTATCTTTCTTACCAGGCAGGCAGTGCCATTACTTACAATAGCAATGCCACTGATGAATACAACGAGTGCCTGCTTAAAGTGGCTGCACTTTCAACAGCACTTCAATAAACTTTAATAGCGAAATAAAAAAGCAGTTATAAGTCTGGATAAACCATACTAATAACTGCTCACATCAAGGTCTTGGGTTTTTTTATAACTCAGAAGGTAAAGGCCACTAATAAATATGTAACCAGGAATGAATTCCTGAAAAGTAAAAAGAGGTTTTTCGTATCAATTGAGATTTAAAGCGGACATAACAAAGATGGCTACTAATGACCGAACATCAAATAGTACTGGAAATCAAATTTGTGTAGAGAATATACTACTTTCATGTAGTTGTTTGTACTACAAATCTGTAGTACAACGTTTCAGGAAAAATAATCCCATTATAGAAGGCTGTTTTCAATAGCATATAAAGTAAGGTTGGCATTGCTTTTCATGTTCATCTTGCTGCTTTTTATCGCTGCCGTGATCAAGGCTGTCAGCAATTTTTTCAGCAATAGAAAGTGTGATGTACTTTTTCCCCTGCATCACTCTCTTTACAGCATTTACTAACTCATCTGGTGCAGTATCTTTACTTAAATAACCAGATGCACCGGCCTTCAATACCCTTATAGCATATTGCTCTTCAGGATGTATGCTTAAAATAAGGACAGGTATGGAAGGATATTTTTGCTTAATAAAGAGCAGTACATCAAGGCCACTTTGGCCTGGCATGGTAAGGTCTGATATTACCACATCCCATTTTTCCTTTATTACTTTTTTTATTACTTCTTCCGCATTGGGTACATCTTCAATATAAGCATCGGTAAACTCTTCGGCCAATATCTGCCGCAGGCCTTTTCTTACCACAGTATGGTCGTCCGCTATAAGTATTCTGATCATGATTTATTAATTATGTTTTCCCAAAGGATAAAAATTATATGCTAAGCGGCACCGTTACAGATACTGTGGTACCTGCACCTGGTTCACTTTTTATTTCATAGTGGCCACCCATTTCCAAAGTCCTTTCTTTCATTCCAAACAAACCAAGCGTTTTTTTGCTTTCAATGTTTTTAAAAGTAAAACCCTTGCCATCGTCTGTGATTGTCAGTATCAAATTATTGTCTTCAAATTTGAGCGAAGAAACAATTTTTTTTGCATCTGCATGACGGGCAACATTAGTAAGCGATTCCTGGTATATCCTGAACAGGCCGGTTTTAAGCCGTGCCGGTATTTCCCGGTTTTCTGTTTGGTTGATAAACTCTGTATCTATTCCGGAACGTTTTTCAAATTCATTGCTCTGCCATTCCAATGCCGCCATCAATCCCAGGTCATCAAGCATACTAGGCCGGAGATCCATTGAAATTTTTCTTACAGATTTTATGGTGTCTTCAATCAGCTGTATGGCAGCACTGAATTTTTCTTTGATATCAGCATCCTGTGTTATCACTTTCTTATTGATCCAGGATACATACATTTTTAAACCGGTGAGTTGCTGGCCAAGTTCGTCATGTATTTCCCTCGCCATATTTGTTCTTTCCTGTTCTCTTATATCCTGCAGGTGCGTTACCAATTGCTTTATCTGTTTGTAAGAGCCCTGTAGTTTTTCTTCTGCTTTTATCATTTCAGTAATATCCTGTCCTGTTCCTTTCAGACCTATGATATCACCGGTATCATTTTGTACTATTTCCCCAATGCCCAGAATATGTTTGATTTGGCTGTTGTT
>JAZKGV010000207.1:1911-2725 GCA_040385725.1 Bacteroidota bacterium | reverse complement strand
ACAGGTTATGATATTATCAATTATTCAATTTTTGATTTAGCCGGCAATCCGGCGCCGGTAAACCAGGATTTTTTGCCATTAAAAGCAAGATTAATTACCGATCGTACGCTGTGGGGCAGGTTAAAAAAAGATATCCTCTGGAATGCATTTGCCGGAAAGTTTGCAATAAAATGGTTAGTTGAAGGTGAAGTATATACATCCAGGAAAAACAATGATAAACTAATTGATCTTGTAAAAAAAGAAAGTGGTAAAAAAAGCAATACCCCCAGGTTTATATATGCACATTACTTTATGCCGCATCCTCCTTATTATTTTGATAAAAACGGCAAGGAAACTCCAAAAGAAAAATTAGGAAGTACGTATGATGCTGATAAAGGTCTTTATCTTGGCAATGTGGGATACAGTAATTCAAAAATAAAAGAGCTGGTAAATATCATTTTAAAAAACAGTGGAGAAAAAGCTGTTATTGTTTTAATGGGAGACCATGGCTTTCGAAATGATAAAAGTATGCCGGAACAGGTTTTTCTTCAGAACCAAAATGCGGTGTATATGCCTGGTAAAAATTATCATCTTTTTTATGACAGCATTAGCGGGGTAAACCAGTTCAGGGTTTTGATAAATACTTTATTCAAACAGGATATTCGCTTGTTAAAGGATTCAACTACATTTCTTACTGATGCTAATTAAGCATTAAACGACAGTTGAAATTATTGCCGGATCAAATTACCGGTAACCCTGAATTTTTTATTCGTATTGATGATGAAAGTGTTTTTATTCAAAACATGTTGCTCCACATTTAAAATACATTCTCCAT
>JAZKGV010000207.1:0-1901 GCA_040385725.1 Bacteroidota bacterium | reverse complement strand
GATCAATAAAAATATAACCACCGGAAAGTATTGAAGGAGGAACTGAATTATTCACCCAATTAGCTGCAACATCCCAGTTACCATTGCCATTAAAAATATAAACAGAATCTTTTCCTTCGTGAATAGATATGTCATCAACATATCCACGAAAGTCGCCGGTTTCAGGAGCATGATCATAACCAATACTAATTCTGCTGATCGTTTTTCCATTCAGCCATAAACCGATGTTAGACACATTCTTATTCCAGGTATTCACTACTCCCCTGCCTGTTGATGGATGCATGGATATCCCGGTTGTATCTAATGCAGCACTGTTGTGTAATGTGGTTCCATCACTCATTACCAGGTCAACAGAAACATATCTTGCCAAAGCACTTTGAGGATAAGTATAAAAACTAAGTTGTGTATGTGGATTCACAGGAATATTTACCGGAAACACACGGAAATAAATAAAAGATGAATCAGCAGAATTATCATGGCCTGCATATCGTAATGAATGGGTACCAATATTATTTATCTCTTCCACTACACTACATTCCGGGTTATTGGCTGTTCCGCCATACCCGATCACATTGGTGGTTGTTGCAGCCGGATCAGGTGAATCGATCCAGCCAGGCATTGCGTCATAGCTTTGTTCAAAACCAGAACGAAACCATATTGGCCCGTTGGAGTAGGGAATAGTCATATTGGTTGTAACAGCATCAATTCCTTTTATTACCTTGGTTGCTTTACCTGCAAGCCGTAAATAAAAATCGCTGGAGATATAAGTACCGTCAGCACTGGTAGTTAAAAAATACTGGTTGTTGGAAATAGAGTAATAACTATCTGCTTGTTTTGCAATGGCCGTGCCTTCATCATATTCATCAAACATAGCAATGTAACCATTGCTGATGCCAGACTGTTTAATATTATACACCTGCCGCCACATAAACTCACCTTTGTTTCTGGGCATCTCATTTTGCGGCCCACCGTTCCAGTTACTCCATGCAAAGCCCGGGAAAATTACAGGCTGGTATAAAAGATTATTTGCATTGCAGTAAGCCAGGTCAGGAACGAGATAATTGTTTTTAAAATTATCTGCGCCGTTATTATCACCAAACCTGCCTACACTCCATGGAGAGATCATATCGTAAGCTAAATACACATTACTGAATCCAGCTTTTGAATCGCCGGTAGATGTACGCCAGTTGGTAGGCACACCACCAATCACAAAACATCCATTTGCCTTGAACCAGTTAATAACATCAAGACATTGAGCGGCATTACCGGGCCTGTCTGTAAAACCAAAACCCCATAAACACACAACAGGTTTGGTGTTTTGATGCACATAATAAGGCGAAGAAGTAATGTGCAATCTTGCCACCATATTGTTTTGCCAGTCTGATTTTATGGAATCAAACTTTGCCACATCCAAACCGCTGATATCATACATCAAATAAAGAATACGCTGGTGGGCTTCTGCTGAACGCATGAGCCTTGCAGTAACACTATCACGGTTTGTTTTGAATACGCCATCAAAAGTTTCACCAATAAAACGTTGCAATGCCACCCCATCAATTTCATTCTGCTGCATCCATTCAAAATGCTTGTCTATTACATCTGCTTTCCAGGAGGAAAATAATTTAGCTGGTTTGCCTTCATTGGTATTTCCCAAATTTGTTTGAAAAAGTGATGCCTGGTTGTATTCGCTTGTCTCCGGATAGGCTTCAAACTTTAAAGCTCCCGGTGCCGGTGAGCCTGTATTGCTTTGATAAGTGCCATTGCTCCAGTGAAACCATCTTGCAACAGGCGAACCATCACCATAACAACTAAACCAACCCTGGTAACCGCAAATAACTTTGCCGGTAACAGATTGTGCTTCCGGCGCTGTTTGAGAAAAGATTTTTATACCAGCTAAAACA
>JAZKGV010000206.1:0-13038 GCA_040385725.1 Bacteroidota bacterium | reverse complement strand
ATCGGCGTGCCGGCGAAATTCAATTTCCAATGATTTTAAAAACAAGGCATCATCATCTACCAGGAAAATTTTTATTTTTTCGCTATTCATATACTCGTGTTTTTAATCGTGTTAAATTCCTCTTCCAGTTCTTCACATGCCTGCGAACAAACTTTTGCCAACTGCAGCACCATATCAGGTATCCCATCTGCCTGTTGCTGCGTACTTGCATACTCCTGTACTTTTTTTGCCATGTTTTCAAAATCAATACTGATACCCACTATTGAAAAGGATGGGATCATTTTGTGTACCACGGAATACAATAAATGCCAGTCTTTATCCTGCAGGCTTTGTTTCATGGCACTTACTAAAGGAGGTGTTTGTTCAAGGTAAAGAGATATCATCTCCATCATTAATGTACGGTCGGATTTTGTACGGCGAATTAAATACGCCAGGTCAATACACTTTATTTTTTCAATTCCCCTGTTATCGCCTGCTGTAATCTCTCCAGCCCTTCCAGGAAAGGGTTTCTTAACCAGGTTAACTATTTTACTGTACATCAATCGTTCATCAACAGGCTTGGCTATGTAATCGTTCATACCCACAGCTTTGCATTTTGCAAGATCAACAGTAGTTACATCTGCCGTTAATGCAATGATGGGAATATTTAAATTCATTGTATTGCGGATGTAGTCCGTAGCTTCAAATCCATTCATTTCCGGCATCTGCAGGTCCATCAAAATAATATCATACTCTTTGGTTTGCAGTTTTTCAATAGCTATTTTTCCATTAGCGGCGATATCCCTTTCAAATCCAAAATCATCCAGCAGTGTTTTCATCAGCAGTTGGTTCAGTGCAATATCTTCCACCACCAGTACTTTTATGTTTTTTATTTCAGCATCCTGTTCAACAATTGCTGTTTCAAGTTGTGCTTCATCTTTTGTTTTTTTAAAGTTCAATGAAAAACTAAATACAGAGCCTTCATTAATTTTACTTTTTACAGCAATGCTTCCATCCTGCGCTTCCACCAATTGTTTAACAATAGCAAGCCCCAACCCGGTTCCTCCAAATAATCTTGATGTACCGCTGGATGCCTGCTGAAAGTTTTCAAATATTGTTTCCATTTTATTTTCCGGTATGCCGATCCCGGTATCTGCAATGGCAAATTCAATGCTTACTTTTTCTTCATCTTCCTGCAATAAACGGGTACTTACAGTAATTTTTCCATCGGTTGTAAATTTAACTGCATTGCTTACCAAATTTAAAATGATCTGGTGAAGGCGTACAGGGTCACCTACCAGCACCTCCGGAATATTGTTATCATATTCTTTAACCAGTTCCAGGTTTTTTTCCTGCACTTTTGGTTCAAACAAATGCAGCATGGCTGATATGGATAATGACATTTTGAAAGGCACCTGTTCA
Source organism: Bacteroidota bacterium (assembly GCA_040385725.1). Lineage (GTDB taxonomy): Bacteria > Bacteroidota > Bacteroidia > Chitinophagales > Chitinophagaceae > Ferruginibacter. The sequence continues at coordinate 11,637 of JAZKGV010000206.1, read as the reverse complement.
AATACCATTTTACCTGCATCTACTTTTGCAAGGTCGAGTATATCGTTGATGAGTACGATCAAGGCATCGCCACTCATCTTTATAGCGGTTAAATATTCTTTTTGCTTGGCAGTAAGATCAGTTTTCAATACCACTTTTGTAAACCCGATGATCGCATTCATAGGAGTGCGTATCTCATGGCTCATGTTTGACAAAAATTGCTGTTTTGCTTTTACCGCATCCACTGCTATCCTGGTGGCGGATTCGGCTTTACTTTTTGCCTCTTCTGCAATATTTGTGGCCAATTCGGCAAATATTTTCGCTTCTATTAATTCGGTCTCTATTCTCTTCTGTTCAGTAATATCCCTTGCCACCATTACAGCACCAATCACATTTCCCTGTTCGTCTTTATAAACGGAGCCATTAAATAATACATCCGTCAATTTGCCATCAATAATAGTGAGTGGATAATCGGCTACAAAACCATTCGCAAAAACCTGCTCATAGCCTTCTTTTGCCTTATCGGGGTTTGTGAAATATTTAAAAAAATAAGAATCAATTAATTGCCCCCTGCCAACGCCTGTAACCCTTACTGTTGCTTCATTGGTATCGGTAATTTTTCCTTCCGGGCTTATTGTAAATAACGGGTCACGGCTTGCCTCTATTAAGCTAAGCGAATATTGAGATGCCAATTTTAGCGAATAGCTGACAGCCTCCAGTTCTTTAGTTGCTATTGCACGTTTTTCTTTTTCTGTGTTTTGAAAATCAAGTTCTATATCAGCGATCACTAATTCGGCCGCCCGTTTACTTTTTTCTTTATTTTGAAAAACAAGTTCTTTGTTAGCAATGCTTAATTCTACTGCCCGCTTTTCCTTCTCCTGGTTTTGAAAGGCAAGTTCTTTATTGGCAATGGTCAGCTCATTGGCCCGTTTTTCTTTTTCATCATTTTGAAAAAGAAGCTCTTTATTGGCAACAATTAATTCCGCTGCCCGGTTATCTTTCTCTTTGTTTTGAAAAATAAGCTCTTTATTGGCTATGCTTAATTCCGCTGCCCGTTTTTCCTTTTCTTCATCCTGGAATGCAAGTTCTATGTTGGCAATACCCAACTCTGCTGCCCTTTTTTCTTTCTCCCCATCCTGGAATACCAGTTCAATATTAGCAATACCCAGTTCTGCCGCCCGTTTTCCTTTTTCTTCTTTTTGAAAAGAAAGTTCTTTACGTACACTGATCAACTCCGCTGTAATTTTTTCTTTCTCCTTTTTTTCAAAAGCAAGCTCGTTACGGGCAATCGTTAGTTCATCTGTTTCTATTTTTTTTGCCATATAACAGTATCTGAAAATTTATATGTTTAAATCCCGGTCTCTTCTACCGGGATTAATCCTTTGTCCTTCATTTTTTTAAAATGAGAAGGTGAAAGCCCGGTCACTTTTTTAAACTGGCTGGATAAATGAGCCACACTGCTGTAATTCATCTTACCTGCAATGGCTGTAATGCTCAGTTCATCATAAATGATAAGTTCCTTTACCCGTTCAATTTTATTAGTAATGGTGAATTGCTCAATAGTAATCCCCTGTACTGCTGAAAATAATGCTGACAGGTAACTGTATGTATGATTTAATTCTTTACTTAAAAAACCAGAGAAATTCATTTTGGTCATTTCATCCTCCTCATTTATTTTTTCAATGATCATCTTCTTTATTCTTTCAACCAATACAGCTTTTACATCATCCATCAGTTCAAGCCCGGATAGGGATAAAGCTGTTTTCAGTTGCTCCCGCTGGCCTGCAGAAATGTCCTCCATTACTTCCACTTCACCCAAATCAACTACAATAAAATGGAGTCCGAACTTTTCCAACACTTCTTTTGCCGCCATTATACAGCGATTGCTCACCATATACTTTATTTGTAATTTCAAAAAAGTTTGCTTTATCTATATGTAAATAAGTAAAGGTTCACTTTGTTATTTTTAAAAATGTTACATAACTATGTCAATAAGTTACATCATTCACACATTACTGCACACTGGAATTTTTATAATTTGATAAGGAGATTATGAACGAAGTGAAGGCCAAATAATTTTCCTGAATGGTAAGGCACTAATATTTTTTTGCTATCCCTGGCTGTGCAATACAATACAAAAAATAAGGTGAACACAATTTTGATACAGGCAAGGCAAGAGATAAGGTGTAGCCGAAACAAGGCACTTAATTTTGGTTATTGCCAGGTGGGAGTAGTTGAAGTGAATAAAGTTCTTATAGTGAAAACCGAAACCTGTGCCAGCATACCTGGAGACCACCACGGGGTAATTGAAATGGCATTACAAATTATTTACCCGTAAATTTTATAACAAATTATCTTAATTATACAACAATGCCGCTTCCGGAGTGAATAGCTTTAACCTTATGTGTTTAATTCAGCAGTAAAGTTTAACTATGGAACCTGTTTTATTGCCAGTGGATGAAATAAAGTTGATGAATAAGCAAGAGATAGATGCGGCTCATGCTATTGCCTTCAAGGCGCTCCATGAAGGAATGTATAGTGACGCTCCGCCTGAACAATTAGAAATATTAAAATCTAACTTTAATAACCTGGATTCAATTTTAAAATCCGGGTACCTGCAGCACTAAGCCGGTAAAAGTCAGGGCAATACAGCTATTCCGTTTTCATTATGGTGAGGTTTGCAAAATCACCACCCGATGTATCTGCAACATACAACCCTACCGAACCACTTTTATTGGTACTTAATTTATTAACTGTCAAAGAATGGTTGCTGCTTCCATTGATATATACGGATATTGTTTCGCCCTGCACTACCACACGTACATGCACCCACGAATCAGGTTCAGGTGCCGGCGTAATTGCATTTTCATACTTCCCGGGAAACTTCTCCCTCAATACCTGCCAGGTAAAAACTGGCCTTGCCACATACTGGATAGCCCTGCTTCTCCATGGCTCCTGTGTGGCTTTGAAATTAAAAGGCCTGAGATATATTGTTTCAAAAGTGGTGGTATCGTTTCCATGAAAAGCAATACCCACAAAACTGTGTTGCTTTACATCCTTGCCCCTGGTATCAAATTCAATGGTGCCATTTACAAACTCAAAATCTTTCAACCACACGATCCCATCTTCAAGGTCCTCTGTTAACCTTATACCTTTATATGTGCCTTCGTTAATAAAACTGCATCCCCTGTTAATTATAGTAACCCTCTTCTCTCCTACTTCCTTCTGAATATCTATCTTATAAATTTCCTGGGAAAAAGACCAGCCTCCCATTAATAATAATGTACAGGTTAGGATTGGTTTTAATAATGACATGCTATTAATTTTAAATTGTACTGATTAACAAATTACGGAAAAGCATTGCCACATTTTGTTCATTTGGCATGAAGCAACTGAAATGTTATATAAAGCATGAGTATTTAAAACTAAACTTTGCTGGTTGCCGGGTTACCTTCTCAAAATTTTTTCCATTGTCTTGCCTTTGGCTAATTCATCAACCAGCTTGTCCAGGCAGCGGATCTGTTGCATTAATTTGTCTTCAATTTCTTCCACACGATAGCCGCAAATAACACCCGTAATTTTTGAAACATTTGAGTTTATTTGTGGTGCCTTGGCGAAAAAGTTTTCAAAATCAGTTTTGTTGTCAATGTGTAGTTGCAGTGCTTCTTTAGTATATCCTGTAAGCCAAAATATAATTTCATCCACTTCCGCTTTTGTGCGGCCTTTTTTCTCCGCTTTATTAATATAATGCGGATAAACACCTGCAAAAGACATTTTGTAAACCCTTGTATTATTATTCATACTTATTGTGCTTGATTGTCAAAATTAATTATTTTATTTTTTGGAAAAGGATACGCAGCGACAAAGGCGAAGAAGATTAGGATAGCTCAGAATAAAATGTATCTTCCGGCTTTAAACTTCTACAATGCCGAAAAGATATTTTAAAATTATCACTGTATTAATTGCCTCGCTGTTTACTACAACCTGCTTTTCACAATCCGTAAGCATTAACAACACCGGCGCTGCAGCAGACAGCACCGCAATGCTTGATGTAAACAGCACTACCAAAGGATTATTGATACCCAGGATGGTGGCTCAGCAAAGAACAGCCATTGCCACTCCTGCAACAGGCTTACTGGTTTATCAAACTGATGGCGACCCTGGCTTTTATTATTACAATGGAGCAAACTGGTTTTTATTAGTTACTACTGCTGTAAATACGGATAAACAAAATACACTGATCTATACAATAAAAGGTTTTTAACCTGTTATCATACCCAATCACTTTTTACATTTTATTAAATTTCATTCTTCAGTATCATGAAAAAAATTGTTTCTACCTGTGTACTTTTAATTTTTTGTTACATCACAAAAGCTCAAAACAATTTACAATTTAACCGTGTACTACTATTAAGGGCAGATAGTATATCGACCTGCTCTTCCAATTGCCCGGATACAATATTATTCCGGTCATTTACAGTGGCGCCCGATAAAGTGCTTAAAATTGAAAGCATCAATTATAATCCCGGCAATTATGTTTTGTTTCTTGATGGTTCGTCTTTCCCCAGGATAACAACTCAAATTCCAACTACCTTCCCTATCTGGTTGCCATCAGGCACTTATTCTATTTATTTTGGCACCTTCAACACCGCAAACTCTGCATCAGGGCAATATTCATATTTGTTATCGGCTTTGGAGTTTAATGTCGTTCAGTAAATCTTCTCAATACTGGTACAGGGCTCCTTTTATTTTTTAAGATAAGTTTTTATGAAAAGGGAGGCATGGTAATTGAAACATGGTCGCTGTGCTACTAGTATTTGTGTAAACGGAATCTTAACTTCTTAAATTAATTTGTATGAAAAAAATTTTTGGCCTCGCTCTTTCAGCAATCGCTTTCACAGTCATATCATGCGCTAATGAGCCCGAAACAACGAAAGAAGTAATAGTAGTACCAGCAGCACCTGCCCCGGTAGAAAAAAAGGAGCCGGTTGTTACAGTAAAGGATACTCCTGCCACTTCTATAACACTTGATAAAAAAGGAATAGAAGTGAAAACGAAAGAAGTAAAGGTGGATATAAAACCATAGTAATGTACACTACGGCTTTCTTTGTGCCTGCTATAATATAAACTGCTGCTGAAGGCTTACAGTTTACTTTGGTGCAGTAATATCCTGTTCTTAGGTTTCAATTTAATAACAAATTTACTTATAACAATTCCATTGTTGATATGAGTAGATGATGTAGGTATCTTTCCCGCTGTTCTATTGAATGTTACAGTATTTATTTTCGCTGAAACCTGAGAATGATTTTTTTCCCATCCTTCAATGTCATTGTATTGCCGTTGATCTCATACTTGTCTGCTTCATTCAGCAAGCTTAAGAAGGTATTTTCAAAAGATATATCAGCACAATCTGAAGGTAAGACCGGGGCCGAAGTAAATTTTATTTTACTTTTTTCAACACTATAAGTTCCACTAATTTTATTACATCCACCAAAACCTTCGTAGGTTTTTAAAGAGGGTGTAAATTCAAGATGGGCATTCCTGCGTTCATTATCACTGATCTGCACCGGCACTTCTTTTAATTCTATTAATAACCATTTACCCTCTGCCCAATTGCTATCTGGTGCCAGCTTCGGGCTACAGGAAAATATTATTACGCTAAGTAATAAAAGAACGCAAATACTTTTCATACTTTTTTATTTTAATGATCTTGATTAAAGTTGTATATATCTTTCCCGAAAGCGGGGAATATTATCAACACCGCACAGTGCTTATAAACTAAAACTACTAAAATAATTTGCAGGCAACCGATAACCTTTTGCTGATATAGTGTTCCAAAAAAACTTTCGCCTTTTATTTCGGTAATTGTAGTAACAGATATTAAAATAGTATGCCAATCTTTTATCAACAAATATGGCATTATCGCAGCAAGGCTTTTGCAAGTAATAATTATTCTGAAAGGCTATGTACCAGCGGAGGTTTTCTTTTTTGTAAATACACTACAAACAACCATAAACCAAGGGCAGTAATGATATGTTTTAAAAAATGCCCGGCCATTAACCCGCCGGTTAGTTTATAAATGCCTGCATCAAAATGCTCCGCCAGTTTTGCCAGTACATAAGCGCCAAACAAAGTAAGATAACCCCATTTTGTATTATAAACAGCGTGGCCAAATAAAAAAAGCAGCACTAATAATAATATAGGTAAATACTGTACCAGTACATACAATCGAAGATCGCCATTATCGTGCAGCTCACCATACTGCCACCACGCAATTGAAAACATACCAGTTACTACAAAAGGAATTAAACCGATACGGCCTGCCCTTATACTTACAAATTCTGCCAGGCCAATACTAAGCAGGCTCATAAAAGCGATGGTCATAGGCAGCCTGTCCCACAGCAGTGTTATATTATTTGGATTGCAATGATACCATGCTGAACCAAAAGCCACCAGCAATATGGCGGTAAAGAAAACATAATAAGCTGCTTTTATTGGTGCGATCACAACAAGTTTGTTGCTCCACAATTTTTGCAGCGCTGTTATACCGATAAGTAAGAAAAGAATGTTTGATATTACATTCCAGCAATTGGCTATGGAAAAAATGTTGCGTATATCTGCAAAATGATGAAAGTTTTCATCCTGCGGAATGGGTTTACAAAAAAACAACACTATGGTGCTGATAAAAGAAACCGTAACCAATAAAAATATAAGTGCTGGTTTTGGCAACGTCATTGTAATAGTTTGCTTTTATGCAAATCTATCAGCGTATTTTGAAAATAGTTTTGACTATTGTCAAAAAAAAACTTTTTTCTTGTTGCACCGGGCTAAATGCCAGTGAGTCCTGCCTGTGGTGCAAGATAACCTTGCAACAATGTGGAAAATCTTCATTAATTTTAGTAGCATTACTTTTCTCCTATGCCAATATTCATGGATCAGCACATATTGCCCGGTGTTAAAGCAAAGGATGTGGCAAAAGCCCACCGCCAGGATGTACTTATACAAAACGACCATGCCTGCAATTGCATTACTTACTGGATTGATGAAAAAAGAGGCCATGTATTTTGCCTCATAGAAGCTCCAAACTATGAAGCTGTACAGGTTTTGCATAACAAATCGCATGGATTAGCGCCCAATAAAATAATAGAAGTAAACCCGGCACTGGTGGAATCTTTCCTAGGAAGGATAAGCGACCCGGAAGAAGCAGAAATTTCTGAAGAAGGATTAAAAGTTTTTCATGACCCGTCTTTCAGGATATTGCTGGTACTAAAAAAGGATGACCCGGTTTTGCTCTGTAATACGTTCGGCAAAGAAAAAGCTACAGCAATGCTGCAGCAGCTTAATGAAACGATCAGCAAAGAGCTAAAGCAATTTGGAGGAAAAGAAACAGAACATGCCGGCGATAATTCCATTGCGTCATTTACATCCGCAGGCAAAGCGATAGATTGTGCGCTATCCATCAGGAAAAAAATACAGCATATCAATCATTTTAAAACAAGCATCCATGCAGGCGAGCCTGTAACAAACAATGAAAAACTTTTTGGGGAAACAATCCAGTTTGCAGAACGGTTATGTTTAGTTGCAAAAAATTTTCAGGTAGCCGTTAGTTCATCTGTGAAAGAACTGGCAGCAGCCAGTCATTTTCAAAACACCGGTGATATCGTAACTTTTTCCCAACAAGACGAATCATTGCTTGTACTATTATTTAACCAGTTGGATATGCATTGGCAGGATAGTGATTTTAATGTGGCTGATTACTGCCGTTCTATGGCTATGAGTGAATCGCAATTGTACAGGAAAACCATCGCACTCACAGGGCTTTCGCCCAACAAGCTTTTAAAGGAGCACAGGCTTGAAAAAGCAAAGGAATTGATGAAGAAAAAAAATTACAACATATCACAAATAACTTTTGACTCCGGTTTTACAAGCCCTTCTTATTTTACCAAATGTTTTAAAAAGAAGTTTGGCCTCCTGCCCATGGCTTACCTTGATATGCTGCCTTAATCCCCAGACAGATTTTTACCATTTATTGAATGATTTGTTACAGCCTTTCGGAGTTGCTGGCATGTATTTTTGACTCATCATTCATCACCAAACTTTTTTTTATGACAACGCTCACAAACTTACGCAACTTTCTTACGGCTGCATTGCTATTGGTAACAGCTACTGCCTTTGCACAGACAAACGATACCAAAACAAAAAATGAAAAAATTATGAAGACTTACATGATTGAAAGGGACATCCCAAACGCAGGCTTATTTACTGAAGCAGATCTTAAAGGCATTTCACAAAAATCATGCGGTGTGTTAAAAGAAATGGGGCCATCCATTGAATGGGTGCAAAGCTATGTATCCGGTAATAAAATTGTTTGCATTTATAAAGCTGAAAATGAAGACCTGATCAGGGAGCATGGCAAGAAAGGTGGCTTTCCTGTTACAAAAATCACAGAAATTTCATCCATTATCAGCCCGGCTACTGCAGAATAAATACAGTAAACAGGATAATTGCAAATAAAAGCTCCAGTTTTATTTAAATGCATCTGTAATTTGTACATCAGATTCTTTTGACGCAAGCTTTCGCTTGCGCCTTTGGTTTTCCATGTAATAGTTTGAAGGTATCGTTACATTAACACACCCTCTACCGGGTTTAGTCTTTCCGGTATATCCTTATCATTCATCATTTCACGAAGATCAATTTCAATGTTGCGGCAGATAGCACTCATAGGCACATCCGTTAATGCATTCTCAAAAGGGTTTTCACTCAGGTCTCCCACAGCTTCCATGGCATTGAATACCCAGTTTACTACTATACAAACGGGGAATAACAGCCATTGTGCATCGGGCGTAAGCCTTGTTATTTCTGATATAAGTCCAAACGGCAGCAGGAAAAGAAATATATCTACAAACAACCGGCTGAACACAGCGTACTGCCGGGGAAAAGGATAGCCTTTTATGCGTTCGCAACCACCCTGCTGGTTGTACAGGTCCGTAATAATATTGGTTAAATTAGCATGCTCCCACTGGTCTATCACGCCCTGTTCTTTTAAATATTTTATATCCATACTTTGTAAATGCAGCAACTGTGCAGCAGCATTTTGTTTAGCTATCACCTCTGTTCTTTCTCCGGTGCCACAAAATTTATCCAGTGTATCATTTAAAACTTCTGCATAGTCGTGGTTCCATTTGCGTTGTACGTTCGAAATATAATTCTGGTAATATTTTTCCTTCCATACTTTATTGCGCCTTAGCTGCAGCCTTAATACATTGCACCAGCCAATATGCCGCAATACCATGTGCCTTGCCAGCAACTTTACATCTTCGCTGTTGTGGTTATTGGTAAGTGCCAATACCATAGTTGCCCAAGAGCGGCTTGCATTGGTAATGCTGCCCCATATTCTGCGGCCTTCCCACATCCTGTCGTAAGATGAGTTGTTTTTAAAACCCACATAAAATGCTACTGCAGTACCAATAATGGAAATGGGCATTAACGGGATAGTAGCATTTTTATAGCCCAGCCATACATATAGTGCATATGCCAATGCAATGGGAAACAGGTGTATAATAAACTGGAAATAAGATGCCGGCAAAAGATGTCGCAGGCTTATGAAGCGGTTAGCATACATGGTAAAACTTTTAAGGTAAAGATATTAAAAACTATAATTTCACTTACCGGATCCTTTACCAAGAAGCAAACGTTGCAGGGAATAAAATTCAATTTTACTTTGTTTTTATATTTTTTACTTCTCAATTTATTTTTTATTCTAAACTACTTTCAAAATGGTGCCGAGAACATTCAGCGTTGTTTCTTCTGTATCGATGGTATTATCCGTTACGTAGCAGTACTCAGCATAATAGGTATTACATATTACAATCACTGGTTTTTATCCGGGGATCATTGTATTATCCTTAGTAGCTATTATTACCATTGCTTCTAAGTTGTATGCTAAAAAAATTACCAGCAGGTCTACCGGTTTTCAGAAAAATTATTTCAGGGCATTTACTATTATTGACCTGTTATGCATCCTGGTGGTGTTATGTATGACATTCGTAATTGTAATTAACAGGGTTATTCCTGGTTGTTGTTGATTTTTATCGGGAAAGGGCTTGCGGTATGTTAAAAATTCCAGCTTCAATATCCCGTACAAATCAGGCTGCATATTTGCAATAAAGGATTGCATAATATTTTTCTTCGCCGGGTGTATTGCCTGTTATGAAAAAAAGAGAATACATAGCATCCTACCTGCACATTTTTGCCCAAGTGGTGAAAAAAGCTGCACAAGGCCGGCCGGCTAAACAAAATAAAAAACCCAGGAAGCTTACATCCAAAAAAAGAAATTAGTCGCATTAATATTGTTCCCTGTACCTGGTGCTGAATGCAGATCATACAATAAACCTTCCCTGTTAACCAACTCATCTGCTATTTCCTCAATTCATACTTACTGTGTTTTCATTTCAGCCGCCACAAAAATAATTTGCACCGCATTTAAAAATTAACTGTAATGAAACGCTTGAAGAAAATCTCAAAATGGTTTGCGATAACATTGTTACTGCTTGTTACCATTCTTTCTGTTACTGTTGCCATGAAGCAAAATACAAAACATAAAGCACCCTATCCCAATATTAAAGCCTCCACAGACAGCACTGTCATTAACCGGGGCAAACACCTCGTATTTAGTTCAGCACATTGTGCCAGTTGCCATAGTAATGCAAATGCAGATTCTTTATTACAACGGGGCATTGAACCTTCGTTAAGCGGCGGGCACCTTTTTGAACTGGAGATAGGGAAAATTTATGCAAAGAATATAACCGCTGATAAAGAAACAGGCATTGGAAATTTAACTGATGCAGAGATTGCCCGTACATTGTATTATGGCGTTGGTTCAGATGGCAGGGCCATGTTTGATTTTATGCCTTTTCATAACGTTAGTGAATCAGATATGGAGGCTATTATTTCTTACCTCCGTACGCAAAAACCGGTAAAAAATAAAGTGCCCGAAAATACTTTTAACGTTACGGGAAAAATTGTAAAGGCATTCCTGCTAAAGCCAACCGGCCCTTCAGGCGATATTCCAAAAACAATTTCGCCTGACACTTCTGCACAATACGGCGGTTATCTTATCAATTATGTAGCCAACTGCAGTGGCTGTCATACGCAAAGGGATATGATGACAGGCGCTTATATTGGGGAGCATTTAGCCGGTGGTAATGAATTTGATGAAGGCGGAATAAAGTACATTACACCCAATCTTACTACGGACAGCAGTAGCCGCATTTTTGGATGGAGCTATAATATGTTTAAAGACCGTTTCAGGATGGGCACACTGGCTCCTGGTACTCCTATGCCCTGGAACTCTTATAAAAGAATGACGGATGACGAACTAAAAGCTATCTATAATTACCTGCAAACTGTAAAGCCTGCAAAATTGCCGGTGAAAAAATAGTTACTTGTTTTGGCTGAAGGCTATGGATAGATGTGTAGCTTTTCGTCAGCCCGGCTTTTGCTAATATCATTTTATACGCAGGCAATAACTCAGATGCAATACTGTGGGTTTCCTTCAAGTATTTCCTGCTCAAGTGTAGGTGCCTCCCCTGCCTTCCATAAACGTGTGCTATGCACAACACGATAGACCAAAGGACCGCCATCAGGACGCTCACTGCG
>JAZKGV010000205.1:0-5144 GCA_040385725.1 Bacteroidota bacterium | reverse complement strand
ACACAATTTTCTACCACGGGCTGTATCATCATGTTGGGGATAAAAGTGGTATTGGTATTAATTGAAGGGTCAGAAGTAATACTGAAATCAAAGCGCCCCGAAAGCCTTAATTGTTCCAGGAATAAATACTCTTCAAGATATTTTGTTTCTTCAGCGATCGATATAAATGGACGGGCAGACATGTCAAGCGTTTTACGGATAAGCCTCGAAAACTTAACTAAGTATTCATTGGCATCAACTTTATTGCCGCTTATTATGAGTTGTTGTATAGAAGTAAGGCAATTAAAAATAAAATGAGGGTTCATTTGAGAGCGAAGGGCTGTTTGCTCCAGTTCTGAAAGTTTTGCATTGAGGTCTGTTTTTCTTTTTTCCTCTGCCTTTACTTTTTTTATCCTTCCTGATACAAGGAAATAAATAACTGATGTAACAAGTATCGCAGCAAAAAGCCTGAACCAGTTGCTTTGCCACCAGGGTTTTTCAACAAGTATGCTTAATGTTTGTACCTCCGAAGTTCTTTGTTGTGAAGGGATCACTGCTTTTACTTCCAGGCCATAGTTGCCGGGTTCAAGGTTTTCAAGTACCAGTTCGTTGCTGGTAGTGTTGTGCCATACGGTATCGCCTGAAGTAAACCGGTAGCGGTACTGCACACTTTCAAAAGAATTAAAGCAAACAGCCCTGTATTTTATTATTGCCCTGTTTTTTGAATACGGTAAAGTGATAGATGAAACATCAGAAACATCGCCTTTGTAATAGTTAATATTACTGATAGAAAAAGGGATCGGGCGCTCCACTTGTTTAAGTAAAATGCCTGGGTTTTCTATGTAATATAATCCATTACTTGTAGCAGCAATAACATCACCGTTATGTTCCAGCAGGTGATTAATAATCACATTAAAAAGCCCATCTTTTTTGTCAATATTTCTGATGGTATATTTAAGAGGTGTGTAAGAACTGAATTCTATAACAGAAATGCCCAGTTGTGTGGCCACCCATAACTGGTTTTTTAATGGCAGCAAAAACCTGATCTTATTGCTTAACAATCCATCCTTTTCTTCAATGGTACCAATAATGTCCTTGTCCATTAATACAATAGTTCCTGCTTGTGTGCTAATTGCCAAAATACTTCCTTGGAGAGGGGCAATAAAGTTTATGCCTTTGTTCAGCAAGGGGGAATTGTTTTCAAGCAGTAATGTGTCATACGGGGGAACAGATTTATACAGGCCATTGTGTACTCCTGCCCAAATGATGCCTTCTTTCCCCATAAAGGTTTTTGCAGTGTTTGGAAGCAGTATTTTTAGAGGTGATATACCAGAGTCGTAGGTTTTATTATAAGTATCGTATGCCAGTGGAGCGCTTTTATATTTGGCTACATAGAGTGTGGTGGGGCCAACTATGTAATCATTATATATATGTGTATATAAGATGGGATTGTTATGAAACATGCATCTTTTGATGCCCAGAGGAAGATTGTATGCAACTTTTGTATAAAACCCCGAAAAACCTCCAGAGCAAACAAGCATGTTTTTTTTGTAGCGGATTATATTAATAACCGTACTGTTTTTTTCTTTTATAAAAAGTTCATTCCTGCTTTTTGTAAGTGTAAAAAAACCATCATGGTTTGCATACAGCAGGGTGCTGTCATTAAAGTTGCAGGCAAATGAAATATCCGATTGGTTTTCTTTATCTGTAATTATATGTCTTAATAATTGGTTTTTCACATAAAAAATTCCCTTATCAGTACTAGTAAGCCATAAGCCATCCTCGTAATCAAACAACACAGAACTAATGCTCCTGCCTTTAAAATGGCGGCTTGTTTCGGCGGGGAATTTTTTTTCGTCAAGTACATATAAACCTTCATTAATTAACCCTGCATATAAAAAGCCCTTGTGATATTTTAAGCACGATACAGTGAAAGGCATTTTTCTAAAAACAAATGTGCCATCATCCATCAGTTTTACTATCATATCCCCGTAAAAAAAATAGACAGTTTTGCCATCTGGAGATATACTGCCGTACTGGCTGTTATTTAAAACTAACAGCGGTATATGGTAATTTATTTTCCGGTTGTTTTTTACAAGGGTAATATCCGGTTCGCTGCCACTAAATGACCGGTGGAGGAATTTTGTAAAACAGGTATTATTTTTAAGAACATCAATTTCGAAATGAACAGTAGCATTGTCATTTTTATAATGGGCTGTTGCTGTAATGTTGCCATTATTGTCAATAACAAAGTTGGAATCAATGGTAGAGCTTAAATAAATATTATCAGAGCTGTCTATATACACGTCTTTTACATGCAGGTTGAGCAGGCGCTTTTTTAAGATATTATTGAATTGATAAGGCTGCATCTTACCTTTTTCATAGTAAGCAAACTGGGCTTTATAAGTAAAAAACCATACCCTCCCTTTACTGTCTTCCCTTATTTGAAAAACTGTTTTATCAGGGGTTTCAAATACTTCGATCCTGTTGCCATTATAGCGCACTACACCATTATCGGTTGCAAACCATAAAAAATGTTTGGAATCTTCAAATGAATAGTAGGTTTCGTTGCTGGGGAGCCCGTCATCCTGTGTAAAATTTTTAAATATGAACTCCTTTTGCTGGGCACACAGGCTTGCACCAGTTAGTAAAAAAAGATAAAACAAGAGGACGTATTTCATTGCTTTAAAGATAATGTGCAAAGCCTTTGCAGAAAAAAAGACTTTGAAAACCATAAAAAGGCTGGATGGTGATTGCAGTTATTGCCAAAATGTATGCAGTTATTGCTTTTTCATTGCAGTTATCAAATATAAATTTTAGCGGTTTGGTGCCCGGGTATATTTGTATCATAAATCACGGCACAATTCTTTTAACCATATTCCGGCAGCGATTTAAAACCGTTGCCTCTGTCAGCCCTGAACTTTACCTATTTGCAAAATGCCTCCGTTCAGGAGGCATTTTCAATTTTATAGCACTATGTTCTTATGCCGAGTTTCTGCCGGCATTAATAATTCCAAAGGAAGAACGCATCACCAGTTTTTGATAAGTTTCTTTAAGCGGTGAGTCAATAAGATTGTCTTCTGCTTCCCTTATGTTCATTAAAGCGTATTGCTGAATAGTAAGCAACGGCATCACAATACGTTCTCTCATCCCGATTGAAATTTGATCAATGGGGTAATCGCCCATTAACTCCGCCCTGCCGGAGAGTTTTAAGATATATTGTTTAGTAAGCTGGTATTCGTCATGTATCATGTTCCATATCTCACCATACTTTTCATCATTGGCAACAAACGCTGTTAATGGAAAAAAGCATTTCTTCATCGCCATCTCACAATTGTCCAGTAGCGTTTTAAAGAATAAGGAAGAATGATAGAGTTTTTTTACGGCCTCAAATTTCCCTTCGTCTTCAATTCTTTTTAATGCAGCGCCTACGCCGAAATAACCGGTAACATTTTGTTTCATCTGCGCCCATGCACCTACATAAGGAATGGCACGAAGGTCTTTTAATGTTAACCTGTTATCGCTGCTGCGTTTGGCAGGACGGCTGCCTATATTGGTTTCAGCATAAAATTTCAACGGGCTTATCTGTGATAAATAATCAGCAAAATAAGGATGCGTTTTCAGCGATGTGTATTTGGCATAACTGGCGTCTGCCAACTCCTGTAATAGTTTTTCCTCTTCTTCTTCAAGTGTAATTTCCCTGTTATTGAATAGATCATTCGTTATGCCGGCATTCAGCAATTGCTCAATATTATACTGTGCAGCGTCAACTGTTCCAAAATTGGAACTTACTGTTTGTCCCTGTACAGTCAGTTGTATTTCTTTGTTTGAAATGTTTTGCCCCATCGAAGCATAGAACTTATGTGTTTTTCCTCCACCTCTTGATGGCGGGCCACCACGCCCATCAAAAAACACCACTTCAATATTGTACTGTTTTGAAATAGCAGTGAGTTCTTCTTTTGCTTTGTAGATACTCCAGTTGGCCATCAGGTAACCGCCATCTTTTGTGCCATCGCTAAAGCCAAGCATGATGGTTTGTTTATTACCACGCCTTGCAAGGTGCGATGAATAAGTTTCATTGCTGTACAATGCCTTCATTATATCATTGGCATTCTGCAGATCGTCAATGGTTTCAAACAGCGGCACAATGTCAGCCGTGAGTTCTTCTTTCTTCCAGCCACCTAATAAAAACAGGCCATATACCTCCAATACATTGACTGCACTGTTGCACTGGCTGATGATATAGCGGTTGCAGCCTGCTTCGCCATTAAAATCCTGTATGGTTTTTATTGCTTTTACTGAAGCCAGCGTATCAGCAAACACAGCATTATCAGTTCTCAATTCATCAACTGTTGTGCTGATATTGGTAAGCAATTGTATTTTTTCTTCATCCGGAAGTGAAGCATACGTGGAAGGCAAAGCGCCGGTTGTTTCAGAGATCAATTGCAGCACTTTACTGTGTGTGGTGCTTTCCTGGCGTACATCCAGCGAGGCAAAGTGCAGGCCGAATATGTTTACTTTATTGATAAGGTTATCAATTAAGTGAAGGAAAAGGTTGTTGTGTTTGTAAATGATTATCTCCCTGATCTTATTCAGCGAATCAAGTATGTCATGCTTTGTTATCTGCGTACGCTGGCCCGGAATAAAAATATTATTATACAGATCTCTTTCAAGGTCGTTTAATATTGTATCAACGCCTTCAAACGTAAGCCTGCGTTTTATCCGGCGTATATCCATGTAATAACTTTTGATGATGCCGCCACGTAATGCGTCAGCCACTTTCAAAGTTGTATCTGCATTTACAAAAGGATTACCGTCCCTGTCGCCGCCTGGCCAAAAGCCCATATTGATAACGGAATGTTTATCATCTATCGCCTCAGGAAACTGATTTTTTAAAAACGAAATGATCCTGCCGGCAGCAGGATAAAAAACATTTTCAAGGTACCAGATAAGGTTCATTGCTTCATCATAAGGCGTTGGCTTTTGTTTTTTAAAGAAAGGTGTTTTGCCTAACTGTTGCAGGTACATATTTATCTGCACTGTATTGTTGTCGGCCAAAGCATTAGAAAGGTCATTGATAATACCAAGGACAGAGCCGGGATAAAACTGGGTAGGGTGTGCCGTTAGTACAAGCCTTATCGCAAAGTGATGAAGCTTTTCTTTTA
>JAZKGV010000204.1:16990-25414 GCA_040385725.1 Bacteroidota bacterium | reverse complement strand
AGCTTGAAAAATCACTCAAACTAAACCTGCATTGCCTTGAAATGATACAGGCACAAAAAGTAAAATCGAAACTGGTGCCGATATACCGTAACCGTGTAATTGAAATTATATTACATAGTATTGCAGCGCTGCTCCTTCTTGCATTTTTGTTTAAAAATTTTTCCCTTTTTCCTTATGCGGCCTCTGCAGTACTCTTACTGTCTTTTTATGTCACCGCCATTGTGATGTGCCTGAAGCAAATTGCTATTATTAAAAGAATGGATTACAGCAACGATGTGGTAACTATACAAAGTTCATTGGTAATGCTGCAAACGCATATTGTTACTTACATGCGGCTGGCTGTTTTGTTTATCCCGGCTTTTCTTGCCTTTCCCGGCGTTATGAGCAAGGTGATCATTGATTTTAATATCACTTCCCTTTCTTTTATGGACCTGTTATCGCAGTATAAAGGCAACTGGTGGAATACACAATTAACGATCACTATTATTTTAATTCCGCTTTGTGCCTGGTTTTACCGTGAAGTGAATTATAAAAACATACACAAGCAATGGGTGAAACAAACCATTGACGGCACTTCGGGCAAAAGGGTAAGGCAGGCTATGGAGTTTATAAGAGAACTGGAAGATTTAAAACAGGGATAAAGGTTATTACTCATCGTAGCAGCAAGTTGTTTATAAAGTCTGCTACTGATTTCATTTTTAGTGTGTCACTTTAATTTTCTGCGCTTGTAAACATTGTATTTTTGCTTTCAAATATGTAATATGTCTTTTTACAGAACCGGTATTTTTTTGTCATTGCTTTTGCAAGCCAGTTTACTCAATGCCCAGCAAACATTACTTCAATATGACCTTGATGAAAACAAGCAATGGCAGGCAAACGCAAAGCTTAGTTTCAGCAGCGATAAAGTATTAGCCACATTAGTTTATGCAACAGGAATAGAACGATTTGTTTTAAAAAACGACAGTATAATAAAACAATCTTCGCAGGAAACGATAAATACCAACGATAATAGCAAGCAACAAGGTTATGTTTTAAAAAAAGATCTTGAAAATATACAGCTCCCCTACATGAGTGGCTTTTTAAACGGAGATACTTTGGTGGAATGTAATTATGCAAAAGCTAAAAAAGAATTATACTTTACCGAGACAATTTTATCAGGCGCTGTTACCACTACTGCGGATACCTTATTCATTTCAAAAGAAGAAAATCTCTTAGTTGTTACGGCTATGCAAAATACACTGTACATAATCTGCAGTGTGGAAGAAACAGACAAGTTGAATATTTATGTAAAGCGCAATGGAGAAAAGATAAAGAGCTTTGAAAAAACAATCCCTTTCTCAAGTCCTGCAGAAAAAGACAAGAAGAAGAGTAAAGTATTTGCTGATTATTTCTCCACTAAAGGCAACAGGAAATACTTTGTTTTTGAAAAACATACTTCCTATCTCTCTAATATTTCCTCTATAAAAAACAAGATATATCCACAGGATGGCAAAATAGTTTTCTCAATAGAGAATAGTATTTATGAAACATATTTAATTACACTTAACCTGAGCAACTTTGCACACACTGTGCGTAAGTACCCATCATTGCCCGATATTACAATTGTTAACGAAGACCCTGCTGATTTTGTGAACTCATATGTAAGAGATTCATTTTTATGCAAAGCAGGTGTATTCCAGGATGTATTTTTTTTACAGTTATTCAATTTATCAACGAACGATATCATTTACAACACTTACATAAAAGCCAGCGATAAAAAAGCCATTGCTGAAGCTCTTTTCTTTACATCCGGCTCTTTTAAAAAACAAGGGAGCAATTCACCAGAACGTATCATGAAGCTTTTAAAGAATGAATATTTTTATTTACTTTTTGACAAGGCTGACAGTAACAAGTGCAACATTTCACTACAGTTTTATGCCAAAGCAACCCTTGACTACACTTTTGGAATTGCACCAATATCATTAACGACTGATTCTGATGCTATCCAAAACAGTATTGACTACAAAACAGGACAAGTAACAGGTGTAAGCAGTAATAACAAACCACTGAATATACGGCTTGCAGAACTGAAATATTTTATTGAGCAGAACACAGTGGAGGCCAGCGAGCCCGGCATATATATTTATGATGGATCTATTTATGCAAGTTGTGTTGATAAAGGTGGAGGGAAGTTTTATGTATATAAGTTCTGACACCAGGCATCACAAATTATTACCGATAGAAATATTTGCTTCCTGTATTTTTACAAAATGGAAATAAGCAACCGAAAGGCATACCACGATTATTTTTTTGAAGCAAAATACATCGCAGGCATTGTACTAAACGGCACCGAAGTAAAGAGCCTCCGCAGCGGCAAAGCAAATTTCATGGACAGCTACTGCTATTTTGATGATGGAGAACTGTATGTAAGAAGCCTGCATATTAGCGAATACAGCTATGGCACTTATAATAACCATGAGCCTATGCAGGAACGTAAACTACTGATGAATAAAAAAGAACTGCAAAAACTGGAAACCAAAACAAAAGAGAAAGGCTATTCTATTATTCCGCTCAAAATATTTTTAATAGAAAAAGGGATCTTTAAAATGGAAATAGGATTGGGTAAAGGCAAGAAAAATTATGATAAGAGAGAAACTATTAAAGAGAGAGATAGTGATAGAGATATTAAGAGGAAGTATGGGATTTAGTTAGTTAGTGGTTATTGGTTATTCGTTTGCGAAAACTATACTAAAATAAAAGTATCATCTCGGCAAACGAATAACTTATCACGTATAACTTACACTCAATGAGTGATTGTAAGTGTGAAACCAGTGGCAACACTAAAGTTTACTCCTGGCGCCACATTCAGCGAACGGCAAATACCATTTGTATTTACAACAACACTTCCGCTGTTAATGATCACATCCGTATTACTATCAGGAAGAATATTACAACTCCAGTTGCCGGTATTGTTCCAATCACTATTAACAGTGCCTGTCCATTGGTTTTCAAATTTGAGTACATGTGCCACATCCGCCACACCATCAACAATACAGCGATACTTAATACCATAGAATGATCCATCAATATTTACTAACTGAAGTGTATTGGCAGTAACACCGATATAGTTTGCATTATTACTGATATTGCTGTAACCACTTCCGGTATTTGCCTGCCACTGATATGAAGACGCATTGAGGTTTGAAGCGTTGAAACTGGTGCTGCTTTGATTAGTGCAAAGGCCTGTAATAGCTGGCGGGAAAACATACACAGCAATACTATCAGATGAAGTGCAGCCATCGAGCGTACTCATCGTTAAAACATATACCCCATCATTTACAGGAGTTATAATTGGATTAGCCAATGCAGAACTAAAATTATCCGGCCCTGTCCACATATACATGATGCCTGGCTCGGCAATACCTGTACCCAACTGCAGATCATTACCTTCAAATATAGAAGTATCATTACCAGCATTTGCTATTGGGCATATATTAAAGATGCCGGCATCGGCTCCTATATCCACCGGCGTTAGCTGGTTTCTTTGCTCACCATCAAAATCAGTAGCCAATGTAAAATTTGCGTCCCCTGCTCCATCCGCAGGCGAACCATTTTGAAGATGAAGATCAGCAGAGGAAGCATTACCTGCAGGTGTTGCAAACAATGGATCGCTAAAAAGTGATGCTGCATCTTTACTGCTTCCAGCCTGCCATTGCGCTAATGTATTGTACCGTGTGTTTTGATAAGTACCGAGTATTCCCCCATTACCATTGTGATAAAACAAATTACTATTGCCGCTAAAGCTTAAATCAATATTGATGCATTGATGCCTGTCGGCGAAACCAGTTGTGGCACTCGATCGTGTGTTTACAAAGATGTTATTGTGGTATTCAGTATTTAAAGCACTACCAATAAAAACATAGCAGGCACTGCCACCAATCCCTTGCCCATCTGCAACATTGTTACCGCCGATAAACACACTATTATGACGCAGCACATTGCCGCCAACAATACCATACACACTTAAGTTGCCATTGGTAATGGAATTACCGCTGCTGTCGTAGCCAAGACTTATCATATTGTTTTCAAGTGTGCTTTCTTTATCCGGAACTAATATGCCTGTAATAGTATTGTAAGCATTACTACTACTGTAAAGGTTATGAATAAAATTGCGCCGGATATTCAGATTACCCAGCGATACAATGCCTGACGGTGATGAACCCTCAAAAGGAGAATGGTTGTACAGTGAATAAATATTATTTCCTTCAATAAGATTATGCAGGCCGCCGGAATTCTGCTGTGCTGCGTAAATGCCGGTAAAAGGTTGATCAGCGGTAATGTTACCCTGGGTACTTTCAAGTTGAAAAATAGTATTGTTACAGATGCTGTCAATGCTGCCTGCGTTCACATTAATACCTCTCAACGGACTTGTAATGTTTTTGATATTGCAAATTGTATTGCCGTTAATTGTAGCAGATGATGCATCTATGCTGATGCAATAAGTGAAGCCTGGCGCTGCGTTAAATAGACTATTAACTACTGACGGGTCGCCAACCTGGTTTTGAGATACAACAGCATAGCCAAAATGAGCATACACAGGCACAAGGTTAATGTAGGATGAATTTCCATAGCACCTTATGCCTGAAAAATAATTGCCGGTTATATAACCGGTAGTATTAGTTCCTGCAGCATAAATGCAAGGGAATTGTGTTTCCCAACCAGCGCCATTATTATTTGTAACATAAATGCTGTCTGCAATAGCAGTACCGCCAAACTGGTTATTGTTGATACTGATGGGTGGAGAACTCCTGTTACTTTCTATATGGATCATGGATAATTCAGAATGATCACTGATAACAACATTATGCAAATAAAGCCTTGCAAATTTGTTGCTATTAATATTTGCAGGCCCCCATATGAATATGCCGGTAAAATTAGTTTGATACCCAACATCCATAACACTTCCACCACATTGAGCAGCGGTGCCGCCAAAAAAATTATTTTCGATTGTATATGGCACTTCAGCATTAAGTGATGTTATGTTGATCACTCTCAAAACGCCTCCAAAGGCATAAGCAGCATTTTTATAAAAACTATTACCACTTATAACCCATCCACCTGCAACATTAGCTTCTATAAGAATGGCCGATTGGCTGAAATTATAAAACTCACAATCCATAATTGTGTCAGCAGAATTATGACTGTAAAAATCATTATTTGAATACAGCAACACTGGTTTAGCTGCCAATGCAACAACAGGGCTGGATATCTTACAATGCTTTATGCTGTTAAAATTGCATCCGCCACCACCTTGAAAACTATGAAAGAAAACCACATTGCCACTTTCAGTACCTGCAGAAGAAAGTGAAGTATAAATAATTGAATTATGGTTTGCTTCATAAAAATCAACTGCACTACTTGCATTGTCATTAATAATAGAAAGAGATGATACATCACCAACGCCTCCTGCCCTGCCATCAATGGTAACATAGCTGCAACTATCTAACACGAAAATGCTGCTATTACTTCCGCCTTGTATTGTAATATTTGTTGCACCGGTGGCAGGCCTCAGTATCAACGAAAACAATCCGCCATAGCAAGGTATCTCTGTATCTTTTGGAAAAATGATAGGGAATATTTCTGTAGTACTGGTGTAAGCAGCGTTTAATTCCAATATTACATTTGCAGATACCCCTCTTTCTTTTAATGAATCTAACGCTTCTGTAATGGTAACAAAGTTTCCGCCGGGCCCGATGCTGTATATACCTCCCATATCACAGGCATCTGGTGGGCCGGGAGGCTGTGGCACCCGTAATAGCTCAATCTTTTGTGGTAATTCCGGCTCCATAGGTAATTGAGCCTTTGATACAGCATAAACAAAAAGAAGAATTGCTAAGAGATAAAGCTTTTTCATAAGCAAGGTTAGTAAAAAATAGTTAACGGGTATAAATGTAAGCATTAACAACAATAGTAATCCTCTTTGTTGTTAATGTATCATCAGCTTATAAAATCGGGGAAATAAATCAACACTCACTAAGACTGATAGGTACATTTATGGCAAGCCCGCCATCTGCAGTTTCTTTGTATTTACTGTTCATATCAACAGCAGTGTCCCACATGGTTTTTATCACACTATCTAAACTCACTTTTGCAAAATCAGGTTTGCTTTGCAATGCCAGTTGACAGGCGGTAATGGCTTTGATAGCACCCATTGTATTTCTTTCAATGCAGGGAATTTGCACCAATCCTTTTATAGGGTCGCAGGTAAGGCCAAGATGATGCTCCATAGCAATTTCAGCAGCCATCAATGCCTGGCGTTGTGTGCCACCAAGACTTTCTGTAAGTGCAGCAGCGGCCATTGCACTGCTCACTCCTATTTCAGCCTGGCAACCACCCATGGCAGCAGAGATTGTGGCACCTTTTTTAAAGATGCTGCCCACTTCCGCCGCAGTCAACAAAAAGTTGATGATCTTATCATCAGTATCGCCGCCACCAAAACAAATATAATATTGCAATACTGCCGGTATCACTCCTGCGGCACCGTTAGTAGGCGCTGTTACCACACGGCCAAAAGATGCATTCTCTTCATTTACCGCCAGGGCAAAACAACTAACCCAATCAAGTATATACCGGAAATCATTGCCGCCTTCTTTAATGCAATTTATCCAACCGGTGTAATCGCTGTATGTTTTATCCTTTAATAAACGTTTGTTAAGATCGAACCCACGGCGCTTTACATTTAATCCTCCCGGCAAATAACCAGTGGTATGACAACCACGGTAAATGCATTCTTTCATCACACGCCAGATGTTGAGGGTAAACGCTTTTGTATCTCCTTCACTCCGCCAGGCATTTTCATTTTCCATCACCACTTCATGTATGCCCATGCCTGTTTTCATACACCAATGCAAAAGATCATCTGCCGTATTGATCGGGAATGGAAGTGTAACAGAATTTTCTGCTGTACCGTTTTCATTTTCCTTTACTACAAAACCTCCACCAACGGAATAATATGTTTCAGCAAAGTTATCGCCATGAAATAAGGCCACTAAAAAAGTAAGTGCATTGGGATGATACGGCAACGATTCAGCCATCAAAAACTCAATGTCTTCATCGGGGTCAAAATCAATTTCGTGGCGGCCATGCAGCAGCAACTTTTTCATAGTGCTGATGTCGTTGATCTTTGCATGAATATCTTCCACCTTAAAAGTCTCAGGATTTTCGCCACACAAACCCAACTGCACAGCTATATCGGTGCCATGGCCCACGCCTGTTTTTGCAAGCGAACCATACAGCAACACTTCAATGCTTTTTACATCCTGCAAAATACTTTTTTGTTCCAGCGATCGTAAAAATAAAAGAGCAGCCTTCCACGGGCCAAGTGTATGGCTGCTGCTGGGGCCCACCCCAATCTTAAACATATCTGTTATCGAAATCGCTTCGTGGCCCATATTCTGTTTTTAAAAATCTTCAAGCTGCACATTGAATATTGTAATAGCATTAGCAGGTATCGGGCCCTGTCCTTCACACCCGTATCCATGTGATGGTGGAAGATACAAATTAATAACCCCTCCTTTTTTTAACAAGGGCAAACCAAGCTGCCAGCCTGTAATAAGGTCGTTCAGAAGAAACTTTCTTGGTGTACCCGTAGCAGTAGAATCAAAAATAGTACCATCAGTTAAAGTGCCTTTGTAATGTATGGTTACACTATCTGCTGCAGTTGGTGAATCCGTTCCTGTTCCTGCAAAGCTGATCCTGTAAAAAAAACCTCTTGGATCTTCCGCTGCAGTGATGCTGTTGGCTGTAATATAACTTCTTAAAGTGGCGACTTCTGTGGCCGATGGGCTACCATAATTGGTTACACACCCTTTTTCAGACTTCAGGCATGAGTACAGAGAAAAAACACATACAGCTACGGACAATACAATTTTCATTTTCATAATTGAATACTTTGTTTTTATGTTATTGATCTTTATTTTCTTTTGATTTTAAAATTTTATACACTTCTTCGTTGTGCTCCCATTTGCTGTGCATACGGAACACTGCATAGAACAACACAATGATGAGCACCGCAAAAATAACTGTTACAAACATACCCGGTGATGTTTGAGAAATTTTGGCGTACCATTCAGGAAAAAAAAGCCTTACCACCACGATAGATAAAACAATGGGCAGGCTAAAAAGCAAGGCCATAGGAAAACCACGGAGCAATTTACTTGCTATGGAAGCCTGCTCATCCCTGTTATTTTCCCAATAAACAAGAAACTGTTTTTCTTTTTCAGTTATCATGGCGCAAAGTTAAGTATTCAGTTAAGGGGAATACTGATTTCTCTTAAAAGGGAACCAATATCAGGCTATTTCAGCAGTTTTGCCGTTTGATTTAGATTAGGTAGGTTTGTTACAACCAAAACCTCTGTTAGTGAAAGTAGAACAACTGATAGTACA
>JAZKGV010000204.1:6085-16980 GCA_040385725.1 Bacteroidota bacterium | reverse complement strand
GAGCGTAACACTACAAGGCATCGGCACTATTCACCTGGACCCGTCTGTGAGCATACCACAGGAAGGAGATAAAAATATAACCGTACCTGAAAATGCTTTTTCGTTTGAGTATAATTTAAGGGCCGGCGAAGATGAAAGCCTCATTGATTTCATTGTTCAGCAAACAAGAAAGATAAAGCCACTGGCATCCTCAGACCTTGAATCCTATTCCATACTGGCAAAGCAGTTTTTAAATATTGGCAAACCACTTACCATTGAAGGTATTGGCACCATCTTAAAAAACCAGGCAGGTGCGTATGATTTTATTCCCGGGCATTTTGTATCACCAAAAATTGAAGACGCTCCAAAACAACTAAAAGAAAAAACAGAAGAAAATATTTCTTTTGAGAACGAAGCACCGAAAAAAGGTAATAACCGTGGACTTGTACTCTTCATCTTTTTTGTGTTGTTTGCATCGCTTACAGCACTTGGCCTGTATTATTTTATCTTTAAAGACAAGGGCCCAAAAAAAGACGCTATTGCAGAAGAACAAACTATACAACAGCCTGCACAGGATACAACCACTACAACTGACACAACACAAACAACACTGGATACAACAGCCTTAAAGCAAGCTGAAGCCGTAATTAAAGACAGCTCCAACTTTAAAGTGGTAATAAGGGAATATCCAAATGAGGCAGCAGCAAACAAAGCGTTGACAAGGTTTGGCAGCTTTGGTTATACACAACTCATTATTATTAAAGTTGATTCAACAAAATACCGGCTTGCTATGCCTTTCACTGCTCCGCTGGCCGATACCTTGAAAGTAAGAGATTCATTAAAGCGGATTTTTGTTGGTAAACCCTATATCATTACGCAGTAATTTTTTTGATGCAAATGAAAAAATCTGCTGCCAACATCTTTGTATTTATTTTTATTGCGCTCTCCATTTTAACAACAGCTGGTAACAATTCAACCATCTTTGGTATTACCAAATCATTGCTGATGCCAGCATTGATGTTGTTCTTGTTTTTTAGCCCCATTACATCACAAGGCAAAGCAATTATCATCGCTGGTTTAATTTTTTCATGGATGGGAGATGTATTGTTGTTGTTTGAAAGCAGGCACCCTTTGTTTTTTATTGGAGGATTAGTAAGTTTTCTCACTACTCATATTTTTTATATCATTTATTTTTTAAAAATAAGATCCCCACAAACATCCTTGATAAGGAACCAACCCTGGTTAGCTGCGTTGGTGGCAGCCTATGGCGTAAGCCTCGTACTGTTTTTATCTCCTCACTTAGGAGAAATGAAACTACCAGTGATGCTGTATGCCGCTGTTATATGCACTATGGTGATATGCAGCCTGCATGTTTTTACTAAAACAAATTCACCCGCCAATATTTTATTTGTTGCAGGAGCCGTTTTGTTTGCGGCGTCTGATTCCTTACTGGCAGTAAATAAATTTTACAAACCATTTGCCAGTGCAGGGATGCTGATAATACTCACTTATTGCGCCGCACAACTACTGATAGTGTTGGGAGTAACAAAAAGAAAAGTTTAAAGCAATACATTTGCCCCATGCCGTTGCTTCAGAAGATCACTATTACCCAATTCAAAAATTATGATGTAGCTTCTTTCAGTTTTACAGAAAGAGTAACAGGTATTTGCGGCCTTAATGGAAAGGGCAAAACGAATTTATTAGACGCTATCTACTACCTCTGTTTTACCAAAAGTTATTTTACAAACAATGATGCATTGAACATTCAATTTGCAAAAGATGGCTTCAGGCTGGAAGGAAAATTTGATGAACACCGGGTTGTTTGCATACACCGTGGCGCAGGCAAAAAAGAATTTTATTTAGATGATGTTGCTTACACAAAATTTTCTGGCCATATAGGCAAATTTCCTGCGGTAATGGTGGCACCAGATGATGTGGAATTAATTACAGGCACCAGTGAAGAAAGGCGCCGGTATCTTGATACTATATTGAGCCAGGTTGATAATACTTACTTACAACATCTTATCATATACAACAAAGTGCTGCAGCAACGCAACAGTTTATTAAAACGCTTTGCAGAAACAGGGAACACAGATTGGGTATTGCTTGAAACCGTGGATGAACAATTGGTACAGCCGGGCAATTACATCTGGCAGAAACGAAAAGAACTAACGGAAAAACTGATACCATTAGTAAAACAATTGTACAACCAGATTGCCGGCACTGATGAAGACGTGTTTCTACAATACCAAAGCCAGTTGAACGGAATGGATTTTTATGCATTGCTGGAGCAATGCAGGCAAAAAGATTTTATACTACAGCGGAGTAATGGGGGCGTTCATAAAGATGATATTGAGATATTAATGAACGGCCAGGTATTTAAAAGCACCGCATCGCAGGGGCAACGAAAGAGCCTGCTGTTTGCCTTAAAACTGGCCGAGTTTGAAATACTAAAACAAAACAAAGGTTTTGCACCCTTGCTCCTTTTAGATGATGTTTTTGAAAAACTCGATGACAACCGCATGAGCCACCTGCTCAACATGGTTTGCCTGCAAAACTCCGGGCAGGTTTTTATCACCGATACACATTACGACAGGCTACATGAGTCCTTATCTGCTATGGGAGTGAGTTTCCAGCTAATCGAACTATAAATGTACTACAAATTTTGTAGTACATATTCTACAAGCTTACGGTGAAAACACCCTAAAAATATGGGTTAAAACACCCTTTTTAATCTGCTGTATATTTCAAAATTTTGTATTGTAATTAAAGTATAGCCAAAAAGATATGACAGCCCTTGAACCACAGAAAGGTATTAAAGCTGATCATTTGATATCAATTAACCGGCAATGAATGATGCTACAAGCAAAAGCAGGTGAGGGAGATTTAAAGCGGGATAACTTAAATTTATAAACTGGCGGTTTCTACCCTTGGTTTACCTCTCACCTGCTTCTTTTTTAGTCGATCTGTAGTCCCCAATCTTTTCCTTTTTCGGTTGCAGGTACTCCTTCAGTGATCCATTTTGGAGGCTTCTCTCCTTTTAACTGCCAGTCAAAAAATTGCTGTTCTCTTATCTGGATGTCTTTACGGTTTTTCCGTTCCATTAAATTGTGTGCATCGTTGTTATAGTTGAGCATCCATACAGGTTTGCCCAATCTTCTTAACCCTGTAAACAGTTCTATGCCCTGGTACCAGGGCACGGCACCATCAGCATCGTTGTGCATGATCACCAATGGCGTTTGTACTTTGGGCAGATGAAATAGTGGTGAGTTTTCAATATACAGTTGTGGCTTTTCCCAAAGCGTTGCCCCAATACGGCTTTGTTGTTTCTCATACTGGAACTGGCGGTTAAGGCCACTCTCCCATCTGATGCCACCATAAGCACTGGTCATGTTAGCAACAGGTGCTCCGGCCCAGGCGGCTTTAAACATTTTTGTTTTGGTGATAAGGTAGGCAACCTGATAGCCGCCCCAGCTTTGGCCTTGTATGCCCATTTTGGTGCTATCAACCAAACCGGCTTTTACCAATGCCCTTGCGCCGCTGGCTACATAATCGTAAGCGCTTTTTCCAGGATAGCCGACTTTATACTCAATATCCGGCGCTAACACTATGTAACCACGGCTTACAAAGAAGGGAATGTTTAAACGGCTTGGTGTAGGTGCTGGCCCCTGGTAATTGTATAAATTATCTGAATATTTTTCGTAGAAATAACAAATGAGCGGATACTTTTTCTTTGGGTCGAAATTTTCGGGTTTGTATAAAATGCCTGTGGCTTGTTTTCCATTGTAGGCTTCCCATTTAAAGAGTTCTGCTGTGAGCCAGTTGTATTCTTTTTGTTGGGGGTTGATGTCGGAGAGTTGTGTAGTTGATTCCCGGAAATCAGCATTTGAAAAAAAACTGTCTTTTGCTACTACATATTTGTTACAATAATAAAGCGCAGGTGATGAATTAAAGGATTCCTTGGTAAAAATAAATATAGTGCTGTCTTTAGATTTAATAACTCCATTATACGACATCGGAATAAAAATATCAGCAGTATTCTTAACTGATGATTTCGGTTTTTTATTTTTTGAAGATATAAAAGAGGAAAACATTCTTTTTTCAATAGTATAGTCTGAATATTTCAAGGAGTTGTCAAAAGCTTTAAACAATAATGCTTTTTCAATATCAATAAAACGTTCTTCCTTGTCAGTTTTAATATACCTGTATGTTGTTTCATCCTGCAACTCCTGTATAAAATTCGTTGTTACCATACGATAAGGCATTAAAGTATTTAACGGGTTTATTCTCCACGGTACATATTTATCATACATTAAAAATAAACTGTCATTTCCAGTCCATCCCATTACTCCATACGGAGCAGCAAAATCCGGCACATCATTATCCTCTTCATACAAAGGCACTTTTATTTTATTAGTTACATTTCTTGTAATACCGCTTGCCACTTCATAAGTAAAGTAATTTTTCTTTTCAGGGCTATACCAATACACAAACTTACCTGCCGGTGATGCGTTTGCATTGGCATATAGATCTTTGAATACTGTTTTTCTTTCTCCCGTTTCTGTATTAATAATGTATGCAGATTGTTTAGTCCGCCCATCCCATTGCATTTCTACCCGGTGGCCTTTATCGCTTTCTCCTAATACCCAATTGGCATTGCCTTCATCCACTAACGTAATTCGCTCTGCATCTTCTGTTCCCAATTGCATTACTTTATTTTGTCCGATATGATACACCGCAGTGTAACTCCTTTTTAATTCTGCATCTATATTTTTTAATTGCTGTGTTTGCAGGTAATCATCTTTATAATGCCAGATATCGACTTTGGCTATTTCAAAATCAACAAGCGTGGTATCTTTTGGAGAACGGATCGGCGCAGTGCCAAAGTAGAGTTTGCTTCCATCTTTACTAAAGCTGTTGCCAGCATTTTCACTTACAGAATAACCCAATTGAATTCCAACCACATTTTTATCAGCAATTATTTTAGCACTGTCCTGTCCATTTGTATAATACCATAGTTTATAAAACTTGGTCAATGCCTTTTCGCTGCTGTCCCTTTCAGAAACAAAAGCCAACTGATTACCTTCTTCATCTAAGACATAATTTTTTGCATCATTAAATCCTTTCATCACTGTATCGGTTTTCATGGTCAGCAAATTGTACAGCAATACTACCGCTTTGCTGTTGCTGTCTTTACTGTTCTTCGTGGTTTCAATCAAAAGCTTTGTTCCCTTTTTATCAAAGTAATATTCACTTACTAATTTAAAAATGGTTTCTTTATTGTCGCCCAGGTTTCTCAACACCAGATCTGTTCCATCAGATTCTTTGCCACCAGCGGCATCATCGCCATCTGCATCTGCCATATCTTTTCCTTCTTTTATAATTTGTAATGCTGCTTTGTTTACAATTTTAGATAACTCTTCTTTTGTGATATTGCCTTTAATTGAATCAATCGCAACTTTTAGCAATGAATCGGCCAGCTTTACCAGGTCCTTATTCTTAATTTTTACAGAATCAACTCCAGCTTTTTTCTTTGAAGTGTCAGGCAATGGTTTTTCCATTTGATAAGCCACAAATCCAAAACCCTTTTCAGGCGTTTTATAATTTTTTACCCTTGTTATTTTGATCACACTGTCTTTGCCGAGTTCAACAATAGCAAATGAATCTTTCGGCATGTCATCGCCTTTCTTTTTCTTGATCTTCGCCTGTCTTGTATCCTGGAAGAAAGGTTTTATTTTAAAGATCAGGTATTTGCTGTCTTCAGTAATGGTAGCGCTATAACCTCTTGACACAACTTTCTTATACTTTGTTTTTGGGTTTTGTATCACCAGCTCTCCATCTCCTTCCTGCGGATTAACGGTATATACAACAAAGGCCCCATCATTGCTGATCATGCGTTCGCCAATACTTTTCCAATTGTCATACACAGTATGGTCAAGTACTTTTTTTTGAGCAACTGATTTAAGCGAAACAAAAAATACCAGCAGGAATAAATACTTTCTCATATTTGAAATTAATTTTTAATCTCCTTAATTATGGCTGTAATATTAAGCAACATTCTTACTCATTTAATGTCTTTGCAATTTTTTCAATATTGAGGCTATGTGCCATAGCATCAAAGATCTGTTTGTAAGTCCCTCCTTTATCATACACTGTTTCATGATCGCCTTGCTCCACTACCCTGCCTTTTTCCATTACTATGATTTTATCGGCATCAATTATCTGGGAAATACTGTGAGAGATGATGATAACTGTCCGCCCTTTTTTAATAGCATCAAGGCTGTTCTTTATTTGCTCTGTTGCCACTGCATCAAGGCTTGCCGTAGGTTCATCTAAAAAAATAATGGAAGGGTCTTTTAAAAAGAGCCTGGCAATGGCAATGCGTTGCTGTTGTCCACCGGACAATAATCTTGCTTCCGATTCGTACTTCGCAGGCAACTGCATTACCTGCTCATGTATGTAAGCTTTTTTTGCGGCGGTTTCTATTTCTTCTATTGAAGCACCTGGCTTTCCGTAGCCAATATTTTCTGCAATGCTTCCTTTAAAAATATGGTTCTTCTGCATCACCAGGCCAATTTCGCTTCTCAATTCTCTTGTATCATATTTATTCAGATCAACACCATCTAACAAAATTTCACCGGATGAAGGCTCGTAAAACTTATCCAGCAGGTTGATGAGGGTACTTTTTCCTGCGCCGGATAAACCAACCAAAGCGGTAATTTTCCCCGGTTCAATTACCGTATTCACATCCTGTAATGCATTGGTACCATTGGGATAATTGAATGACACATTTTTTATTTCAAACCGGCCGGTAATTTTTATTGGGATGTATGTGCCGCTGATCTCTGTTTCTTTGTCAGCTTCCACAATATCAAAAAATCCTTCTGAATACACCATCGCATCATTCATGTCATCATAAATGCGGTGCAGTTGCCTGATGGGTGAAGTAACGTTGCTGAATAGCAGTATATGAAACATGATGGCACCGATCGTCATGTACCCTTTTAATACCAAATATGAAGTGAGGATAATAATGATAACAACACCGATCTGCTCTATAAAACTTTTAGCACCTTCAAATATAAAACTCAGCCTTCTTGTCTGCATCTGGTTCTCCGTCATTTCCACCTGCAGTTCATATTGCCGGTTTGCTTCCTGCTTTTCTCTCACAAAAGATTTGATAACAGTAATTGCATCTATGATTCCGATGATGCCGCTGCTCTTGTTCTCCCTGTATGTTTTCATCCGCCTGCGGAAACCACCAAGTTTTTTTGCCTGTAACTGGCTGATGTAAAAATAAATGGGCACAATACAAAGCCCAACCATTCCCACGTATACATTAGCATTGAACATGAGAACAAGGGCCACCACCGCATTGGCAAACAGCGGCAATATATCTATAAAGAAATTCTGCACCAGTTTGGTGAGGCTTTCAATACCACGGTCAATTCTTGTCTGTAGTTTACCACTGTCATTTTCAGAGGAAGTATAAAATGCCATGCGGTAACCAAGGATCTTCTCAACAATATTTTGTGCTAAATCCCTGGATATATAAATGCGTAACTTTTCTCCATAAAATTTTTGCCCAAACTGTATGATGGTATTTACGATCTCTTTTACCAGTAACACAATGCTGATGTTGAACAGTAACTCAAAGCCTTCCTGCAATGGCTTACCAGCCAATGCAAGGCCATTGATATGATCAACTGTATAGCGAAGTATCAGTGCATTTACCTGTGCAGCAAAAGAACCAATAGCGGTAAGAATAAGCGTAGCGATAACCAACCGGCGGTAGGGCTTTACATAAGGCGTAAGATTTTTATATAGCCGTGTCAGTGTCATGCAATGTGCAATCTAACAAATTAAGAAACGAAACGTTTACTCCGCATCATCAATAAAACCCCAGTTGGTCCTGAGTGTTTCCAATTGCTCTCCTTTTAATTGAGGTTCGTTATAATGCCCGGCATTATTCTTTTGCCTATAGGCTTCATACAAGGTAACCGCACAGGCTACAGAGATATTGAGTGACTTAATAATGCCTACCTGTGGAATAATAAAGTTTCCATCAGCCATAGCAATGATTTCTTCGCTCACACCGAATTTTTCGTTGCCAAAAACCAATGCCACAGGTTCGGTCAGATTCAATTCATGCAGGCTCACTGCATCAGTACTAAGATGGGTGGTATAGATTTTTTTGAAATATTTTCTCAATTCAGCAAAACATTCATTGGCATCTGTAAACTCATGAATGGTCAGCCACTTATCAGCGCTGGAGGAACTTCTTGCCCCGTATTTTCGATGTGGCGCTATTTTATGATTGAGAATATAAATATCCTGTATGCCCACAGCATCGCAGGTACGCATTACGGCAGAGATGTTATGGGGATCAAAAACATTTTCCAGCACTACCGTGAGACCAGGCTGGCGCTTGCTTAAAACTGATACTAATCTTTCGGTTCTTTCGGGGGTCATTATTACATTTTAAATAAAGCTAAAGTAAAAAACAAAATGCAGGCCTTTTGAATGAGCCTGCATTGTAAAATATTTTTTTATGTATAATTATCTTGAAGCCTTTCTCCTGTCCCTGCTTTTAAAAATAGGTACACGGCTTTCGTTACCACGAAGCAGTTTGATGATATTCTTCTGGTGGGTAAATAAGATCATTAAGGAAACCAACACGGCAAATATGCGATACACAGCCACATCATCATTCCATATCCACAGCACACAAACAGGCAGCATAATTCCAGCTAAAATGGAGCTAAGGGAAACATAACGGGTAAGAAAAAGTACCAGCAGGAACACACCAACACAACTTGCAGCAATTACCGGCTGCACTGCCAGTATCATTCCAAACAAAGTGGCTACTCCCTTGCCGCCTTTAAAGTCAGCAAAAATCGGGAAGATATGACCGAGTACTGCAGCAAGGCCAAGGGCAACCATAAAGTTTGTCCTGTCCCATTCGCTGTGTACATATAATGGTAAACAGTTGTAAAGTGCTACTGCCGCCATGCCTTTGAGTATGTCCATCACCATTACAATGGTGCCGTATTTTGAGCCCATGATCCGGAAGGTATTGGTAGCGCCCATGTTGCCGCTGCCGTACTCCCTGATGTCGATACCGAAGAATTTTCTGCTGATAATCAACGCAGTGGGGATAGACCCAATAAGGTAAGCTATGAATATAAGAATGAGTTCCTTCATCGTTCCTTTAGTGAGTTGAGGCTGCAAATATAGCCATTTATCGTTTTGGTTAACAATTAATTAATGCAGAAAAGGTGCCTTTATTGTGTACAACTCAGCCTTTTTTGGCATAAATAGCTATCCAGTCTTTTTTAGCATTGGTTGCCAAATGCTGAAAACCAGCTTTTTGGAGTGCAGTCTTCATAGCTTTTTCGTCAGCAGTTAAAAAACCGCTGAAAATAGCTTCGGTGCCCGGCTTGGTAATAGCTGATATGGCGGCAAGGTTGGCTGTGATGACATTGAGGTTGATATTGGCAAGGATGATATCGTATTTTTTCCCTTTGGGAATGCTGTCCATCAGGGCAATGGTTATTTTGCTGCAATTGTTCTGTTCAATATTTTCCTCCGTATTGGTGATACTCCATTCATCGTTATCAATCGCCATAATGGAAGAAGCGCCTAATTTTTCAGCCAAAATGGCGAGGATACCGGTGCCGGTGCCAAAATCAAAAACGGTTTTATTGTTGAAGTTAATTGACTCCATTTGTTTCATCACCAGGTAAGTAGTGGCATGGTGACCGGTACCAAAGCTCATTTTTGGTGTAATGACGATCTCATGCTGCACATCTTTTATTGGTTTGTGAAAATGCGCCCTGATTGCAACAAACTTGTCGACATACACCGGTTCAAATTCTGACTCCCATTTTTTATTCCAGTTAATATTTTCTATGTCTGATTTGGTATAAGAAACGATAGAAAATTTTGACAGCACTTTTTCAAATGCTTCCTGGTTAAAATTCAGTTCTGGTATAAAGGCAGTGAGCATATCTTCTTCTTCCACAAAACCATCAAAGCCCTGTTCAGCTAAAAGAGCGATCAGTTTATCTGTCTCTTCCTGGTTGGGAAGCTCAAAATCGAATTGGTGAAATATCTGGTGCATTAGTTATTCTAATTTTCTTTTTCTTAAGGTAGCTGTAAATTCTATTCTCTCTCCATCAAATTGAAAATTATAAAAGTTATAATTTGCCTGGTTAAATGGAGATTGTGTAACTGGTAATTTTTCTTCAGGAAGGCTCTTCCCATTTATTTTCGCATCGAAAGGAGTATCAGATACTAATGGAATAATCATCATATCAGTAGGTAGCAAAAGACTTATCCGTTTTTTGAAACCTTTTGTATAGAGAGATTTATTATTTGTTGTTATATTAATTACTACTTTATTATTTATGGTTATTCCCTCAAAAGTTATAATCTCGCCTTTTGGATTTTTTTCTAGCCCATCATCACTATACAAAATTCCTGAAGATGGTTTTGAAGAAGGATAATAAATCAACGCAGCACTTTGCTTTTTACTATACTCACCAGTCGATATATACCAATAACCTCCATTCCAATTACGATCAATCCAATAAGGAATAAAACTACCTTCTCTTACGTACACTGGAGCCCTTTTTAAACCAACAGTTTCTGTAACCCATTTGCCACCTTCTGATTCAGTTGTATCAAGTAAACCATACCACTTCCCTTCAGGCAAATACACTTTTCTTTCCTTCATTCCTTTCTCTAATACAGGCGCCACCAAAATATTTTCGCCCCACATAAATTCATCATTCACATTTACTGCCGTAGTATCTTTTGGATAATGATAATACAAAGGCGCAACCAATGGTTCGCCTTTACTTGATTGTTTATATGCCAAAGTGTAATTATAAGGAAGCATGAGATATCTCAAA
>JAZKGV010000204.1:0-6075 GCA_040385725.1 Bacteroidota bacterium | reverse complement strand
CTCACTTGGGAAACTAAACGTAGCAGTATCTTTTTCAAACAACGCCGTACCATGCGGACGAAAGATCGGAGTAAACGCCGCATACTGCAGCCACCGTACATATAATTCATTATCTCCTTCGCCACCGGCAAAACCTCCAGCATCTGCATGTATATAAGGAATACCACTCATGCTCATACCCAACATTAAAGGAACCTGCGCCTGCAAGCCACTCCAGCTTCTGCTTACATCACCACTCCATGGAAAAATATTGTAGCGCTGGCTACCTGCAAAACCAGAACGATTGAGGTGAAACAATCTTTCATTGGGTAACTCCTTTGCATAATTATCAAATAACATTTTGTTCCAGTAATGGCCATAAATATTATGCACTTCATCTGCACCCATTAATCTTTTTACGCCGAGGCTTTTAAGATTGTGCATTAATGAAGCAGGATGTTTTTCCGGTTCTCCCAGGTCTGTCCACCAGGCAGTAACCCCATTGGCAATTTGTTCTTTATAATGGTTGTTCCATATCCAATCGCCGGCATCTTTTCTAAAAATATCCAGCAATCCACCATAACCAAAATAAAAATCTGTTAAGCGGAATGGCTTGCCTGCAATATCAACAGCAAAATATTTTTTTGCAAAATTGTATTGCTTTGTATTTTCTAAAATAAAAGGCTCGGCAATTAAAACGGTGTTGATGTTTTGTTTTTTAAAATCACCGATCATCTTTTTTGGATTGGGCCAGGCGGTTTTATTTACCCAATCCAGGTTGCCCATTGTTCTCTTAATACTATCGCCAAACCAGAACAGATCAAAGATGATGGCATCAAAAGGGATCTGTTCTTTCTTCATTTTTCCTGCTATATCTTTTACTTCGGCCTCACTGCCATAACCAAAGCGGCTCATAAAATTACCCATTGCCCAGCGTGGCGGTAAAGGTTGTGTACCGGTGAGTTTGAAATAAGAAGAAAGAATTTCTTTATAATCTTTTCCAAAAATGACATACACATTTAATTCGCCACTGCTGAAACCTGCTTCAAAAACACTGCTGTCTGTTTTGCCAATATCAACATAGCCTTTGGAAGCATTGTCAAAAAATAAAGCATACCCATCGGAAGAAGTAAAGAAAGGAACGGAAAAATTCAATGCATCAGCGCCATTGCTGTAACCATACCATGGGTTATTGTACAAGGGAAATTTATATCCTCTCCTGTTTAAAGGCAATGCCCTTTCACCGCCGCCGAATATTTTTTCATCGCCATTCAATTCTATTTTAAAACCATTGTACCCATCTGAAAAAGCAGCAGCAGTAATTTTTACTCTTCTTCCTTTTTCAAGCAATATCACAGAATCATTACTGGAAATTTTTATGACTGCCGGTTTTAATAAGGGCTTTGCAAATACAGCATTGGTAATATTCTCATTCCTTGTATAGCCATTGGGTTTAAAGGTAAGTTTCACCACATTGCTTGCATAAGGCACCACCGACCAGGCTCCATTGCTGGTTTTGAAATTTTTATTTTGTGCAGTTGTAATAGTAACAGCAAATAAAAATGCAATAAGAAAAAAATATTTTTTATGCATTGGATGATTTTTATACAAGATAAAAGAAAAACAAATTTAACTGCAGCTAATGTGTAAAAGCAGGTATGATTTTTTTATTGCCGCAGATTCACAGATTAAATAAAAAAACAAGGGACCATTAGGCCCCTGTTTGTATCAATTGGTTTTGGTATTCTCTTAATTGCTTACCAGCATTGCAGTGTACTGGTGTGTCACTTTTTTAATAATGTAGCCACTTATCCAACCTACATAACCATAGCGTGGATAAATGAATTTTTTATTGGGGCTATCTGTATTAACACGTTTTACCAGTTCATCTAATATAATAGCACCGGTGGTAAGGGCACGCTGGTCATATGTTTTATTCACCCTGCTGATATTTTTTCTTGCCAACTCTCCTGTTGCTGTATTTGATATCGCAAGCAACGCCGGCGGCTTACTCAACTGTTCGTAGCTATTAAATACCATACTGCGGAAGTCTGCTACATCTTTTGCTGTGATCTCAACATAGCTTTTTTGTGCATCCTGTGGATACAGGTATGATGTTAATGCCCACACAATACCGCCTGACAAATACACCACATCTTTAGATTTAATATCTCCCTTATCATTTAGCTCCTGGTCAAGTATCGCAGCAATACTATCCTTCCATAGTTTTTCTGCAGCAAAGGTAAAATGACTGATGTCGCCGCTTTCACGGGCATCTACCAAACGCTGGTATGATTTGGTACCGAAACCAAATGTAACAGGCACTACTTTGCGTGTGCCATCAAAATAACCGCCCTTGGTATTACCGCTACCCACATCTAACTGG
This sequence comes from Bacteroidota bacterium, assembly GCA_040385725.1. Classification (GTDB taxonomy): domain Bacteria; phylum Bacteroidota; class Bacteroidia; order Chitinophagales; family Chitinophagaceae; genus Ferruginibacter. The sequence continues at coordinate 3,710 of JAZKGV010000204.1, read as the reverse complement.
TTGGCGCTAAACCTGTCTTTCTGCGGCACAATACCCAATATACTTAATTCAGCTTCCTGCACTGGTGTAATTGAATTGATGGCAACAGCAAAATCCATTTCTTTGGGACGCACCACGTAAGCGAAATAATCTACTTTATTATACTTTTCCAGCTCCTGTCTTAAACCACTGCTGATAACAATATGAATACTTGAATTGGGTATCTTATACCGTTCTTTGATTATTTTCCACAGCAATGAAAGTGCATCGGTGGTTTCTTTTTCACTTTGGTAAGAAAGTTCAGCGGCATCAGTATTAATTGCAGTATCGCCGATCAATGTATAATCATATTGCCTGTCTTTACTAAGCTTCACTTCAATGATGCTCATTTTAACACCCTTGGCACCTATTTCCACACCAGCATACATATCACCTATGCCTTGTGCACTTTTCAGTAAACTTTCAACAACGTTGGCAAGTACATTCAGTTTAATTGACTTGTAAAGCTTTATTGCTTTTTGATAATTCTCCACTGCCTTACCAGTCTGGTCGAGTTTATTATATAAGGTTCCAAGGCCCTGGTGTGCATAAGCCTGTGTATAAATATCATCATTACCAGCTTTTTTCAGCCCTTTTAAAAAATATTCTTCGGCTGCTTCTAATTGCTGCACTTCCATAAGGCTGTTTGCTGTTTGCAACATACGAAACGCAACCGGACTTTTTATTTGCTGTGCACTGGCATTTATCAGTGTAAATACCAGGAAAAAGGCAATAATAATCTTACTGAACATGGTACAGTTTTTTGGTTAAATGTAAGTTGTGTTTTTGAGATTTCGAATTTGTTTTCTCTACAGTTGGGGAAACAGAGCGGATTGTATTCAGCCTCAAACATAGTATAAAATTTCTACTTGCTCAAAAATTGTTTCAAATTGTATTTTTTTGCCGCACAGTTAAAACCCATACCTGTAAGATTTATTTGCTTTACAGAAAGTTGCATTCATTAAATAAAAAGCACTTTGCCTCAATACTTTACAAACAACTATGTGCACAATTATTATTGCCTGCCTTAAATGCAAATTGCCCCAAAGCCGGGGCAATTTATTTATATCACAGCGTGTAACTTTTATACATGCTTTTTCTCATTCTCTTTAAATCGTAAAGCCCAGGGGCCATTGCCAACAACTAAAAAATAAAACAGCAGCAATAATACTATTATAGAAAGAAACAGTTCTGAATAAGGCTTCATGGCACTGTTACCTGAATTAATAAAGATGATGGCCCCTAATAAAATGGGGATCTGTATCAGGGCAGCAAATCTTGTAAACAACCCGATTGTCATTAATATGCCGCCGATGATGTGTGCAAACACTACATAATGGCCCAGTAAAATAATTGTGTATTCACCAAAAGAGGTTTTGCTGTGGAGTTCACCTTTTACACTGGGCAGGTTTTGTAAAAAATCAATGCCCTTATAAAAAAGGAACACACCAAGAAGAATGCGGATGATGTCGAGCCATTTGGGATGATGATGATCGCCCCAATGCTCAAAGCGTTGCAGGATTGTCATATAGCTTGAATTTATCGTTAATAAAAAAGAACTCTCAGTAATTTACTGCTATTTTTACAGAAATGCAACAGGTAAATATTCCAACAAAAAAAATACTGGCTAATTTAAAGATCGAAGCACTGAACGAAATGCAGGAAGCTTCTATAAAAGCCAATGACGAAAATGACAATGTGCTGTTACTGTCCACCACAGGTTCAGGCAAAACAATCGCCTTTTTATTGCCCATTATTCAGCGGCTCGATCCTGCAGTAAAGACTGTACAGGCACTTATTTTAGCGCCATCAAGGGAATTGGCGATACAGATCGATGAAGTGTTCCGTAAAATGAGCACCGGTTATAAAGTTACTTGTTGCTATGGCGGTCACAAAAGAGAGATCGAAGAAAATAACCTGTTGCAATCCCCTGCTGTAATTATTGGTACGGCCGGCCGTATTGCCGACCATATACGCCGTGATAATTTTTCTGTAGAGGCTATTGAAACGCTGGTGCTGGATGAATTTGATAAATCGCTGGAATTAGGTTTTAAAGAAGAAATGGAATTTATCATTGGAAGCCTGCTATCGGTTAAAAAAAGAATTCTTACTTCAGCAACAGATGCGCCGGGCATTCCTGATTTTGTAAAATTTGATAACGCTGTAAAAGTTGAATTTTTATCGCCACTGGTTGAAAAAGAAGCTGTGGATGAATTGCTGGTGCAGATAGTTCATTCGCCGGAAAAAGATAAAGTGGAAACACTTTTCCGGCTGATATGCCAAATTGGAAATAAGTCAATGATCGTATTCTGCAATCACAGGGAATCGGTGGAACGCACCAGTGAATATTTATTAGAACGTGGCATTGTAAATGTTTTTTATCATGGTGGTATGGAACAATACGAACGGGAAGCCGCTATGTGTAAATTCAAGAACGGCACTTCCAATGTTTTGATAACAACCGATCTTGCTTCAAGAGGCCTGGATATTCCGAATATCAAATACATTATTCATTTTCATTTGCCGCCTACTCCTGATGTATATACACACCGCAATGGCCGTACAGCCCGTATGACTGCTGGTGGAAAATCAATACTCATCTTATCAAAAGAAGAAAAGCAGCCAGGTTATATTACCGAAGAGGTAACGGAGCTACCCCTCAATGAAAGAATTGAATTACCGGAAAAACCAAAATGGACAACACTCTTCTTCGCCGCAGGCAAAAAAGACAAGCTCAATAAAATTGATATCGTTGGTTTTTTATCAAAGATCGGGCGGCTAAACCAGGAAGATATTGGCTTGATAGAAGTGAAAGATTTCTCCAGTTTTGTGGCGGTAAGAAAATTGCAGGTTGGCGCTTTGATGGAATTGATAAAAGATGAAAAAGTGAAAGGAAAGAAGATCAAGATCGCAGTGGCGAAGTAATGGTCCTTTTCATTTAATAGCCTCACAGTAATTTTTCTGTACCTATATGTTACCTTGGTAATTTATTTCTTTGCAAGAACCTTACTCAGCGCCTTTTTACCGGATGGCAAATGACTCACAGTTTGAAACAATATACAACGGGCATAAAAAGCTTGTTTACAATATGTGCCTGCATTATGTGCTCAATGCAGCCGATGCACAGGATATAACACAGGAAGTTTTTGTAAAGGTTTACCAAAAATACCATCAATACGATGGCACCAATGCGTCTTTGAAAACCTGGATATACCGTATCACAATCAATCATTGCTTAGACTTTTTAAAAGCTAAAAAAACCAAGAAAAGGTTTGGCTTTTTGCATTCCTTATTTCAGCAAGACAGCAATGAGCCTGTTACTGATGTTATAAACTTTAATCATCCCGGAATAGAAACAGAGGATAAAGCGGCCCTGCAAAACCTGTTGCAAATAATTTACAACCTGCCTCCAAACCAAAAGACAGCCATTATACTAAGCAAGATCGAAGGCCGGCCACAAAAAGAAGTGGCAGAAATTATGCAAATGAGTGTGAAAGCAGTTGAGTCGCTGTTGCAAAGGGCAAAACAAACCATTCAAAAAAAACTAACAGAGAGCGAAGGATTTTAAACCAATAATCGTATAAGTAAATTGTAAATGAAAATGGATCTTAATAAAACATTAGACACACTAAAGCAAATTAAAGAAGTGGATGCCCCACCCTTTCTGCTTACCCGTATAAAGCAACAAATAC
>JAZKGV010000203.1:0-1531 GCA_040385725.1 Bacteroidota bacterium | reverse complement strand
CAAGGTAAGCGATATACTCCCCACGGGCATATGAAGCTGCCTTATTTCTGTTAGGGTAATCACCTAGGTTTTTTTCATTTTGATAATAACGTATGCGGCTGTCTTTTTCTGCAAACTCTTTTATTACGCTCAGCGTATTATCTTTTGAACCATCATCTACAATTATTATTTCAATGTTTTTGTAGGTACATTCCAATACACTTTCAAGTGTTTCCACTATCAGTTTTTCCCTGTTATAGGCAGTTATTAAAACGCTTACAAGAGGCTTATCCGGCATATGGAGTGTTTTTTTTAAGCATAGGAAATACTTTTATAAAGTGTTTTCAGTGAGCTGTTTCAAAATATTTATTTCCCTCTTAAAACTTTTGTTACCGCAGCAGGCAGCCATGGCTGATCGAGCCTTGAGCCCAATTTTCTTTTTACAGAATGATGCCTCGGTGTTCCTTTTGCCAAAGCAAGGGAGGCAAATAATTGCTGATATTTTGGCGATTGGTGCAGTACATTATATTTCCCGGCAATTAATGAAGCCGCATTGCTGCTCATATTCTCTAATTGTTGCCTGTTATGGTGCAGCCATTTAATTTTTTCGGCAAATGCAACAACATTATCTGCATCGCATAAAAAACCATTGTCTCCATCTTTCACCACTTCTCTCAAACCTCCGGGAAGATTGCTGGCTACAGGCACACATCCCACACTCATCGCTTCTGCCAACGCCACAGGAAAACCTTCAAATGTTGTTGGAAATACCAACACATCTCTTTGTGATATTGCCTTTAACACATCATCGTTTGTTGAAGGTGTATTGAAGGCCACATTATTTTTTCCTTCCCATTGTTTTTTCAGCGCTGCAGTTTCGGGACCACGGCCAAGGATAAGCCAGTCCGCAGGCACACCGGATTTGCTTAAATGATTTTCTATTTCAAGAAGGTTAAATATTCCTTTTTGTTTATCGTGCCTGCCAAGAAAAAATAGTTTTAGTGGCATATCGTTTTTTGCCGGTTGCCTTTTATAACCGGAAACAGGCACACCATAAGGCAAAAAATAAATATCATTTCTTCGTGCAGGAAACAACTGGCACATTGTTTCATAAAAAAAATAGCTATGGCAAATAAATGCATCCACCACATCATTGTATAGAACAGCCAGCTGCACATTATAACCATCATGTACCATCTGCACCACCCGTTTGGGTATATTGTAGTACGTGAGCATCAACATATCATACACATCATTTGTAACCAGCAACCCGGGAGATGCACCTGCAATATCTGCCAGCTTCTTAAAAACGTGGTACCAATTTTCTTTGTTTGAAAAATTAAATGTTGTGGTATGCAACCCCTCACAAAAATCACCGGTAATGGCTGCTGCTTTATTTTCTTTGATATTCAGTAAAACGGCTTCCTGCGCCATGCTTTCTTTTCCACCATAGCGTATTACATTCTGCAGCATAGTGGTAATGCCACCCAAATTATTTACAAGACAATAAGTGATCTTTTTTTGTTCCATACTTTTACAAAAACCTGTGCAT
>JAZKGV010000202.1:0-6026 GCA_040385725.1 Bacteroidota bacterium | reverse complement strand
ATGGTCATTTCTTATTTTTAAAATATTCGGCATTGTGTTTATTGCTGCCTTTTGGCTGGCGCTGGTATTCAACTTCTCCTTCAGAAACGGCACTTACCCAATCGGAAATAGGAAAATCTTCGAGGGCAGAATGATGGCCGCTTGTTACTTTACGCAATAAAAACTCTGTAAGCCTCGAAAGGCTGATGTTATTTTCTTCGGCGTATTTTTTGGCTTTGTTTATAACATCCTCATCAAAGCTTAATGTTATTTTAGCGTCCATAAATAAGTTTATACGACAAATATAATAATTCTATACGTATAGTAAATTATTTTTCTACTTCTCTAAAAACCACTCCAAAACCTTCCAGTTCTTTCAACACAGGCTCATAAATTTCTTTCGCAATTGGAATATGCACACCGGTCATTTTTATCGTATCATTTAAAATTAATTTAGCAGCAATACCCAATGGAAGCCCGACAGTTTTCGCCATAGCTGTTCTCAAATTATCTTCTCCTTTTACTACTAAACTGCTTTCAATTTTTTTCTTGTTTCCATCAACCGTTTCATATTCTATTTCATGCAGCATTACTATCATGTCTTTATCCTGCGGTTGCATCACCCATTTTGTCTCTAGTAAATATTGCAGGATATCAGCAGATGATTTTGCTGCAGCAGGAACCAATGCCTCATCAAACAAACCTAAAAACTCAAGCAGCTTTTTATTGCTATCATCTATAAATGGGTTAATTGCTGCAGACCACTTTTTAAAACTCAGCTCTTTTGTGTCAACAGCATCTTTTTCATTTGCCAGATCAGCACTTACAATTGCCTGCCAGCCTTTGCAGAAATCTGCATAGCGTAGAGTGGTCCTGATAAAAGTTGTTGCGTTTTCCAAATGATATACCGGCATATAACTCAGCGAATCCCTGTTGGGATAAAATGCCAGTTTGCCCAAACCTTCAATAGCCACTTCTTCACAATCAGCAAACAACTCTTTGTATTCTTTATGGATAATTTTATCATCCAGTTTATATTCAGCACCAGCTTTGCCTGCCAGCACCACATTTCTTGGGTTCCAGCTTATTTTATAGTGCCACGGATTGTTATCGGTTTCCGGGGCAACTAACCCACCACAATGACTTTTAAAAGAGTTTATATTCCCTCCATTGTGTTTTATTTCGTCAATAATTTTGATTGCGCTCATATGGTCAATACCCGGATCAAGACCCATCTCACATAAAAACAATAATTTCTTATTCCTTATTTCAGCCTCCAGGCTTTTAATTTTATTATCCAGGTAAGAAGCGGTAAGTAAATGTTTACGATATTCCACACAATCTTTCGCTATTAAAAAATGCAGCGAAGGTGGCATCATGGATATAACCACATGTGCCCTTTCTATCAATTTTGAACGTTGTTTTTCATTGGTTACATCCAATGCCACGGCTTCGGCAAAAGGGGAGTTGTTTGTTTTGGCAAGGATCTGCTGCTTATTGGCATCAGCAATGATAAATTTCCATTTATTCTCAGCTGCCGTCTTAATCAAATAGTCAATTAAAACGGTAGCAGATTTACCTGCACCCAAAAGTAAAATCGTCTTCACAATCTTTAATAATTTAGGGCGGCAAGTTACGCTTTAATGCTGCTGAATTGGCCCTTTAAAAAGGGCTACAAAAAAAGAAAAACCATTGTCCACAAACAAGAAAAAAATGTGTACAAATAGCGCCAAAAAGGAACATTTTAAAGAAGGAAAACCGGCTTAAAATCGGTACTTTCGCAATCCCTCAAAAAGGGTAAAACTTTATGGAAAATACCGGAGAAACAAACGATGGAATGTTGCCGCCAAATGATGGCAGCAATGGCACCAACAGGGGCAAAATAATACCAGTAAATATCGAGGAGCAAATGAAGACCTCTTACATTGATTACTCCATGAGTGTAATTGTAGGAAGGGCTTTGCCAGATGTAAGGGACGGATTGAAACCAGTTCACCGCCGCATATTGCATGCGATGAATGAATTAGGATTACAGTCGAATAAAGCACATAAAAAAAGTGCCAGGGTGGTAGGTGAGGTGTTGGGTAAGTATCACCCACACGGTGATAGTTCTGTATATGACGCCATGGTGCGTATGGCGCAGGAGTGGAGCATGCGGTACACATTGGTGGATGGCCAGGGTAACTTTGGTAACCAGGATGGTGACGGCCCGGCAGCCATGCGTTATACGGAAGTGCGTATGGAAAAGTTGACTGAAGCCATGATGGGTGATATTGATAAAGACACCGTTGACTTTCAACCCAACTTTGATGATTCTGAAACAGAACCTTCAGTATTACCTACACGGATACCCCAATTGCTGATCAATGGCTCAAGTGGCATTGCGGTTGGTATGGCCACGAATATGATGCCTCATAATTTGAGTGAATCGATTGATGCCTGTATAGCCTACATTGAAAACCGTGATGTAACTGCAGAAGACCTTATCAAATATGTAAAAGGCCCGGACTTTCCCACCGGCGGAACCATTTATGGTTTTGAAGGCGTAAAAAATGCTTTGCTTACAGGACGTGGGAGAGTGGTACTTCGTGGTAAAGTAAATATTGAAACTACTAAAACCGGCAGAGAAAAAATTGTTATTTATGAAACTCCTTACCAGGTAAACAGGGATGCACTCACTGCTAAAATCGGTGAATTGATCACAGAGAAATTGATTGAAGGTATTTCTGATGTTAACAATGAAAGCAACAGCAAGGAAGGCACAAGGGTAGTGGTTGACCTGAAGAAAGATGCAGTGGCGCAAGTGGTGATAAACCAGTTGTACAAACAAACAGAACTGCAAACTTCTTACGGTATCAATAATGTAGCATTGGTAAGAGGCAGGCCAAGAATATTAAACTTAAGGGACCTTGTAAGTGAATTTGTTTTGTTCCGCCATGACGTGGTTGTACGCCGTACAAATTTTGAACTCCGCAAAGCAAAAGAAAGAGCACACATTTTAGAAGGTTATATCATCGCACTCAACAATCTTGATGCAGTGATAAAACTCATCAGGGAATCTGCCACGCCTGCCATTGCACATGAAGGGTTGATGAGCACTTTTGGCATGAGTGAGATACAATCTAAGGCCGTACTGGAACTGCGTTTGCAGCGCCTAACCGGAATGGAGATTGACAAGATCCGCCAGGAACATGCGGAGATAATGAAACTGATCGAACATTTGCAATCTATATTGGATAATGAAGACCTGCGTTACGGCATTATTAAAACAGAGCTGGAAGAAGTGAAAGCAAAGTTTGGCGATGAACGTAAAACAGAGATCGTATATGTTGGTGATGAAATAAACATGCTTGATCTGATAGAAGAAGAAGATGTGGTGGTTACCATTTCTCATTTAGGTTATATCAAACGTACATCAGCAGACGAATACAGGCAGCAACGCCGTGGTGGCCGTGGTGCCAAAGGCAGCAGCACAAGAAATGAAGATTATATAGAACATCTTTTTGTAGCATCAACACACCATACCTTGTTATTCTTTACAGAAAAGGGAAGGTGCTTCTGGCTGAAAGTGTATGAAATTCCTGAAGGTGATAAAACAAGCAAGGGCAGGGCTATGCAGAACCTGATCCAGATTCCGCCGGATGATAAAGTGAGGGCCATCATTGATGTGAAGAATTTTGATGACAAGGATTATGTAAACAGCCACTATATTGTTTTGTGTACCAAGAAAGGTATCATCAAAAAAACTGACCTGGAAGATTTCAGCCGTCCAAGACAAAATGGTATCAATGCGATCAACATTTTAGAAGGCGACCAGTTGATAGAAGCAAGGATGACAGATGGTAATTGTGAAATTATGATGGCAGTTAAGAGTGGCCGTGCCATCCGTTTCCCTGAAGAAAAAGTAAGAAGTACAGGCCGCGGCGGTATTGGTGTTGCCGGTGTGGAAGTGGATGATGAAAATGATGAAGTGGTGGGTATGGTATGTGTGAACAGGGAAGACAAAACCAAAACCATTTTGGTGGTGAGTGAAAAAGGATATGGCAAACGTACTTTCCTTGATGACCCTGAAACAGGCGAGGCCAATTACCGGATTACGAACCGTGGCGGTAAAGGTGTAAGAACAATTAATGTAACTGATAAAACAGGCCCTTTAGTTGGTTTGCTGGATGTAAGTGAAAAAGAAGACCTGATGATCACCTGCGTAAGCGGCGTAACCATCCGGATGAAAGTAAAAGATGTAAGCGAACAGGGCAGGGCTACACAGGGTGTGAAACTGATAAGGATTGATGAAGGTGATTCTATTGCAGCGATCACAAACCTGGATGAGGAAGAAGTGGAAACTGAAACTCAGGTTGATGAAAATGGTGCAACTCCTGCAAGTGATAATCCAGAAGGAACAGGAACGGCGGATGCCGGAGAAAAAACTGATGTTCCAGTTACAGAATAAGATTTGGGAATTTTTAAATGGAAGCCGGTTGCAATTGCAGTCGGCTTTTTGTTTATTTCCAACTCAGTTGTTTCCTTTTGCTGAATAAGTAAGGGGTGGGTTTAACGCACTTACTTACATTATGCCAGCAGTCACCAGTGAATTATGTAAACACTTTCTTTTATTATGTAATTGATTAAATCCTGAAGCTGGTATTTTACAGCAGTTTTAAGGTTAATATGGTTTCAGGGTTTTAGTACAAGGCTGAGTTTACACTTGGCCTTTTTCATAATTACCCGTATATATTACATGATTGCCGGTATTTGAAATAAAGCATTCATTTACTTGTTAAGCCAGTGGATAAAATTGCATGAATTTATGGATACTTAGTACAGCCGCTATTCTTAGTGGCTGTCTTTGTATCAGCCATTATCTATTGCATAATGGTATAAACAAACAGGAGCGAAGAGATAGGTTAATTGCCGTCTGAAAAGGATTGAAGCCGTTCAATCACTATCACCATTTTACAAAATACTTATCCTATACATTTGACTTCTCATAAAGTATAGCTTTAGTGAATAAAGCGAATTACCCCGTTGGTTTCTACCATACGGGGCTTTTTTATCGCAGTAACAAAGCGACTGTTAAAATTTCTGACTCATAATCTTTCGGCACAATACATGTAGTATTAGGAGCAGAGAATTACTAACTCTCAAATCCATACTCTATAATTTTGAGATAATAAATAATGACAGGTTAAGCGAAAGCTTAGCCTGTTTTTTTATAAGAAGGAGCAAAGTGACAGCAAGAGAAATCTTGTAAGATTTTCCCATAATTGTGTAAAGGAAAGAATTGATGTGTTTATACCTTTGTACAAGCTCGCTTTGAGTCCAATAATTTTAGTTTTAGATTTTGATTATAAATATCATCCCTTGTTTTTACAGGGGATTTTTTATTACACAATCTTGTGTTTTTACAAAACTTTTGGAATTTAGAGGAGCGAAGCGGCTAATTCTCCACTAAACACCACTCGGAAGACTTGAATTGATTTGCCGGCATAAAACAAATGCTATTGCCTGTTGTAGCCTGAAGGGCTATGGAAATACTGTCTACTTTTATTACTTTGAAAAAAAGCCCGTCTGTCAGGCGGCAAAGAATATCGCCCCGTTGGAGAGTCTCCACTTTTGAAATAGATATTGTACTCAATTCAGTTAGGTTTGCAAAACTAAATTACTAACCGGGTAATTTGTTTCAAAATACCTGTTTGTTATCTGCTTGTTAATCTACTACATAATCTAACCACATGAAGGGAGGGAAAGAAAAAATAAAAAGGCTGCAAGAGAGCCGGAGCGCCTGTTTAACATAATATTAATTATAGGATAATTTTGTACATTTAGGTTTATTGTATGGTTGAATAAAAGCACTCAAACCCAAAGCCAGTAAGGTTTACAGAGACTCATCTTAAAAATATCAAAACAATACCTGTGAATGAAATCCAATAGACACAAATTGGTAAACTACAAACGAGAAAGAAATAAAATTAAGATCAACGGCCATTCCTGGCAGCTTTAATTGCATTGGCATTTTTCTGATAAAGTGCCGCAATAAAAAACTCCGG
>JAZKGV010000201.1:0-3500 GCA_040385725.1 Bacteroidota bacterium | reverse complement strand
AATGCGGCCAGCCTTCATCGTCATATCCTTCCTTGACATAATAACCGCTGGGTGCCAAAATGGTGCAAATAGCAATATGCATCAGGTCTTGCTTTTGTTCTTTAGTGTATTCCTGTTTGCCAGTACCCAGTTCCTGCACACCAATTAAGAAAAGAACACCATCCATTTCTGGTTTAATGCCATACTTTTCTTTCAGCATTATCCGTAGCTTAAGCCACCGCACCTGTAAATCGTCCTTTGCCTGTTGCATGCTGCAAATATAAGGTGCTACATTAAGACGCCGGTCGGCACCGAAGGTCAGACCGGGGTTTTAAATTATATTTGGCGAAATTTTTTAAGGATCATGTTACAGATTACTGTGCTAAGGCAAAACAAGGAGTTGGTAAAAGAAAGATTAGCGGCTAAATATTTTTCAGATATTTCATTGGTTGATACAATCCTTTCATCAGATGAGCAGGTGCGTAAATTAAAAGTGGAAAGCGAAACTTTACAGGCAACAATGAATGCTGCCAGCAAAGAAATTGGTATGCTGATGGGCAAAGGCGAAAAAGATAAAGCGGAAGCAAAAAAAACAGAGGTAGCTTCTATCAAATCTTCTATGCAGCAATTAACGGATCAATTGACTGTGGCTGAAAAGCAATTGCAGGATGAATTGGTAAAGTTGCCTAACCTGCCGCATACATCTGTACCAAAAGGCAAAACACCGGAAGAGAATGAAGTGGTAAGAGAAGCCGGAACAAAACCAACTTTGTACGCAGGTGCAGCGCCACATTGGGAGTTGATAAAAAAATATGATTTAGTAGATTTTGAGACCGGTGCTAAAATAACCGGCAGCGGTTTCCCTTTATACAAAGGCAAAGGCGCTAAACTGCAAAGAGCGTTGATACAATATTTTTTGGACTACAATACTGCTGCAGGATACACAGAATATTTGCCACCATTACTGGTAAATGAAGACACAGCTTACGGTACCGGGCAGTTGCCGGATAAAGAAGGGCAGATGTACCATGCCACTGCTGATAATTTTTATCTGATCCCAACAGCGGAAGTTCCTGTTACTAATATTTACCGTGATGAGATCGTAAAGGAATCTGACCTGCCAATAAAAATGACAGCTTATACTCCCTGCTTCAGAAGAGAAGCCGGCAGCTTTGGTGCTGATGTTCGTGGATTAAACCGTGTTCATCAATTTGATAAAGTGGAGATCATACAATTGGTTGATCCTGCAAAAAGCTATGATACTTTAGAAGAAATGGTGAAGCATGTGGAAATACTTTTGCAAAACCTTCAACTGCCTTACCGCATTTTGCGGCTATGCGGCGGCGATATGAGCTTTACCAGTGCCCTCACTTACGATTTTGAAGTATTCAGCGCTGCACAACAAAAATGGCTGGAAGTAAGTAGTGTGAGCAACTTTGAAAGCTTCCAAAGCAACAGGATGAAAATACGCTACAAGAACGCAGAAGGTAAAACACAATTGGTGCATTCACTGAATGGTTCTTCATTGGCATTGCCGAGGATTGTGGCGGCATTATTAGAAAATAACCAAACGGAAGAAGGGATTGTGTTGCCGGAGGTTTTACACAACTACTTTGGCAGCAAATCAATTTGAACTGTCAAAGATTATCGGGCAGTTAATAAATCTCATTAATAATAAGTATGCCTGATCAATCACATTCTTTTCAAAAACAAACCTGGCTTCGCCTTAAAAAAAACAAAGGTGCCATGTTTGGATTGATGGTGATTGTCCTGGCATTTTTTATTGCCATATTAGGCTACCTCATTGCGCCGGATAGTTCTCCTAATGCAGATTTTCAAACAGTAGAGATACAGGCAAAGAAACCCGGTTATGTACAACAGTTTTTAAAAATACCACAAGGAAAACATTGGAGCGGCTTTTGGATCGACCACCTTGTGAGTGGAGAGAAAATTCATTACCAGCTTATACCCATCAGCGGTTACAGCATACACAATGACAGCCTGGTTATTAATAAATATGTTGACCAGGATACTTCTGTGGTTCAATATTATTCCATCAACCAACTCACCAACAAACAGCCTGAATTAATTGCTCAAAACATCATCACAAAAAAATACTGGCTGGGCACAGATAAATTTGGACGGGATATTTTAAGCAGGCTGATCATCGGCACAAGGGTAAGCCTTGCTGTTGGTATGATCGCAGTACTGATCTCATTAACCATTGGAATTATATTAGGTGCAGTAGCAGGTTACTATCGTGGCAAAACAGATGTTGTGATCATGTGGTTAGTAAATGTTACCTGGAGCATTCCAACATTGCTTTTAGTTTTTGCTATTACCCTGGCACTGGGAAAAGGTTTCTGGCAGATATTTATTGCTGTCGGGCTAACCATGTGGGTGAGTGTGGCCCGTTTGGTACGTGGACAGGTAATGGCGATAAAAGAATTAGAGTTTGTTCAGGCAGCCAGGGCACTTGGTTTTAGTAATGCAAGAATTATTATAAAACATATTTTGCCCAATATCCTGGGCCCTATTCTTGTAATTGCTGCCAGCAATTTTGCAACTGCTATTATTATTGAGGCTGGTCTTAGTTTTTTAGGTATTGGTGTGCAACCTCCGCAACCAAGCTGGGGTTTAATGATAAAAGAAAATTATAATTTCATCATTACACACAATCCCATGCTGGCTTTGGTACCTGGCTTTGCAATAATGTTATTGGTACTTGCTTTTAATTTATTGGGAAATGGATTGAGAGATGCAACAGATGTGAAAACCCCCTTCGCGCCCTAAAGGGGAACTACTCCGCAGGCGCTACTCTCACATTCCTACTAAAACCTTCTTCAAGAGAGATAAATGTTTCGGTACGTTCTATCCCTTTTATCTTTTGTAGTTCATCATGCAAAACCCTGCGAAGTTGTGCAATGTCTTTACATACGATCTCTATAAACATACTATAGTTGCCGGTGATATAATTAAGGCGGATTATCTCAGGGATATTTTCAAGGTCTTTTGCAACGGAATCATATAAAGAACTTTTTTCAAGATATATACCAACAAAGGCGGTGATATCATAACCTAATTGTTTAAGATCAACATTAAGGCGGGTGCCCTTCACAATATGCAGTTCCTGGAGTTTTTTTATACGCACATGTATTGTGCCGCCACTTACAAACAATTTCTTTCCCAGTTCAGCATAAGAAATTTCTGCTGTTTCCATCATTTCATGAATGATTTGCAGGTCTAATTTGTCGAGGTTGAATTTAGATGCCATACAAGTGGTATTTTTTAACGTATTTTCAAATATATGTACAAATCGTTGAAAAATTTTGACAGAAGCAAGATTTATTGAATTCCTTTTTGTACCTGTCTACTAAAGTCATAAAAGAAATACCAAAGATCAGTTTGGGCTACTGCTTTTCGGTTTCATTGATATTTATCTAAAATCAACCCATTTTAAAGTAAGGGACTTGAAATAATCCCTTTGCCCTTCGATTGCCATTGCAAAAGTTTTAATGGCA
>JAZKGV010000200.1:0-4433 GCA_040385725.1 Bacteroidota bacterium | reverse complement strand
CCGCGACGAACCGTTGGATTTAACTTCGATGTTTGTAAAAAATAATAAAGGCGATACCCCAAGAGATGTGGCACCAGGGTTATCAAAAACCAAAAAAGCATTGAAGGAACTCGGTGCTCAATAATAGTCGATACTTCTAAACTATCTCAACTTCTAAACCTGTAATAAAATGAAACAGCTTTTAAAAAATATTTTTTTTGCCTGTGTTTTATTAAGCTCACTGCAAAGTATGTCCCAGTTCAGTTATAAAATAACAATACAGGGCGATCCCTTGGTAAAAAATGTAAATGGCAGCAACATTGCCGGTGAAACAAATGTGCGGATAAAAATTTATGGAGATAATGATCAAACATTGTTGGGAGGAAAATTATGTATAGGTGATTTTGCAACCGTTACCATAAAAGACAAACCTGATATTGGAAGTATCAGTGGTTTAGATATAGAGCTGACTGGTAAAGGCTGGACAAATCCTGTTAAGGTCAACAACATCAATGTAAAAAAAGAATCAGACGATGGTAGTGTCAACAAGAAATACAGTTTTTCCTGCGGATGCTTATTAACGCAGGGCAACTCCAAAGTACAGATAGATGAGGCAGGTGCCATGAATTTTAATGAAGCGGATGTGGCCGGGCCGGAATTTAAATTAGAAGGCGAATTCAGCACACAGGAAATTTCGTTTACAGAAGAAAATATTAAAGGAACTATCAGCAGAACAAGGGTACCTAAAGGCGAAAAACCAGGTGGTGCTGCAGTTGTTAATAAAACGCCCAAACAGATCTGCACAGAAGAACCCGTGGATGCTACTGCTTCATTTGATATAAATTTTATACAGAATCCTAACGACGCAAATATTTTTCCCGGTGCCATGCTTTACTCTGAGGATATTGCCAACGGCAGTTATGCAAGCTATGCATCCGGAAGTGATCTTAACCCGATCAACCTTACCACTACTATTGCAATTGTAGGAGGCAACCCCACTATTACAGTTGTTGATCCTGATCTTGGCAGCATCAATACAGCCATTAATGATTTACTTATCAACCAGACAAAAGGAGAAATGGAAGTGCAGGCAAGTTTTGAAGTAAGTGAAATAAACAGCATGGAAGAACTCACGTTGAAATTAGGTGCTCATTTTAACTCAGCCACTTTTGATGCCAGGCTCAGTGCCGATCTGAATACCACCAATCAGAAAAGCATCAAGATGGTGAAGTTTGTACAAAAGTACTATACAGTAACAATGGTACAACCTAAAAAACCAATTGACCTTTTTAAAAACAAATTAAAAGCGATTGAAGCGTTGCAAAGTGGTAAAACACCTTTGTATGTAAACTCCATCACTTATGGAAGGGTGTGTTATTTCTTTATGGAGTCGGAACAAAGCACCAGCGATTTTAAAGCCCACCTGGAAGCTGAATACCACGGATCTGTTACAGCAGGCGGTGAAGTGGACCTGGAAACAAAGAAAGATGTGAACAGCATGAAATATTCTGCCACTATTATCGGCGGCTCCGGCGCTAACGGTATACTGGCTGTAAATGGATTTAATGGATTTATGCAAATGCTGCAGGATGATGGCAAATTAGAAAAAACAGCGTTGGCATTGCCTATCTCTTACAGTTGCAAATTTTTAGCAGATAACAAACAGGCATTTGTAAACCTTTTCTCAAGTTATACAAAACGTACCTGCAAGCCTGTAAAATCTGACAGGATAAAAGCAGTGTTGAAACTGGAAAAAATAACCTATGTATCTGGTGACAGGGATGAGGTAAGATGGGGTGTGATCTTTGAAGCGAAGACGTATAAAACAGAGAAGACTACATCGACACCTTTTTTAATGAGCTATAAAAAAGCCTGGGCTGAAAGTGACAGGCCCAACTTCATTGTTTTGAAAAAAGGTAGTGCTTATGAAATAGACGTTACCACAGCACCCTTTGAATTTAATATTGCTGATTTCCAGAATGGTGAACAAAAAATAGACCTGCGTGCTGCCGTAGTAAAAATTGACTGGGGTGTTTTTGGTGATGATTATACATCTGCATTCTTTGATAAAACAGTGATGATGAAAGATGCGTTGAAATTAGACAGCGGGCCGGCAGCCATACCAAAAACATTCGTAGTACAATATGAAGATGCAAAACTGGAATTCACTTATAAGGTGGAGATATTAAACCAATAGCAATAATTTTTTTAAATCATAAAAAAAATACCATGCGATCATTAATAAAAAAAATAGCGCTGCTTGCAGTGGCTCTTTACGGTACCTCAATTGCCGGGGCACAATCACAAAAGGAAAATGATTTTGTAAAAACCGCTATGACCTTTGCAAACGGCCAGTGGACAGAGAAAGACGAAGCATCCAAATTAGATAAATTGCAACCTGCTGCAGCCGTAAAGTACGTAGCTAAAAAGGCCAATGTAATAAGCCAGAGCCAATCTAATGCACTTAAAGATGACAGGATAATAAGCCCGGATGACAAGGCTGTAAGTAATGTATTGCAAATACCGGCAGGATATATTATTGGAATTGTAGAAAGCGGTAAAGTGGTGCATGTTATGATCTCCTTTGGCAACGGCGCTGCTTATGGCACGGATAACCTTGCAAAGATCGGGATAGGGAATAATGATAAATGGGAGAGCGTAAGATTGCCCAACCTGGTTAAGGGTGATGTGTACAATTCTTTTTCATACAGGGGAAAAACTTTTTCGCTTGTTTGCAAATCTGTAGATGAGATATTAAATACCAACTCACCCAAAACGGTTGCAGCAAAACCGCAGGGTGGTAATTTTAATCAAACTGCAGGTAATCGTAGTAATTCACAAAACAAAAAGAATGATACTTATTCTTCCGCAGGGTTAAACGTACAAGATACCGTTGACTATACGGGTGCCAATTTTGTTGACGTGAAGGAAATTGAAAAAGACCATGATGCTGAAGTGGCACGGCGCCAGAATAACAGAACTGCTAATAACAACAACAGTAATTATGATGATATAGACAAAGCAACCGGGCAGGTAAAGAGAAACTCCAGTAACACAACCGCCAATAACAACAACAGTAATTATGATGATATAGACAAAGCAACCGGACAGGTAAAGAGGAACTCCAGTAACACAACTGCCAATAATAATAACAGTAATTATGATGATATAGACAAAGCAACCGGCCAGGTAAAAAGAAACACAAACAATAAGGCAACAAACAGCAGCAATAATTCAAACACCGGCGATTATGTGGAACTTCCATTGGATGCAAATGGCCGTGTTATCAATAACCAGGATAGCAGAACAAACAATAACAATTCAAATTCAGCCGGCAATACTAACCGGCAGAACAGCGGAGCAAAAAATAATAATAGCAATGATTATGTAGAGCTTCCATTAGATGCAAATGGCCGTGTTATTAATAACAAGGATAGCAGAAGTTCTAATAATAACAACAGTTCAAATTCAGGAACAAATCAAAGAGGAACAACAAGAACTATTCCGCCGGAACCTGCAAATCAAAAACCAGTAACACCAGCAGAACCTCCAATGCCCAAAACAAACAGAACAGTACCACCAGAGCCGGCAAACCAGTACCCAACTACACCGCAGGAGCCGCCAATGCCTTCACAACAAAACAGCCAGCCTGTGAAAAAATACCCGGTGCCTCAGCCGCCTAAAGACAATGCGGCACAAAGTAATCCTTCTGACGGCTATTCTTCTGACGGCATATCATTTAACCCTATGATGGACATAAAAAATACAGGAAAGTATACAGTGAAAGACTGGAGCAGTTATGGTGACCCGGCAAACCCCAATCCTGCTTTAAACCAATTCGCTATTTTCAAACAAAAGAAGCCTCTGAACAGCAAGATCATGAATGTGGTGCAGTATGTAACAGTGGCATACAATTTTAAAAATGACCATCCCACTGCACAGGAAGTAAAAATGCCAAACGGCGACCTGGTTATTTATGAAGCCAACATTAACCTGCTGGCAGTGTACGATACTGAGGGAAAGCCAAAAGAAATGTATTGCCCCGCTTCAAAAGAAGAACTATTTAATAAATACCAGTTAAAAGCCAACTGATAATAATGAATCAGGACTGTTGCAATGAGTATATTTCATTGCAACAGTTTTTTAAAACCATCATCATGCATCATTATAAACTGCAGCAGTTGTCATGTTATTTTTTACGGACAATTATTTTTTTAATTTTCTTTTGGAATACATGTGCAGCACAGGATTGTAAAATTGATGCAGGTTTTTGGAATGATTATGCAGGCAAACTCGGAGAAAAGGAAATACAGCTTTCTTATTTTACAAATGATGATGGAACTGTTATTGGCAATTACCGTTTTATAAAAAATGAAAACATTGTTTTTTCATTAGAAGGAAAACAAACAGGCTGTGATTTTTCTCTTACTGTGTATGATAACAGGAATGAAAGT